>JAAYLC010000158.1 GCA_012522045.1 Bacteroidota bacterium
ACACGCTATGAAACAAAGTTAAGAACACAAATTAAAATAGTTTTTATTCAAACAGTTAAGGGCTGAGTGCCGGGAACGAAATGAGTTTTAAAATGCAATCATTTATTTGCAGTCTTTTTTATCTTTGGAGTTATGCAAGAAGTTAAAATTATAGAATGTCCGCGCGATGCGATGCAGGGAATTAAAGATTGGATTCCCACCGAGAAGAAAATCGCTTACATTCAGTCGTTGTTAAATTGTGGTTTTGACACTATTGACTTTGGAAGTTTCGTTTCTCCCAAAGCTATTCCTCAGATGAAAGATACTGCCGAAGTGTTGTCAAGACTGGATTTATCAAAAACAAAGAGCAAATTATTGGCAATTGTCGCAAATATTCGCGGAGCGGAAGATGCAGTACAACATCCTGAAATACAGTATTTAGGCTATCCGTTTTCTATTTCTGAAAATTTCCAAATGCGCAATACCCATAAAACTATTGCCGAATCTATCGTGATTTTGGATGAAATACTAAATCTTGCTCATAAAACAGACAAAGAAGTTGTCGCATATTTGTCGATGGGTTTTGGAAATCCGTACGGCGATCCGTGGAATGTGGAAATTGTTGCCGAATGGACAGAAAAATTAGCCGGAATGGGTGTAAAAATATTATCCTTAAGCGATACCATCGGAAGTTCCACGCCGGATATAATCACCTATTTATTTTCCAATTTGATTCCGCAATATCCCGATATCGAATTTGGTGCGCATCTGCATACCACACCTCAAGCGTGGTTTGAAAAAGTAGATGCTGCCTATCAATCTGGATGTCGCCGATTTGACGGTGCCATCCAAGGATTTGGAGGGTGTCCGATGGCAAAAGATGAACTTACCGGAAATATGCCGACCGAAAAAATGCTCAGTTATTTTACAACCAATAAGATTGAGACCGGAATCAATTCTTTGGCTTTTGAAAGTGCATATAATAAAGCATTAGACATTTTTACGGTTTATTTTTAAAATGTTTTTTCATAAAATATAACCCTTCAAATTCATTACGATGAAAAAAATTATTACGTTACTCATCTGTGGATTCCTGTTTTCGTGTACTGCCACAAAACCTACAGTTTCAACAACTTCCGACGGGAAAATTACATTTAAAATAGTACAATTAAACGATGTTTATGAAATAGCACCATTAAATAACGGGCAGTATGGAGGAATGGCACGGGTAGCTTATTTAAGAGATTCTATTCAAAAGGAAAATCCGAATACGTTTTTGGTGATGGCAGGAGATTTTTTAAATCCTTCTCTTTTGAGTTCGTTAAAACACCAAGGCAAAGGCATTCAGGGAAAACAAATGATAGAAGTGATGAACGCCATGAATTTCGATTTGGTCACTTTTGGAAATCACGAATTTGATTTTAGCGAAACCGTTTTGCAAAATCGTTTGAATGAATCCGAATTTGAGTGGACATCGGCAAATACACGTCATGTGAATAACGGTGAAGTGGATTTTTTTTACGTCGAAAATAATGGCAGGAGAAATCAAGTGACTGATTATTCAATTCTTACCATTGAAGATGCCGACGGTGACCGTATGAATTTGGGCATTTTCGGGGTGACGATTGCCTCAAATCCAAAAGATTATGTTTATTACGGCGATGTTTATGAAGAATCCGAACGTGTTTACAATGAAATGAAAAATCAAACCGATATTATCATCGGATTGACACATATAGCATTGGATCAAGACAAAAATGTCGCCAGACGTCTGCCGGATTTGCCATTGATTATGGGAGGCCATGAACATCATAACATGCTTGTGAAAGAAGGAAACACGATGATTGCCAAAGCCGATGCAAATGCCAAAACCATGTATGTGCATACGTTTACTTATGACAAAAACTCAGAAAATTTTACGTTGGATTCCGAATTGGTTTGGATAACCGATAAAGTTTCATCGAATGCGGAAATAGATGCGATTGTTGAAAAATGGGATCGGATTATGGAAGAGAATTTAAGAAAAGTAATTTCAAATCCGGATGAAATAATTTATCATGCAGCAGTCCCTTGGGACGGTACCGACAGTTCAAGTCGTGGGAAACAGACAAATCTGGGTGAGATTATAACAAAATCGATGAAATTTGCATATGACGATGATGCAGAAGCTGCCCTTGTAAACGGTGGCTCTATCCGCGTGGACGATGAACTGCACGGCGCAATTTCAAGCAAAGACATTTTTAGAATTTTATTGTTTGGAGGCAGTGTGGTAAAAGTCAAGTTAAAAGGAAAATTACTCATCGAAGTCTTGGATTATGGTGTGAAAAGCAGAGGAACCGGTGCTTATCTGCAACGGTATAACTTTTCTAAATCGGACGAAAACAAATGGGAAATTGGAGGAAAACAGATTCTTCCTAACGAGATTTATACCATAGCCATGAGTGACTTTTTGTTACGTGGTTTAGACATTTCTTTTCTCACTGCCAAGCATCCGGATGTCTTGGAGGTCTACTTCCCCGATGAGGACGAAATCCCCGGAGATATCAGACGTGCCGTCATAAATTATTTAAAGTCTCTTAAAAATTAAATAAACAGTTATTATTTATTGACCAACAACGCCTTTGCTTTGCTATTTTTGTTATATTTGCATGCAATTAATAACAATCATAACTTTTTGCAACGTGCTAAGTTTTAATTGTTTATGCTAAAATTAATTGCAATGACTACACAAGATGATAAAATAGTTGGAGAGGGATTGACTTATGATGATGTTTTACTGATTCCTGCATATTCTGAAGTTCTCCCACGCGAAGTTTCTGTAAAAACGCGTTTTTCTAAAAATATAACACTTAACATCCCCATCGTTTCTGCGGCGATGGATACTGTTACGGAAAGTGCCATGGCAGTGGCTATGGCGCGTGAAGGTGGGATTGGCGTGATTCATCAAAACATGACCATCGATGCGCAGGCGGCAGAAGTGAGAAAAGTAAAACGTGCTGAAAGCGGAATGATTATCGATCCGGTAACATTAAAAAAACACAATACGGTTCGCGATGCACAACAAACCATGAAGGAATACAGCATTGGCGGCATTCCGATAATTGATGATGAAGGCATATTAATCGGAATTGTTACCAACAGAGATTTGAGGTTTGAAAAAGATCTAGACCATCGTTTGGAAGAGGTGATGACTTCAAAAAATTTAGTGACCGTAATTCCCGGGACTTCGATGGAAGAAGCCGAAACGATTCTTCAGCAACATAAAATTGAAAAGCTTCCCGTGGTGGATCAAAACGGAAAATTAGAAGGATTAATCACTTTTAGAGACATTACCAAACTCACTCAAAAACCTTTTGCAAATAAGGATCAATTTGGTCGTCTTCGGGTGGCTGCAGCATTGGGAGTAACGCCCGATGTCATGGAACGAACCGAAGCGTTGGTAAATGCTCAAGTAGATGCGGTAATTGTGGATACTGCGCACGGACATACAAAAGGAGTGGTTCAGGTTTTAAAACAGATTAAAGAAAAATATCCTGATTTGGATGTGATTGTAGGAAATATAGCTACTGCCGAAGCTGCAAAATATTTGGTAGATGCCGGTGCGGATGCGGTAAAAGTAGGAATTGGTCCCGGTTCAATTTGCACTACTCGCGTCGTAGCCGGAGTTGGATATCCTCAGTTTTCTGCTGTTTTGGAAGTTGCAAAAGCAATTAAAGGTTCCGGAATTCCTGTAATTGCTGACGGTGGCATCCGATATACCGGTGACATTCCCAAAGCTATTGCTGCCGGTGCGGATTGTGTGATGCTCGGTTCGCTTTTGGCAGGAACCAAAGAGTCTCCCGGTGAAACCATTATTTACGAAGGAAGAAAATACAAATCCTACCGTGGTATGGGCTCGGTTGAAGCCATGAAGCAAGGCTCAAAAGATCGTTATTTCCAAGATGTTGAAGATGATATTAAAAAACTAGTCCCCGAAGGAATTGTTGGAAGAGTGCCTTATAAAGGGGAACTATACGAAAGTATGACACAATTTATCGGCGGACTTAAAGCCGGAATGGGATATTGCGGAGCGAAAAATATCGAAGCTTTAAAAGAAAACGGAAAATTCGTAAAAGTTACCTTTTCCGGAATTGCTGAAAGTCATCCGCATGACGTAACCATTACAAAAGAAGCTCCAAATTACAGTAGATAGTTAAAATTGATACACAATCATAAAGGTAAATGCCCGAAGGAGTTTTTCTTTCGGGTATTTTATGTTGTTGCTATTTTACTTTTTTTCCAAATACCGATTCTACAATCGTATTGATTCCTGAAAACGCAAAATAAACCGCACTAATTGCTACAGTCAATCCTAAAGCCAAAAATACATACAACATGATGTTGTCTTTATTTAAAAATGACAGCGTAATTAAATAAGGTCCCAAAAACATTAAAGGGAGCGATATCGCTAATTTTTTGATTCCTTTTTTTAAGATAGACATTTTAGTTCCGTTGCTCATGGTCATAGTTGTTTATAGCGTCACGCACATTTTTATACTTATGAAGCAAATCTGAAGCTTCTTCTTTGGATACTTTTAATTCTTCTTGAATCATTCGGATGCCCCGTTCTATTAATTTGTGATTGCTAAGTTGCATGTCAATCATGCGATTTCCTTTGATGCGACCAAGTTTAATCATGGTTGTCGTAGAAATCATATTCAGAATCATTTTTTGAGCCGTTCCGGATTTCATTCGTGAACTTCCCGACACAAATTCAGGTCCTACTACCGCCACAATCGGATATTTTGCAGCCAAAGCCAAGGGACTTCCTTCATTGCAAGTAATACAAGCAGTCTCGATGTTATGTCGATTGCAATATTCAATCGCTCCAACTACATACGGCGTTGTTCCGGATGCTGCAATTCCAATTACAAAATCGCTGTCAGAAACCTGATGAGACAGAAGGTCTTTCCAGCCTTCTTCAGCGGAATCTTCTGCAAACTCAACAGCTTTGCGAATGGCAGCATCTCCTCCGGCAATTAATCCGATAACCAAATCCTCATGTACTCCGAAAGTAGGAGGACATTCACTGGCATCTACAATTCCTAACCGTCCACTGGTTCCCGCACCAAGATAAAACAAACGACCGCCGTTTTTAAGTTTTTCAACAATTACCGAAACTGCAGCTTCAATCTGAGGAATTGTCTTTGAAACGGAATGCGCAACCGTTTGATCTTCTCGGTTAATGTTAGTCAACAATTCCCGAACACTCATCGATTCCAAATGATTATAATGCGAATCCGCTTCAGTGGTTTTTATAAAATTCATCAAGATGATTTTGTGCGAAGATACGGATTTTGAAAGGAGTTTTTTTATTTCATAACGATCTATTGCAAATGAATCTGTGAGCGTGTAAAATGCAAAAAGCCATTTTCAAACAAATGAAAACAGCTTTTAACGGTTAAATTAGCTATATAGGTGCTAGTCTCTTTTTAAGGAACTTTCTTGCAAATGATAGACATCAGAAATTACTTTTCCGGTTTTTTCGTCATACCGTTCCACGACGAAATTTCCTTCAGCATTAAAATAGCCGAAAGAAGATTTGCCTTCTCTGGAAATAATATAATATCCGTCTTGAGAACTGGGTTTAATGATTGCATATTCTTTATCGGCAACATTATCTCTGATGGTCATTAAACGATATCCGTCACGATTTTCTTCGTTTAAAAATTGAAAATAATTTCCTTCAAATTCATAACTGACATTCGTATCGACCTCAACGGGTTCCATCACTACCGATTGATTAATTTTGTTGGCGTCTTGTTCATCCAAGCGCATTTTTTGACTTTTCGTTTGCGACGCACGTTCTGTTGAAGTTCGCGTTCCTTTGTGATCCGTAATTGTCTTTTTGGTAATTACTGTTTCTTTTGTCGTATTTTGAGTCTTTTGAGCAAAGGTAACCGTACTTAATAATAATGCTCCAATCATGATAAGGTGTCTCATAACTATTTAATTAATATTTGATATCAAAATTAGTTTGGAGTTGTGTTAAATAATTATAATATCAATATAATTCTTTAATAAAAAATGATTATTGATGGTTTTTTGTGCAACCTGCATAAAACGTATATTTGCACCTTTTAAATCTGAAAAATCATGAAAGCAGGAATTGTAGGGTTGCCAAATGTAGGTAAATCGACGTTGTTTAATTGTCTGAGCAATGCAAAAGCACAAAGTGCAAATTTTCCGTTTTGTACTATTGAGCCCAATGTGGGAGTGGTCAATGTTCCGGACAAACGTCTTGAAAAATTAGAAGAGTTGGTAAAACCCGAACGTGTTCTTCCTGCAACTGTAGAAATTGTGGATATTGCCGGACTCGTTAAAGGGGCGAGTAAAGGAGAAGGGTTGGGAAATCAGTTTTTGGCAAACATACGCGAAACAGATGCTATTTTACATGTGTTGCGATGTTTTGACAATGACAATATCGTTCACGTGGATGGAAGTGTGAATCCCATTCGTGACAAAGAAACTATTGATATGGAACTTCAATTGAAAGACTTGGAAACAGTAGAGAAAAAATTGGAGAAAGTCAAACGTGTCGCTCGAACGGGAAACAAAGAAGCTCAAAAAGAAGAAGCTGTGCTTGTAAAATTAAAACAAGGTTTAGAAGCAGGCGTATCGGTTCGTGCAATAGCCCTTTCTGAAGACGAACGAAAAGATTTTGTAGATGACATGCAACTCATCACCGACAAACCTGTACTTTATGTGTGCAATGTCGATGAAGCCTCAGCAGTATCCGGAAATGCCTATGTGGATCAGGTTAAAGAAGCTGTTGCGGATGAAAATGCAGAAGTTTTGGTGCTCGCTGTGGGAACGGAAGCCGATATCACAGAATTGGAAACCTACGAGGAACGTCAAATGTTTTTAGAGGATTTAGGATTGGATGAAGCCGGATCTTCCAAACTGATTCGAAGTGCCTATAAATTACTCAATCTTCAAACTTATTTTACGGCGGGAGTAAAAGAAGTTCGCGCATGGACAATCCCCGTGGGCGCAACAGCACCCCAAGCTGCAGGAGTGATTCATTCCGATTTTGAAAAAGGATTTATTCGTGCGGAGGTAATTAAGTATGACGACTTTGTGAAATACGGAAGCGAAGCCAAAGTTAAAGAAGCCGGTAAAATGGGTGTGGAAGGGAAAGATTACATTGTGCAAGACGGCGATATCATGCACTTTCGATTTAATGTTTAAAAGGACTTGTTATTCATAAAGATTCAATCTTTGTTGTAATTGATTCATCTTTGCTTCCAAACGTTGGATGCGCGCTAACATATCGTTGACGGTGCATAATCCTTCAAAATTAATTCCAAGATCGCGGTGCAATCGGAAAAGTCGTTCGATGATTACAATGTCATTTTCATCGATGAAAACCTCGTTGTCTTTGGTTTTTGGAACAATTAAATCGTGTTCAAATAGTTCTTGAACAAACGCTGATTCTATCTTTGAATAACGTGTGTACGTGCTCAATAATATATATTTTTCTGTATTCATAAATTACATTTTTGCAAGTTGTTCAAACAATTCTCTTTCTTTTGCAGATAGGTTTGTGGGAATTTTTACTTTATAGGTGAGAATCAAATCACCAAATTGTCCTTCTTTTTTATAAACCGGAAGTCCTTTGCCTGTTAGTTTTACTTTTGTATCGTTTTGAGTTCCGGCTTTAACGTCGAGCTTAACTTTGCCTGTAAGCGTATCTACTGTTATCGCACCGCCGAGAACCGCCGTGTAAAGGGGGATTTCTTTATCTAAATACAAGTTGCTTCCCAAACGTTTGAAAGCGGTGTTGTTAAAAATCTCAAAAGTAATGTATAAATCGCCGTTCGGTCCTCCGTTCATTCCTTCGCCTCCATATCCTTTAATTCGTATGGTTTGACCGTCTTCTACACCGGCGGGAATAGTCAATCTGATTTTTTTGTCACCCAATGAAATGGTTTGTTTTTCGCTTTTGAGTACATCGGTTAAATTAAGCCGTAAAGTGGCATTGACATCTGCTCCTTTAAAACGGGTAGTTCCCGAATGACGCCTGCCGGTAAAGCCGCTTCCGAACATGGATTCAAAAAAATCGGAGAATGGGCTTTCATCAAAACCTTCACCATCCGAAGTGTACGTATATTGACGACCAAATCCGTCAAAATCATTGGACTGACGTTGTTTTTTGGCTTGTTCGTAGGCTTCAGAATGTTGCCAGTCTTTCCCGTACTTGTCGTATTTTTTACGTTTTTCGGGATCGCTCAACACTTCATGGGCTTCATTTAATTCTTGAAATTTTTGCTGTGCCTGAGGATCGTTTGGATTTAAATCGGGATGAAGTTTACGAGCCAATTTTCGATAGGCTTTTTTAATTTCGTTCGGTGTGGCATTTTTATCCACCCCTAAAATTTTATAATAATCTATAAATTCCATTTAAGAATAAATTGAAATATCTATTGCGTTATGAAATTAAAAAATATTATTCAGATTATCGCCATTTGATTTATAATTTTAATTTTGAGTCGGTTCAAACAATATAACAACATTTGCATTATTGTAATAAGAATGGTATATTTCCTTCAATTGAATTGAACACTTATCTCACTTAAAAAAGTGTTTATTATTTTCGCAGAAAGAATTTCAAACCTTAGCGCGAATCCTTATATTTAGCACATTTACAAAAGCATTATGAGCAGTACATATACAGAAGAAAATATTCGTTCCCTGGATTGGAAAGAACACATTCGCATGCGACCGGGAATGTATATCGGAAAACTTGGTGACGGCTCTTCTCCTGATGATGGAATCTATATTTTACTCAAAGAAGTTATTGACAATTCCATTGATGAGTTTGTGATGGGGTCGGGAAAAACCATTGAAGTAAGAATTAAAGACAATGAAGTAAAGGTACGCGACTTCGGACGGGGGATTCCACTCGGCAAAGTGGTTGATGTGGTTTCTAAAATGAATACCGGAGGAAAATATGACACCAGAGCTTTTAAAAAATCAGTGGGGCTAAACGGGGTGGGAACAAAAGCGGTGAATGCTTTATCTTCATTTTTCAGAGTAGAATCCGTGCGGGAAAATAAACTGAAAGTAGCCGAATTTTCAACCGGTGATTTAACTTTTGAGTCGGATATTGAAGAATCGGGACGCCGAAAAGGAACAAAAGTTACTTTTTGTCCGGATGAAACGATTTTCAAGAATTTTAAATTCAGAACAGAATATGTAGTTCGGATGCTTAAAAATTACGTCTATCTCAATCCGGGATTGACTATTGATTTTAATGGCGAAAAATTTTATTCTGAAAACGGATTAAAAGATTTGTTGTTGGAAACGATTCGTGAAGAAGAAAGTGCTTATCCGATAATTCACCTTCGCGGAGAGGATATTGAAGTTGCTTTGACACACAGCAAAACACAATACAGCGAAGAATATCACAGTTTTGTAAACGGTCAAAATACAACGCAAGGCGGAACGCATTTAAACGCATTTCGAGAAGCTTTGGTGAAAACCATCCGAGAATTTTATAATAAAAATTACGATGCAAGTGATATTCGTAAATCGATTGTTGCCGCAATCAGTATAAAAGTGATGGAACCGGTTTTTGAAAGTCAAACGAAAACCAAACTCGGTAGTACGGATATGGGTGGAAATCTGCCGACAGTTCGGACGTATGTTAATGATTTTGTCAAGACGCAGCTGGACAATTATTTGCATAAAAACCCGGATGTAGCCGAGGAAATTCAAAAGAAAATTATTCAGGCGGAACGCGAGCGTAAAGATTTAAGCGGCATTCGGAAATTGGCGCGCGAACGTGCCAAAAAAGCGAGCCTTCACAATAAAAAATTAAGAGATTGCAGGATTCACCTTCAAGACATTAAGAATGAGCGAAATTTGGAAACTACTTTGTTCATTACGGAAGGAGATTCCGCCAGCGGAAGCATTACCAAAAGTAGAGACGTCAACACCCAAGCCGTTTTTTCATTAAGAGGAAAACCGTTGAATACTTATGGAATGAGTAAAAAAATTGTTTACGAGAATGAAGAATTCAACCTTTTACAAGCTGCGTTAAACATTGAAGATTCCATTGAAAATCTCCGTTATAATAACATTGTCATCGCAACAGATGCGGATGTTGACGGAATGCATATTCGGCTGCTGTTAATCACTTTTTTTCTGCAATTTTTTCCGGAAATTATCAAAGAAGGGCATTTGTATATTTTGCAAACGCCTCTTTTCAGAGTTCGCAATAAAAAAGAAACCATCTATTGTTATTCCGAAGAAGAACGAATTGCCGCTATCGAAAAGATAAAGCCAAATCCAGAAATAACCCGTTTTAAAGGAGTTGGAGAAATTTCGCCCGATGAGTTTAAGGATTTTATTGGCGATAATATTCGGTTAGATCCTGTAATGTTGGACAAATCAATGAGTATTGAAGAATTACTTTCGTTCTATATGGGAAAAAACACACCGGACAGGCAAGAATTTATCATTGAAAATCTAAAAGTAGAATTGGACGAAGTGGAAGTTTAATCTTTAATAATAGTTGTTATGAAACAGAAACTTTTATTCGTAGTTGCCATTTGCTTAATGTTCTTTACTTCTTGTGAAACACGAGATGATGAGTGTGACTTTGTTTTTCCCAAACAACCAATCGCAGGGATTTCTATCGTGGATAGCGAAGGAAATTCATTAATAGGTGAGGATAATGTGTATAAGCCTTCAGAAATAACTTTATCTGATGGAGCCGAGGAAATTCCTTTGGAGTTTATTGAATTTCGTGAAGTTACCAGAATGAGCTTTTATTTTGGTTTTATGATTTCTGAGAAAAAATATTTTCTAAAACTCAATGAAACGGAAACAGACACGATCAATATGACAATACATGCATACCCGACCAAATGTTTTGGAATGATGAAAGAAATTGAAAAATTCAGTGTAAACGGAGAGGAAATTGAAGGAGAGGGAGATATTTACGTAATTCAAAAATAATAAGTTAGAAAACAACTTTTTAAAAATACAGTTGATAGCAAACGATGAGTGACGAACTCGAAAAAGAAGGTCAAGCGGCCTTTAACGACGATAATAAAACAGAAGAAACCATCACCAAAGTTACCGGCATGTACCGGGATTGGTTTTTGGATTATGCAAGTTACGTCATTTTGGAACGTGCGGTTCCGGCAATTGAAGACGGATTTAAGCCTGTTCAACGTCGGATTATGCAATCGATGAAAGATTTGGATGACGGTCGTTACAACAAAGTAGCCAATATCGTAGGACATACGATGCAGTATCATCCGCACGGCGATGCAAGTATTGGTGATGCGATGGTGCAAATCGGGCAAAAAGATTTGTTGATTGACACCCAAGGAAACTGGGGAAACATCCTTACCGGTGATGGAGCGGCTGCACCGCGATACATCGAAGCACGACTTTCAAAGTTCGCTTTAGAAATTCTCTTTAATCCAAAAATCACAAATTGGCAGGCTTCGTATGACGGTCGTAAAAAAGAACCCATCAATCTGCCGGTAAAATTTCCATTGCTGCTGCATCAAGGAGCAGAAGGAATTGCCGTGGGTCTTTCTACAAAAATCCTTCCTCACAACTTTAATGAATTAATAGACGCGTCGATAAAACATTTACAAGGAAAAAAATTTCAGCTGTTCCCTGATTTTCCTACCGGCGGAATTATCGATGTAACAGGGTATAATGACGGACTTCGCGGCGGGAGAATACGCAGTCGCGCTCGAATCAATCAGTTGGATAAAAATACCTTGGTGATTACCGAAATTCCTTTTGGAACAAATACTTCTTCACTTATTGATACCATTCTGAAAGCAAACGAAAAAGGGAAGATAAAAATTAAAAAAATTGAAGACAATACCGCGGCAGAAGTAGAAATTCTGATTCATTTGCCATCCGGAATTTCTCCTGACAAAACGATTGACGCACTATATGCGTTTACCGCTTGCGAAACATCGATTTCACCCTTAGGTTGTGTCATTGAAGACAACAAACCGTTGTTTATCGGCGTGACTGAAATGTTAAAAAGAAGTACAGACAGAACAGTGCAACTTATTAAGCAGGAGCTTGAAATTCAGCTTGATGAGGTGGAAGAACAATGGCATTTTGCTTCTTTGGAGCGAATTTTTATTGAAAAGAGAATTTATCGTGATATTGAAGAAGAAGAAACTTGGGAAGGTGTTATTGAAGCGATTGACAAAGGACTTCAACCACATATCGGACATTTAAAGCGGGCAGTTACCAAAGAAGATATCATCCGATTGACAGAAATCAGAATCAAACGGATATCCAAATTTGATATCGATAAAGCACAACAGCGTATTGAAGCTTTAGAAGACCAAATCGCAGAATTAAAAAATCATTTAAATAATTTAATCGATTACGTAATTGATTTTTTCAAAAGAATAAAGAAAAACTACGGAGCGAATCGCGGAAGAAAATCTGAAATCAGAATTTTTGATGAAATTGAAGCTACAAAGGTTGTCATCCGAAACACCAAACTCTACGTAAATCGGAAAGAAGGATTTGTGGGAACCAGTTTGCGTCGGGATGAATACGTAACCGATTGCAGTGATATTGACGATATCATCATTTTTACGCAAGACGGAAAAATGATGGTTACGCGTGTAGATGCCAAAACCTTTGTGGGCAAAGACATCATTCATGTGGCTGTTTTTAAAAAGAAAGACAAACGTACCATTTACAATATGATTTATCGTGACGGAACCAAAGGCGCATCCTATGTAAAACGTTTTGCCGTTACTTCCATTACACGGGACAGAGAATATGATATGACCAACGGAAGCAAAGGATCAAAAGTTCTGTATTTTACTGCCAATCCGAATGGGGAAGCAGAAATGGTCACCATTTATTTACGACAAACCGGAAGCATCAAGAAATTGAAGTTTGATTTGGATTTTGCCGACCAACTCGTAAAAGGGCGTAATTCCAAAGGGAATATTGTAACCAAACATCCTATTAAAAGAGTCGAGTTAAAAGAAAAAGGATTGTCAACCTTAAAACCACGAAAAATATGGTTTGATGACACTGTTCAACGGTTGAATGTGGATGAACGTGGAGAACTTCTCGGAGAATTTAAAAAAGATGACAGATTGTTGATTATCAATCAGAAAGGGCTGGTAAAAACGGTGATTCCTGATTTGCTTCTCCGATTTGATGATGATGTTATAGTATTGGAAAAGTGGGTGCCCGATAAACCGATTACTGCAATTTATTGGGAAGGAGAAAAAGAATTGTTTTATGTCAAAAGGTTTTTAATAGAAAATCCCGACAGAGAAGAAGTCATTATCACCGATCATCCCAATTCTTATCTTGAAAAAATTTTCACGGATTATCGTCCGGTAGCAGAAGTGGTATTTGTCAAAAAACGCGGTCAGGAACGCGAAGACAATCTGGAGGTGGATTTGGAGTCTTTTATTGCAGTCAAAGGAATTACCGCGATGGGGAATCAACTTACCAAAGAAAAAGTATTGGAAATTAATCCACTTGAACCCTTGCCTTACGCGGAGCCAGAGCAATTAGCTCCCGAGGAAATGGAAGTTGAAGTTACAGACATAGCTAAAACGGACGACCAAACGGATAACCCTGAAGAATCCGATAAAAAAAAAGATTTAAAAACTGATGAAACCGGTCAAGGATTGTTGTTTTAGAAAGTAAACACTGCATTTTTGAAGAATTTCGTAATTCCTTACTCAAGAGTTTGAAAATCAAAAGAAAAAATGTATCTTTGCACCCCTTTTGGCAGCGAATCAGAAACAAAAGGAATAAGAATTAAAAAAATAATAACCTCTTCTGCGGGATGGCTGCGTCAAATTCTGTAACAACGTAGAATACAAACAATTGATTTCAAGTATATCATAAAAATCAGAAATCAATTTTTATTAACAAATGGCTGAAAAAGCAAAAAACGAAACAACAGCTGAAGAAACAGCTGGAACACAAGCAGAACAAACTCAAAACCAAGTAACTGCTGAAGAAACTCAACAAAAAGAAGCAGAAGACACAAAACCAGCTGCTGAAGTATCTCTGAAAGAACGAGATCCTGAAAAATTTCTGGAAGAATTTAACTGGCACAACTACGAAGAAGGAATCGATTTAATTGATGACAAAAAGTTAGAGGAATTTGAAAGACTGGTTAAAGAAAACTTTGTAGACACGCTTGATAACGAAGTTGTGGAAGGAACCGTGGTTCACATCACTGATCGTGATGCAATTATCGATATCAATGCAAAAAGTGAAGGTGTTATTTCTTTAAACGAGTTTCGTTACAACCCGGATTTAAAAGTAGGAGACAAGGTAGAAGTATTGATTGATGTTCGTGAAGACAGCACCGGACAACTAATTTTAAGTCACAGAAAAGCCAGAATCATCAAAGCTTGGGATCGTGTAAACGAAGCTCATGACAAAGGTTCTATTGTAAACGGATATGTAAAATGTCGTACCAAAGGAGGGATGATTGTTGACGTTTTCGGAATCGAAGCGTTCTTGCCGGGCTCGCAGATTGATGTGAAACCCATTCGTGATTACGATATGTATGTAGGGAAAACAATGGAATTTAAAGTGGTGAAAATCAATCACGAATTCAAAAACGTTGTCGTATCTCATAAAGCACTTATCGAAGCTGATATTGAAGAACAGAAAAAAGAAATCATCGGTCAACTTGAAAAAGGTCAAGTTCTGGAAGGAATCGTTAAGAATATTACTTCTTACGGAGTCTTTGTAGATCTTGGTGGTGTTGACGGACTTATCCACATTACCGACCTTTCTTGGTCAAGAATCAATCATCCGAATGAAATTGTTGAATTGGATGAGAAATTAAATGTGGTTATTCTTGATTTTGACGAAGACAAAACACGAATTCAATTAGGTCTTAAGCAATTGAGTCCGCATCCTTGGGAAGCCCTTGAGGATAAACTTCAAGTGGGCGATAAAGTAAAAGGAAAAGTGGTGGTAATTGCAGATTACGGAGCTTTCGTTGAAGTTGCTGACGGGGTTGAAGGACTTATTCACGTGAGTGAGATGTCTTGGAGCACCCATTTAAGAAGTGCACAAGATTTTGTAAGTGTAGGTGATGAAGTAGAAGCAGTAGTTTTAACACTGGATAAAGACGAGCGTAAAATGAGTCTCGGAATCAAACAATTGACTCCGGATCCGTGGACAGACATTACAGCAAAATATCCTGTAGGTTCACGTCACAAAGGAACAGTACGCAACTTTACAAACTTTGGTGTTTTTGTTGAACTTGAAGAAGGAATTGACGGACTTATCTATATCAGCGATCTTTCTTGGACTAAGAAAATCAAACATCCGAGCGAATTCACAAATATCGGTGAAGAGTTGGATGTGGTAGTTCTAGAATTGGATGTTGAGGGCCGTAAATTGAGCCTTGGTCACAAACAAACAACAGAAAATCCGTGGGATAAATATGAAACGGAATTTGCTGTCGGAACCAAACACACAGCTGTTTTGGGAGATGTTACCGACAAAGGTGCAACCATTAACTTTAATGAGGATATTGTAGCTTTTGTTCCCAATCGTCATCTTGAAAAAGAAGATGGTTCAATGCTGAAAAAAGGAGAAGAAGCTGAATTCCAAATCATTGAGTTTAGCAAAGAGTTCAAAAAAGTAGTGGCTTCACACATGACAATTCACCGTGAGGAAGAAGCGAAAATTGTTAAAGAAGCAGTGAAAAAACAAGAAGCTGCTGAAGCTGAAGCAAAACCGACACTCGGAGATGCGAATGCGAAGTTGCAAGAACTTAAAGACAGAATGGAAGGCGGTAAATAAAACACCGACAACCGTTTATAAATACTTAAACCCTTTCAGTATATTTATTGAAAGGGTTTTTTGTTTATTTGTAAAATAAAACTTCAACCTTAGTTTTGTTTTCTGATTTCAAAGATAAAAGTGTATTTTTGATTTTTAAATTTATCCTACTATCCTATGAGCCGAAAAGTGTTATTGAACGCAAAAGAAATCCACATTGCGCTTCATCGTTTGGCTTGTCAATTAATAGAAAATCATCACGATTTTTCAGAAACCGTTCTCATCGGATTGCAGCCCCGAGGAATCTATCTTGCAGAGCGATTGAAAGAATTGCTCGCTACCGATTACCAAGTAAAAAACATTCAGTTAGGGTATCTGGACATTACTTTTTTTCGCGATGATTTCCGACGTTCGGACAAACCTTTGGAGGCTAACAAAACGAACATTGACTTTTTGGTCGAAAATAAAAAAGTTGTGCTCATAGACGATGTATTGTTTACCGGACGAAGCATCCGGGCGGCGCTTACCGCTATTCAATCTTTCGGAAGGCCTTCCGAAGTCGAGTTGTTAACGCTTATAGATCGTCGTTTTAGTCGCCACTTACCCATTCAACCGGATTACAGAGGAAGACAAGTGGATGCAATTAACGGAGAAAAAGTGAAGGTGTGTTGGAAAGAAAATGAAGGAGAAGACGTCATTTATTTGATTAAAAATTAAAGACATGGAATTAAGTGTCAATCACTTATTGGGAATTAAATATCTAAATGAAGAAGATATTCAATTAATTTTTAGTACGGCAGATCAATTTAAAGAAGTCATCAACAGACCCATAAAAAAAGTGCCGTCGCTAAGAGATATTACTATTGCTAATTTATTTTTTGAAAATAGTACGCGAACCAAACTTTCTTTTGAGCTTGCAGAAAAAAGACTGTCTGCAGACGTAATTAATTTTTCCTCCTCCGGATCTTCGGTTTCAAAAGGTGAAACACTAATTGATACGGTAAACAACATTCTTTCAATGAAAGTTGACATGGTTGTTATGCGGCATTCCAGTGCAGGAGCCGGAATTTTTCTTTCCAGACACGTAAATGCAAGTATCGTCAATGCCGGTGATGGCGCTCATGAACATCCTACACAGGCATTGTTAGATTGCTATTCGATTCGTGAAAAACTCGGAGATGTTGCCGGAAAAAAAGTTGTTATCGTCGGAGATATTTTGCATTCTCGGGTCGCATTATCCAATATTTTTGCTCTTCAAAAGCTGGGAGCTGAAGTTAAAGTTTGCGGACCTAAAACGCTGATTCCTAAATTTATCGACAAATTGAATGTTGCGGTTGAAGACAATCTCATCAAAGCATTGCAATGGTGTGATGTAGCAAATATGCTCCGTGTACAACACGAGCGTATGGACAACAGCTATTTCCCGTCAACACGCGAATATGTTCAACAGTTCGGACTCAATAAAAAGATTTTAGATTCATTGGATAAAGAGATTGTAGTAATGCACCCCGGACCCATCAACAGAGGCGTTGAAATAACTTCAGATGTCGCCGACAGCAAACAGTCAATTATACTAAATCAAGTGGAAAACGGAGTGGCTATCCGAATGGCGGTTATTTATTTGTTAGCATCAAAAATTAAAACATCATGAAAATCACTAATTTTCCAAACTATGTTGTTCTTGAAGATGAAAAATCTGACATTAAAGATTTTGTTTCATTTCTAGAAAAACAAATAAAAGACAAGTATCAAAACCAAAATGTAGTTGTAAATTTACTTCCGTACAAATCGTTTGAACTTAAAGACTTGCTATTGTTTTTAAAGATTTCTGATGAACACAGAAAAAATAAAAATTCGTTTGTACTTGTAAACAACCTTATTGAAATAGATGATATTCCTCCAGAACTCGTAGTGGTTCCAACGTTACAGGAAGCCGGGGATATTATCGAAATGGAAGAAATTGAACGTGATCTCGGTTTTTAAGCGCTTATATTTGAATATAAGATAAAATTAATTTACAGCAATTTAACTTTTTTTTATCTGATTGTTGCTAACTTGAATTCCATTGAAAATAAACGCAAAAAATTTTTCGTTTCAATTAAAAGTATTGAAAATAAGCGTTTTGTAGTTTAAGATATAAGCATAGATAATAATTATTTTATGCTTCTTACAATTCTCGGTAGTCATTCTGCAACTCCATTGGCATCGGCACATCCAACCGCGCAAATATTGGAAATGAAAGGACATATTTTCCTGATTGACTGTGGTGAAGGAACGCAAATGCAACTGAGAAAATACAAAATAAAATTTTCGAGAATCAAGCATATTTTTATTTCCCATTTGCACGGAGATCATTTTTTTGGTTTGCCCGGTTTGATCACGACTTTTATGTTGATGGGAAGAGAAACAGAAGTACATATTTACGGACCGAAAGGAATCAAAAATGCCATCCTTACGTTCTTAAAAGTAGGAAAAGTTTATACCAATTATCCGCTTTATTTCCACGAATTGGAAACAACGACTTCCGAGATGATTTTTGAAGATGAAAAAGTAAGCGTGGAAACCATTCCTTTAGACCATCGGGTTTATACTAACGGGTATCTTTTTAAAGAAAAACCCAATGACAGAAAACTCAATGTAGAAGCTGCACGTGCTGCCAAAGTGGATTTGGTGTATTACAACAGGATAAAAAAAGGTGAAGATGTGGTTAATCGGGAAGGTGTCCTTATTCCAAATGAAGAAATTACGTTTGACCCGGAACCTCCAAAATCATATGCATTTTGCAGCGATACTGTTTACAAACCTGAAATTGCAATACAAATTCGTCAAACTACAGTGTTGTATCACGAATCTACATTTCTTGAAGACAGGAAAGATCTCGCCGAAAAGACCATGCACAGTACCGCAAAACAAGCAGCTTTAATAGCAAAAGCTGCGGATGTAAACACTTTGATTTTAGGGCATTATTCGGCACGATATGGCGATTTGAATTTATTTAAAAAAGAAGCAGAAACGGTTTTTCCAAATGTGTATTTGGCTGAAGACGGCAAACGTTTTGAATTTTAATTATTTAACTTACAATTATTGTTATAAAAACAGAATATGCGAAAAGATTTAAGCGATTTCAGAAAATCTTATGAAAAAGGAGCATTGGACGAAGATAAGATAGCATCAAATCCGATGCAGCAATTTCATAAATGGTTTCACGAAGTATTAGAAGTCGGAGGGGTGGAAGAAGCCAATGCAATGACGATTTCTACCAAAGGGTTGGATGGTTTTCCCAAAGGCAGGGTGGTTTTACTTAAAAAATTTGATGAAAACGGATTTTATTTTTACACCAATTATAAAAGTGAAAAAGGCCGTGCGATTGAAGCTGATAATAGAATTTCCATATCTTTCTTTTGGCCCAATTTGGAACGTCAAGTGATAATTAAAGGAATGGCGAAGAAAACTTCAATAGAAAACTCGAATGATTATTTTCAAATCCGTCCGCGAGGAAGTCAATTGGGAGCCGCGGCTTCGCCACAAAGTGAAATTATCTCAAAAGAAACGCTGATTGACAATCTAAAACAATTGGAAGAAAAGTATAAAGCTCAAGAAGTCCCACGACCGGAACATTGGGGAGGCTACTGCGTCAAACCCATTTCCATTGAATTTTGGCAAGGTCGTGAAAACCGCCTCCACGATAGAATCCGCTACACTTTGGAAGATGCTGATTGGAAAATCGAAAGGCTCGCTCCTTAATTTTATTTATTCATAACGGATACAAACGTTTTTCTGTTCCGTAAAAAATTTGAGTGCTTCAAAACCTCCTTCTCTTCCGATTCCGCTGTTTTTAACACCTCCGAAAGGCGTCCTTAAATCACGATTTAACCACGTATTTACCCAAACGATGCCGGCTTCTAATGCTTTAGACATGCGCAAAGATCGATCGAGATTGGAAGTCCAAACCGTTGCAGATAATCCGTAAACCACAGAATTTGCCATTTTAATAACCTCTTCCTCAGTTTCAAAAGGTATTAAAGTAACAACCGGTCCAAAAATTTCTTCCTGATTCACACGACAATACGCATCATGAAGCTCAATAACAGTGGGTTCAAGATAATATCCGTTTTCATAACCTTCGGGATGCACTGTATTTCCTCCTGTTAAGATTTTCCCGCCTTCTTCCTGAGCAAGCCGGATGTAGCTGCGAACTTTTTCTAAATGTGGTTTTGAAACCAAAGCACCAATATCGGTTTGCTTATCAAAAGGATTTCCGATTTTAAGTGCTTGGGTTTTAGCGATAAAATCTTTTTTAAATCGCTCGAAAATTGATTTCTCCACAAAAATCCGACTTCCACAAAGACAAATCTGTCCTTGATTTGCAAACGACGATCGGACGGTAACGGCAAGCATTTTATCATAATTGCAATCGGCAAAAATGACATTCGGATTTTTTCCGCCTAATTCCAAAGACAATTTTTTAAACATTGGTGCTGCGGTACGAGCGATATGTTCGCCGGTTTTGGTTCCTCCCGTAAACGAAATAGCTTTGATTTTCGGGTGACTTACAATGGCTTCTCCGGCTTTAGGCCCAAGCCCGTGAACAATGTTTAAAACACCCGGAGGCAATCCGGCTTTATTGCAGATATCACCCAATAAAGAAGCTGTCATCGGCGTGATTTCACTGGGTTTTGCCACCACTGTATTTCCGGCAGCCAAAGCAGGAGCTATTTTCCAACTGAACAAATACAAAGGCAAGTTCCATGGAGAAATACAACCCACGACGCCCAAAGGTTCGCGTAAGGTAAAATTGATGGTCTGCAATCCTGTACTTTCATGAGCTTCACTTGCAAATTGGGTAATGGCATTTCCGTAAAATCTAAAATTTGCCGAAGCACGTGGAATATCGACAAGATTGGAAAGCGACAGCGGTTTTCCGTTGTCGCGACTTTCCGCTTCGGCTAAAACCTGTTGATTCTCCTCAATTAAATCCGCAATTTTAATCAGAATTCTGCTTCTTTTTTCAATGGGGGTTTCTGACCAATTAAGAAACGCTTTTTGTGCTGCTTCATAAGCATTTGCTACATCTTTTTCATCAGAATCGGCAATGTGGGAATAGACATTTCCGCTCATCGGTTCGTAATTGTCAATCCATTTGCCGGAAATAGCATCGACATAATTACCATTGATAAAATTGCGAATTTTTATGGGAGCACTCATTTTGGATTATTTTTTTAAAGGAAAGTAAGCAATTGCCTTAATCTCAACAACTAAATGCGGATGTGGCAATTGATGTACGGCAACAGTAGTTCGTGTCGGACCGGTTTCTTTGTTAAAATATTCGGCGTAAACTTCATTGTAACCTGCAAAATCATTCATATTTACCAAAAAACTGGTAATATCAATCACATCGGCAAGGGTTGCACCTTCAGCAGCTAAATAATCTTTGATGTTTTCAATAACTGCACGGGTTTGCTCACGAATATCCAATCGATAAGTATCCATGCCGTCAATTTTATAAACACCTGCAAAAGTGTTGTCCGGCAATCGCGAACTGGCTCCGCTGACATATATAAAATCTCCTGCTCGTTTGATGTGCGGATATGCACCGCGAGGCGTGGCTTTTCCTTCTATTAATTTGCTTTTATTTTCCATAATTATTTAAAAATCACTGTTTGTATAATGTAAATATCCGGGTTTGTTTTCTTGTTCTAAAATTAATTCGGTTCGTTCTTTTACTATCTCAAGTTTTTCTTCTAAGGACAATGTATCGTCTAATTTATGTTCGTGTAACAGACTTAAAATAGCATTGTCTTGCGCTCTTCCCAAACGTTTTGCTTCAGCATAGGGGAGATCCTCGCGAAAAGTCACAAGCGAATACTTGCTGTAATAGATATCGGGAAATTCCGATTCAAAAGCTAATTCCAGTTTGCGTTTCTTCTGAAACAATTCCATGCCGGTATGTGCTTTCATTTCATCAAAATTATCCAAAGAAAGTTCGCCGATGGCTTGTGCGTCGGCAATTCGCGCTTTTTCAAACGTTTCAAAAATGGTATTCCAATTCCATTCTGACGATGTCGTTTTATAATTTTCAATAATACGGTCTAAAACTCCTACATCTTCAAAGCTGGCATTCATTCCTTGACCGTAAAAAGGGACCATCGCATGCGCAGCATCGCCCATCAACAGAACTTTTCCTTCATAATGAAGCGGAGCACATTTTACGGTTCCCATGAGGCCGATGGGATTGGTAAAAAACTGTTCGGTAAGATTGGGAATCAATTGCAAAACATCGGGAAATTCATTTTGAAAAAATTCGGTTACTTTTTCTGAGGTAGTCAAATTTTCAAAACTGTAATAACTTTTTTTATGAGGCAAAAAAAGCGTCACCGTAAAACTTCCGTTGAGATTCGGCAAAGCAATCAGCATGTTTTCTCCACGGGGCCAAATATGCAAAGCGTTTTTATAAATCTTATAACCGTTATTTTTGTCAGGCAGGATTTCCAATTCTTTATATCCGTGACTCAACCATTGGTGGGAAATACTAAACAGAAAATCGGGATTGTTTATCATCGCACTTCGAATCACTGAACCGGCGCCATCGGTTCCGAAAATTACATCGGCTTGAAAAGTTACTTCCTTTTGAGTTTCGGTATTATCGCATACGATGGTTGTGTTTTCAAAATCAATGGATTTGCAAGGGTGATTAAAATAAATCTTGACCCCTTCTTCTTCGGCAGCGTTTAAAAGGACTTTGTTTAATCCGGGACGTGAAACGGAATTAATATATTCGTCATTTCGTCCACTGTAAGGACTTAAAAAAGTTTTTCCGGAACTTTTTTCATGAATCATTCTTCCGGTCATGGGAATTAACAGCTTGTTTACTTCATCCTCAATTCCGGCAGTTTTAAGCGCCCTCATTCCACGATTGCTCAGGGCCAAATTGATTGAACGTCCTGCATCGAGCACTGTGGTACGCAAATCGGGGCGTTTTTCGACTACCGTAACTTTAAATCCTTTTTGTGCCATTCGAAGCGCTAACAGACTTCCGCAAAGTCCTGCTCCGACAATAAGTATATTTTTCATGGAAAGCGTTATTTTTCGTCAACTATCTTTTTTAATTTTTCACAAAACAGACAAGCATCTTCAAAACTGTTGTAAAGCGGAGTAGGAGCAATGCGAATCACATCCGGTTCACGCCAATCGCTAATTACTCCTGCTTCCGTAAGTTGGTCGTGAAGTTTTCTGTTGGCATTTTTCACTTGAATTGAAAGCTGACAACCGCGTTCCTCCGGATTTTCCGGAGTGATAATAGTGATTTTTTCATTGTCAATGGCTTTAATCAGTTGCTCCAAATAGCCCGTGAGTTTTATCGATTTTGCTCTCAAGGCATCCATTCCAACTTCGTGGAAAATATCCAAGGAAGCCCGAACTGCTGCCATAGATAAAATGGGCGGATTGCTCAATTGCCAACCTTCTGCGCCGGGAAGCATTTCAAAATCGTCCCGCATCTGAAATCGCGTTTTTTTGTTGTGTCCCCACCATCCCGAAAATTTCTTTAAAGCTGTATCCGTAGCGTGTTTTTCGTGAACAAAACAGCCGCCGAGACTCCCCGGACCGCTGTTTAAATATTTATACGTGCACCACACCGCAAAATCAGCCTCTGAATCGTGTAAATTCGGTTGAATGTTTCCGGCACCATGCGCCAAATCAAATCCGACTTTACAGCCGTAGTGATGCCCAAGTGCTGCTATTTTTTTTAAAGGAAACGATTGTCCGGTGTAATAATTTGGACTTCCGATGAGAATTAATGCTATCGAATGACCTTCCTCTTCAAGAATTTGTTCCAAATCTTCCATGCGACAAAGATTTTCTCCCGGTCTCGGTTTCCATAGAATCAGACTTTCCTCCGGATTGTATCCGTGAAATTTCAATTGACTTTCAACCGCATATTTGTCACTGGGGAAAGCATCGCTTTCAATCAGAATTTTATAGCGTTTTGAAGTCGGCCGATAGAAAGAAACCATCATTAAATGCAAATTGGTAGTCAGCGTATTCATAATAACCACCTCAAGGGGTTTTGCACCGACTACGGCTGCCATTTGTTCGGTTAAAAACTCATGATACGGCATCCACGGATGTTTTCCTTTGGTATGTCCTTCCACACCGTACGTTGCCCAAGCATCAAGTTCTTCTTGGAGATACGTAGAGACAGTTTTTGGTTGTAACCCTAAAGAATTTCCACAAAAATAAATCAACTTGTTTCCGTCAGCATCTGTTGGAAATAAAAACTGGTTTCTATAGGAGGCCAAAGTATCTTGTTTGTCTTGTTCTTTGGCATAAGCGATAGAATTAAAATGCATGGAGTAAAAATTATTGAGCAACAAAAATAGAAATTAATATCCTTATTTAAATTATTCCGGCTATTTAAGTGTGTTATTGAATGTCAATATGAAACCAAAAGCGCAATTTCTTTTTTGAAATTTGAATTTTTCTTAGCTTTATAGATTAGAAATTGATACCAAAAAAATTATGCAAGTAAAAGATAACAAAGTTAAACAGCGTTTTGAAGCGGAAGTGGATGGATATACGGCATTTATTGATTATAAAATTGTAAAAGATGTTATTGATTTAATTCATACGGAAGTGCCCAAAGAAATTGGTGGGAGGGGTGTTGCCGGTGAGATGACCGAAACTGTATTGATGCAAATAGAACTTCTCGGATATAAAGTAAAGCCACTGTGTCCATACATTAAAAAATATATTGAAAGAAATCCGGAATGGCAGGAAATCGTGGCGGAATAAAAAAAGGCTGATTTTCTCTCAGCCTCTTCTTATTTTTCTAAATCTGTTACACTCTACGACCTGTGGCAAGTCTCCAAAGTACGCCGATAATGGCAAGTACCAAAAGAATGTGAATAAATGCGCCAAGATTGAATACAAAGGCTCCAAGTAACCAGCCTACAATCATAATTACTACTATTAACCAAATTAAATCGCTCATAATATTAAGTTTTTTGTTGTTTGTTTTTCAAATGTACAACACAACCTTTCTTAGGCTTAGGTTTTTAACTTGTATTTAGAATTAAATTAGCGAAAACAGTTAAAAAAATAGATTAATCTTAATTTCTATTAATTTTATTCGCTTTTTAGTAGTTCCGGATGTTTGTTTTTAAAGTTTTCTTTTCTCGGCTTGGATACATTTCGGATATAAGGCTGATTGGGATTTTTCTTTGCATAATTTTGATGATATTCTTCAGCACGATAGAATTTTTGAAAAGGCATGACGTGTGCCGCTACCTTTAGTGAACCTTCCAATTGTAAGTTCAGAGCCGCAATTTTCGCATCGATGATTGCTTTTTCATTTGCATCTCTATAAAATACAATAGAGCGATAATTAATCCCGCGATCGGGACCTTGACCATTTACTTGCGTGATGTTTTGAGAAGCAAAATAAACATCTAATAATGTTTCAAAAGTGACGCGATTCGGGTCGTAAATAACCTCGACGGTCTCGGCATGATTTCCTTGATTTTTATAAGTAGGATTGGGCGTAGTACCACCGCTGTAACCTGAAACAGCTTCTTTGACACCGATTACCGATTCATAAATCCCTTCGACACACCAAAAACAACCGCTTGCAAAATATGCCCGTTTGTAGCCGTCTTGATAAATTTCTTTGACAGGGTCAACAGTTTGTCCGGAAATTTGTACGACTTGCTTATCGGATTTAGATTCCGCGCAATTTGAAAAGAGAAACAAAACAAAAAAGAGTTGAAAGAATTTCATAGCAAAACTTTTGAAGACTATAAGATACAAAAAAAAGCTTTCGTTAAAAATGAAAGCTTTCTTGAGTTTTATAGTTTGAGTGAATTTTATTTCAGCTTGGCAAAAAGCGTTTCCATTTTTTCACGTTCTTCATTGGCAAGATTGATGTCTACCAAGATTCTTCCACTGTGTTCGTCGGTAATAATTTTCTTGCGTCCGGCAATTTCCATTTGCACTTGTGGCGGAATGGTAAAATATGATCCGGCAGCAGCACCTCGTTCAATAGGTACAACGGCAAGTCCGTTTTTTACGCTGTTTCTGATTTTTTTATAAGCTTTGACCAATCTCGGTTCAATAGTGGCTTCCAGTTTTTTGGACTCTTCCATAAGTGCCAGCTCTTCTTTTTCCGTTTCCTGAAGAATGGCATCCAATTCTCCTTTTTTATGGATCAAATGTTCCGCGCGTTCATTTTTTCGTGCTTCTGTCTCTTCAATGACTTGTTTTTTATGTTCAATTTGCGCTTTAAATTCACGAATGTGCTTTTCGGCCAATTGAATTTCCAATTCTTGATATTCAATTTCTTTGCTCAAAGAATTAAACTCGCGATTATTACGAACCGTATCTTGCTGAGCGGTGTATTTTTTAATCAAGTTTTTAGACTCTTCAATGCTGTTTTTCTTCTCACTGATTTGAGTTTCCAACAATTCGAGGTCATTGTTTAATTTTGCCAGTCGTGCAATCATTCCTTCTACTTCATCTTCGAGGTCGCGTACTTCAAGAGGAAGCTCTCCTCGCATGTTGCGGATTTCATCAATTCTGGAATCGATTAATTGAAGATCGTAGAGCGCTCTCAACTTTTCTTCAACTGTAATTTCTTTTTTTGTGACCATATATTTAATAATAGCTAACAGGATTGGTATTGATATCGGAAATCATTATCTTATCTTCCGATAAAGCAGGTGCAAAATTAGTAATTTTTTTTGTAAGGAACGAATACAAAAGTTCTTTTGTAAATTGCTCACTTTCATAATGCCCGATGTCTGCCAACAGAATCGCTTTTTCAGCTTTAAAAAAATCGTGGTATTTAAAATCGGCAGAAACGAAAACATCGGCTCCCGCCGCTTTGGCAGCATCGATTGCAAAACTTCCACTGCCGCCCAATACGGCTACCTTTTTTATGTTTTTGTCCAAAAATTCGGAATGGCGAATGCCATGCGCATGCATCCTTACTTTAAGGTGATTTAAAAATTCCGATTCGGTCATTTCACTTTCCAATTCGCCAATCATTCCCATTCCAATATGTTGATTTACATTGTCTAAAGTCGTAATTTCATACGCAACTTCTTCATAAGGATGTGAATCAAATAACGCTTTAAGTATTGTTTTTTCCATGTGTTTTGGAAAGGTGACGCCCAGTTGGATTTCTTTTTCAAAATGGAGCGTGCCGCGTTCTCCCAAAGTCGGATTGGAGGCTTCATTGCCCCTGAAGCTTCCTTCGCCTTCAATGTTAAAACTACAAGAATCATAATTTCCAATGCTTCCTGCGCCTTTTGCAAAGAGTGCGTTTCGAACAGTGTCAATGGCATTTACAGGCACAAAGGTGATGAGTTTTTTGATTGTGTGTTTTTTCGGAAGTAATATGTGCGGATTTTGTATTTCCAGTTTCTCACATATTTTGGCATTTACGCCGTAACGGGAATTGTCCAAAGCCGTGTGATTTGAATAAATTGCAATATCGTTCTTAATGGCTTTCAGCACCACGCGTTCCACATAATTTTTGCCGGTAATTTGTTTTAGTCCGGAAAAAATTATCGGATGAAAACTTACGATTAGATTGCAATTTTTTGCAATTGCTTCGTCCACCACATTTTCCAGTGTGTCCAGTGTAACCAAAATTCCCCTGAGTTCGGATTCCGGATTGCCCACAAGAAGTCCCGTATTGTCAAAATCTTCGGCATATGCCAAAGGTGAAAGTTGATTTAAAATGGCTGTGACTTCGTGACTTTTCATTTTTTTGCTTTTTGATGTAAAGATAAGCTTTTGTGTAGTGTTTAAATATGAAATCTATTTTGTTAATTTCGCTTTATGAAATACATCCGTTTTCTTTTATTTCCATTTTCGTTGCTTTATGGGCTGATTTTACACCTCAGAAACAAGTGTTATGACTATGGAATTCTAAAAAGTTATTCATTTTCGATACCTGTCATTGTCGTGGGAAATTTAGCTACGGGTGGTACCGGAAAATCGCCGATGATTGAATTTTTATTGAATCATTTTAAAACCAAGCATCGTTTGGGAGTCGTCAGTCGCGGATACAAACGGCAAAGCAAAGGATATCGTGAAGTTTTTGAAGACAGTACAGTTGGTGAAGTAGGAGATGAGCCTCTGCAAATCAAACGAAAATTTCCCGATGTGGTGGTTGCTGTAAGCGAAAAACGCACCACAGGCATTGAAAAAATAAAAAATCGCGTGGAAGCCGTACTCTTGGACGATGCATTCCAACACCGCGAAGTAAAAGCGTCCCAATACATTTTACTCACGACCTATTATGACCGTTACAGCAAAGATTTTGTGTTGCCCACGGGAAATCTTCGCGAATTCAGAAATGGTGCAAAACGTGCAGATATCATTGTCGTCACAAAATGTCCGCCCGATTTAAGTCGCCGGGAAAGTGAACAAATCAAAAAGGAATTAAACCTGCGGAACCCTCAAAAATGTTATTTTTCTACGATTGCGTATGCTTCGGAAATTGTAAACCATACAGCTAAAAAATCGCTGACTGAATTAAAGCAACAAATTTTTACATTGGTTACCGGTATTGCGAATCCGGATTCGTTAGTAGCTCATTTGAAGAACCTCGGACTTACGTTTAAACATTCCGATTTTCCTGACCATCATTATTTTTCGGATGACGAGCTTGAGAAAATACAACAAGAACCACTGATCGTCACTACAGAAAAGGATTATATGCGTATGGCGCCACGTTTAAAAAATCCCAATGTTTATTTCCTGCCTATTTCAGTAAAAATTTTATTTGATGAAACACCGGATTTTCTGCAAGCTGTGAACATTGAAAAGCGGTAAGCGAAACTTTATTTAAAGACTGATTAATTACTGTTTAAACAGGATTTATTGTTGTTTATAAACCTTTTTCAGAACAGGATGTAAATTAAAGCCATTTTTTGATGAAGTTGGGTTTTGAAAAGACTTTGTAAAAGATATATGAAATTATTCATTGTATTCTTCAATCTTGGTTGTTACATAATCTTCACTATTTAAAACGATTTCTTCTTTTTTGTACATTTCTTTCACTTTTGAAATAGCTTCATTTACGTTAGAAGCCTCAACTTCAATTATTTTGGATAAAAATTCTTGAATTTCGATTTTAAATGTTTCCATAATTTATTTTTTTATATTTTCCTGGACTAACAAATTCAATAATTCCCTTATCTCTTAATGCTTGTAATTGCTGTCTTATTTTATCTTTTATAAAATTATTGTTTGGATATTTTAATTTCAGTTTTGTTTCAAATTTATAAACGTCATCAAGCGTAAAGGTTTCTTTTTTAATTAAATCGACGCAATGCATAATATCTAAAATCCATCCTTTAGCAACTTTTTCTTTTAGACCTTAAAAACAAAGTTTTATTGAAGGTTTCTTTTACAATTTGTTGATTCACTACTACTTCATTCTTAACAAGAAATACTTTTCCTGCATCTGAAATTTTTGAAATATTAATATTGCGACCAATCCAACCTGCTCTTTATACTACCTCGATTCTTTAGACCGGTAATAAGTTTTCTTTTGATTATTATTTCAGGTGTGAAAAATTGTTTGGGAATAATGAAAAAGTTACTGACTGTCCAGTTTTTGTGTACGTTAAAAAGAAAAAATTCGGATTGTTTTCTGCATTTATTCGCTCAATCATTGTAGAAAAAGCACCATCTGGAATTATATTAGAAAGTTTTCCTTTTTTGCTTTTCAATTCATATTCCTCACTACATTTATTACAATAAAAATCAGCAACAGGACGATTGTTTTCAAATTCATTCAATGGGATTTCACCACAACTCGGACAATACGAATTATTTAAAACCCAATTTTCTGATAGAAGTTTTGCGATTTGAGAATTGCTTGTGTAGTGGTGTGCTAAATTTGTATCAAACGCTAAATTCATTTTATAAAGCCATTTGCGTTAGGAGATTAAAGTTTTTATTTCTTCCATTCAAAATTTAATTCAGTTTCACATTTCAAACTTACAATAATTTTCAGTACCCTGAGAATTTGAAGTACCTCCTCAGGTGTTGTAATGGTTTTCGATAGTGTAAGTTTTGGCATCGGCTGACATCCGATACCTTCGCGAAGGTAAGCTATTTGAAATCCTTCACCTGAAAATCTATATAAAAGTTAATAGTTGCGCTTATGAGCGCTTGTATTAATTAATCGCATATGTGGTGATAACAAGGTTTATTTCCCGATGCAAAATGTAATGCACTATTGATTATCAATTAATTAGACGTTAATAGATACAAATAAGCAACAAAAAGTGTTGAATTATAGCTAATTAAGGACTAAAGATAGGAAGAACAGGAGAGCTTTTAACTGCCAAAAGCTTCACAAATATTTTATTACGGAAATAATAATAAGTACTGAAATTTTGAAAGTACTGAAATTTTGACTACATTTGCAGTTGATGAAAAAGGGATTGCATAAAATAGCATCTGTACTGATGGCATTTGTAGTGATGTTCACTACGATGTCCTTTACCGTGGATATGCATTTTTGCGGAGACTCTTTGGTTGATTTCAGCTTGTTCGCAAAAGCTGAAAGCTGCGGAATGGAAAAAGAACAACCGGTTGAAAGTTGTGAGAATCCTTCTATGACTGATAATTCGTGCTGTAGTGACCAACAAGTTGTAAAAGAAGGCTCAGACGACCTTAAAACAGCATTCCATCAACTTAATATAGAGCAGCAGACCTTTGTTGCCACCTTTTTTTACAGCTATATAAATCTTTTTGAGGGACTTGATGAAAGTATAGTTCCTTTCAAGTATTATTCGCCACCGTTTATTGAACGGGATATCCAAAAGCTTCACGAGACTTATTTAATTTGATTTTAAACAGTTCCGTCGCCGATTGTTATCGGCACGGAAAGATTTGCCTAATGGTTGCGACCATTTTGGGCTCATTTTGTTGTATTTAATATTCTGACCTCTCAGGATTTTTATTCAATGTGTAACTGTTTAACAATCAATACCAATGCTGAATAAAAGCATAAAATTTTTAATAGAAAATAAGTTAGTTGCTGTTTTATTGCTTGCGCTTTTCGTAGGATGGGGCATCGTAAACGCACCGTTTAATTGGGATATCCCCTTTCTTCCCAACGACCCCGTAGCTGTGGATGCTATCCCGGATATTGGTGAAAACCAGCAAATCGTCTTTACCAATTGGCAAGGGCGTTCGCCACAGAATATCGAGGACCAGATTACGTATCCGCTCACAACTTCTCTACTCGGGATTCCCGGAGTCAAAACCATCAGAAGTTCGTCGATGTTCGGGTTTTCGAGTATATATGTCATTTTTGAAGAGGATGTTGAATTCTACTGGAGTCGCAGCAGAATTTTGGAAAAGCTTAATTCCTTACCGGCAGGACTGTTGCCCGAGGGTGTAAATCCAACCTTGGGACCCGATGCCACAGGATTGGGGCAGATTTTCTGGTATACTTTGGAAGGCCGTGACAAGGATGGTAACGTTACGGGTGGATGGGATTTGCACGAACTGCGGAGCATACAAGATTACTATATAAAATATGCCCTGGCATCGGCAAGCGGTGTTTCGGAAGTGGCATCTATTGGCGGTTATGTACAGGAATACCAGGTGGATGTAAATCCGGAGTTGATGCGCCAATACAACATTGGTCTGACGGACATTGTAAAAGCAGTAAAAGAGAGCAATCAGGATATCGGTGCCCAGACCCTGGAAATGAACCAAGCCGAATATCTTGTGCGGGGACTGGGCTACGTAAAATCTATTGAGGACATTGAGAATGCGGTGGTAACTTCAGAAGATTTCACTTCCATTCGGATTAAGGATGTGGGAAAAGTTCATATAGGGCCAGCGCCCCGCAGGGGAATTTTAGACAAAGAAGGTGCCGAAGTCGTGGGCGGTGTGGTGGTTGCCCGTTACGGTGCAAACCCCTTGGAAGTCATCAACAATGTCAAAGAACAGATTGCCGAACTCTCGGCAGGTCTGCCATCAAAAGAATTGGCAGATGGCCGTATTTCACAGCTTACTATTGTTCCATTTTACGACCGTACGGAACTTATACAGGAAACATTAGGTACGCTCAACGAAGCCCTGACCTTGGAAATTCTGATTACTATTCTGGTCATTATCATTATGGTGTTCAACCTTCGGGCGTCCCTATTGATTTCTGGACTTTTGCCCGTTGCGGTTTTGATGGTCTTTATTTCGATGAAGCTATTCAATGTAGATGCTAATATCGTCGCCTTGTCGGGTATTGCGATTGCCATTGGAACTATGGTGGATGTGGGCGTTATTCTTTCAGAAAATATCATCAGGCATCTGGATATGGAAAACACCGATGCCGAAGGAAATAAATTGCCAATCAATACCGTAGTCTATAACGCTACCGCAGAAGTATCGGGTGCAATCCTTACCGCCGTCCTTACGACCATCATCAGTTTTCTTCCAGTGTTTACGATGGTGGGTGCAGAAGGAAAACTGTTCCGTCCATTGGCATTTACCAAAACAATGGCGCTCACCGCATCCATAATTGTAGCCCTTTTTCTTATTCCCCCGTTTGCCGCATTTCTCTTCCGAAAGAAAAATCTAAAAGGCTCATTGAGATATATTCTCAATATTTCTTTGGTAATAGCGGGAATATTTGCTTTGGTTTATGGCTATTGGCTCGGTTTAATATTAATTGCCTTTGGCGCATCCGGTATTGCCAGCTTGCAGGGCAAACTTTCAGAAAAGCGGGCCAATCTCATCAATATCATTATTTCCTCCGTGGCCATCATCTTGCTCTTGGCCGAATATTGGCGTCCCCTGGGTTTTGATAGAAGCATCATAATGAACCTGATTTTTGTGAGCATCATCTGCTTTGGCCTATTGGGAGCCTTCTGGATATTCCACCATTACTATACCCGTATCCTTAGATGGGCCTTGCGCAACAAGTTCCTGTTTTTGTCCGTGCCCACCCTTATCGTGATTTTCGGAATGCTGATAATGCAAAACACAGGCAAGGAATTTATGCCCTCGCTCAACGAAGGATCTTTCCTCTTGATGCCCACCTCCTTGCCACACGCAGGGGTAGAAGAAAATAAACGGGTATTGCAGCAATTGGATATGGCCGTTGCAACCATCCCGGAGATTGAAACTGTGGTGGGTAAAGCAGGCAGAACAGAATCTGCCCTTGATCCGGCCCCTCTTTCAATGTATGAAAATATCATTCAGTATAAACCGGAATATATGTTGAACGCCGATGGGAATCGACAACGTTATAAAATCAATGAAGATGGGCTTTTCGTACTGAAGAATGGGCGTTTTGTGGTAAATCCAAACAATGAGGTCAAGAACAATGTGAACTACGAGACGTCCCAATTGCAAACCACCGCCACAAGGGAGGAACTCATTCCTGATAAAGACGGCGAATACTACCGAAATTGGCGACCGGAAATCAATAATCCGGATGATATTTGGAATGAAATTGTTCGGGTCACCAAATTGCCCGGCATTACTTCGGCACCCAAACTACAGCCCATTGAAACCCGATTGGTGATGCTACAAACTGGAATGCGTGCGCCAATGGGTATTAAAATAAAGGGGCAGGATTTACGGCAAATTGAAGCATTCGGACTGGAACTGGAAAGTATTTTAAAACAGGCTGAAGGTGTGAAAGAATCGGCAGTGTTTGCGGACCGAATTGTGGGTAAACCCTATTTGCTGATAGATATAAAGAGGGAACAGCTTGCCCGCTATGGCATTTCTATTATGGATGTACAGGAAATTTTGCAGGTTGCCGTTGGCGGAATGCCTTTGACCCAGACCGTAGAAGGCAGGGAACGCTATTCAGTAAGGGTGCGCTATCCGCGTGAGCTGCGCCAAAGCCCCGCCGACCTTAAAAATATTTATGTCCCTGTGGAAAAAGGTAGTCCTGTCCCACTTGGCGAACTGGTGGAGATTAGATATGAGCAGGGGCCGCAGGTCATTAATAGTGAAGACACCTTCTTGGTGGGCTATGTTCTCTTTGATAAGCTGGACGGTTTTGCCGAAGTGGATGTGGTGGAAAATGCCCAGGCACGCATCCAGGACAAAATTGACGCCGGCGAGCTAACGGTGCCAAAAGGCATCAGTTATGCATTCACGGGAACCTATGAAAATCAGCTTCGCGCAGAAAAGACATTGTCCGTGGTGGTGCCTTTGGCACTCCTTATCATCTTCCTCATTCTTTATTTCCAGTTCCGTTCAGTAGCTACCTCCTTAATAGTATTTACAGGTATTGCAGTAGCCTTTGCTGGAGGATTTTTAATGATTTGGTTCTATGGCCAGGATTGGTTTATGAACTTCAATTTCTTTGGTGAAAACCTAAGGGATTTGTTCCAGATGCATACCATAAATTTAAGTGTAGCCGTATGGGTCGGATTTATCGCCCTGTTCGGTATTGCTACCGATGACGGGGTGGTAATGGCGACCTATCTAACCCAAACCTTTGACCGAAACAGTCCCAATACAAAAAATGAAATTCGCGATTCGATAGTGGAAGCTGGTGAAAAACGAATCCGACCCTGCTTGATGACAACGGCCACAACCATATTGGCCTTGTTACCGATTTTGACTTCCACCGGCAGGGGAAGCGATATAATGATACCAATGGCCATTCCCAGCTTTGGCGGAATGCTCATCGCCCTCATTACGCTGTTCGTAGTGCCGGTATTGTTCAGTATGAAAAAGGAATTTCAACTTAAAAGAGCGAGCAAATGAAAAATACAATCTTAATATTAAGCCTGTTTTTAGTTTCGGGTTTTGCTAAAGCCCAGGTTTTGGAAGACCTTATTCAGGAGGCATATACTAATAGTCCGGAAATCCAAAAGTTTGATGTGCAATATAAAATTGCTTCTGAAATAGTAAATGAAGCCAATAGTTTGCGAAATACCGATTTCAATTTTGGATATATGGCAGTAGCTCCCGAAATGGAGATGCCGATGGAACGGTTTAGAGTCTCTGTAATGCAAATGCTGCCTTGGTTTGGAACCATTTCCGCAAGGAAAAATTATGCTGCATCAATGGCCGAAGCTCAATATGTGGAAGTGGTCATCGCAAAGCGAAAGCTCGCACTTTCCATTTCCCAACGCTATTATCAGCTTTACGAAATACGGGCCAAACAGGAAGTTCTTGATAAAAATATTACCCTTTTACAGACCTATGAACGTTTGGCTTTAAATTCTTTGGAAGTGGGCAAGGCATCTGCTGTAGATGTGTTGCGCTTGCAGATAAGACAGAATGAATTAAGACAACAAAAGGAAGTATTGCTTCAGGAAAACAAGGAGATTCAGGCCGCTATCAATAGTTTGATGAACCTCCCATACGATAAAGAGGTGGTTGTGGTGGGGTCTTTTGAAATTCCTGAAGAAGAGAATTATTATAATTATGAAAACTTGGATGTAAATCCCGAGTTGCTCAAATACGATAAGCTGTATCAGTCTGTGGAGCAGGCAGAGGTCTTAAACCAAAAAGAAAGTGCGCCAATGCTTGGATTCGGAGTTGAATATGTCAACCAGGAAAACAGCCCAATGATAACCAGTCCTTATAAAGATATGGTGATGCCGATGGTTTCCCTGTCCATTCCCATCTTCAACAATAAATACAAGTCACAGACCCGGCAAAACGAATTGCGGAAACAGGAGATTCAATTTCAGAAAGAAGAGCGCTTGAATGTTTTAAAGGCAGATTTGTCCAAGGCAATATCGCAACAGAACCAGGCGCGCATAAAATTCTCGATACAAAAGCAAAACCTAAAACAGGCGGAAGATGCTGAGGAAATACTTATCAAGAATTACGAAACGGGGATCATTGATTTTAAAGATATACTGGATATTCAGGAATTGCAATTAAAATTCCAAATGGCTCAAATCGAGAGCGTAACAATGTATTATGTGCAATCGGCAATTATCAATTATTTAAGTAACTAGAACCAAGTTTAATTTAAAATTTATAACAATGAAAAAAGTAAGATTAACAACAACAATTATGGTAATGGCATTTTTAAGTCTAACAGCGATGTCTTGTAAAGACAATAAAAAGCAAGATTCCCAAGATGCGATGCATTCTGGAATGAATAACGATAAAATGAATACATCCAATGATATGATGGATGCTAATGCGCAAAATTCAGAAGCAGAAAAAATATTGGCAGATTATATGACACTTAAAGACGCTTTAGTGGCAACCGATGAAAGTGCTTCAGCAAAGGCCGGAAAGCAGCTTGAAAATACGTTGAAATCCTTCGATGTTAGTTCTTACACTCCTGAACAACAAAAGGAATTGAAAGACATCATTGAAGTTGCAACGGAACACGCAGAACATATTAGCAGAAGCGATGTTGCACACCAGCGTGAGCATTTTCAAATGTTGACCAAAGATATTACAGATATGGTGGCTATTACCGGAACAGAAAACACCCTATACGAACAATTCTGCCCGATGTACGAGGATGACGGTGGAGCTTGGTTAAGTATGAATAAGGAAATAAGAAATCCTTATTTCGGTGACAAAATGTTGAAATGTGGAGAAGTTAAAAGAGAAATAAATTAAGAAATTAATCTGCAAGGTGCTCCCCCGTGCATTAGCGGGGGGCTTGTAGCTTTAATAAAAATAATTTAATGAGATTTCTAAAAATTATAGCCCTGGTTTTATTTGTGGTCTTTGTCGGAATTCAGTTTATACCCACAGAGCGCAATCAGAGCGATGTTGTGCAAAAATCCGATTTTTTGTTAGTAAACAATTCACCGGAGAATATCGGGAGCCTACTGCAAGTGTCTTGTTATGATTGCCACAGCAATAATACCCGATATCCGTGGTACAACAAGGTACAGCCGATAGCCTATTTTCTGGAACGTCATATAAAGGAAGGAAAAGCAGAATTGAATTTCAGTGAATGGGAAGCGTATTCCAACCGCAGGAAGAACAGTAAACTTAGGTCGATTATCAGTCAGATTCAAGATGATGAAATGCCGCTTTATTCCTATACGTTGATTCACAGAGATGCAGTGTATTCAGATTCTGAGAAAGAAATGGTTATAGAATATATGAGGGATTTAAAAGATAAGTTAAAATAAAGTCCTGATTGAGGAGGAAAGTTGTAGGGTAAAATAGGTATCCCTCCTCAGGTCAGGCACTATTAAAATTAGACATTAGTTTTAATTTAACTATAATAGAACATGGCAGATTAATTAAAAATATTATTCAGCATAGTTTTAAAAGTATTATAAATAGCAGAACAAATCATATAAAAAAGACAACGATAACGCTTTATATATAAAATGGAAAAAACAATAAATATCATTAAATATTCAGGCGAAATTGAGGCATTCAACATCGAAAAGCTAAAACGTTCTTTAAGGTGTTCTAGAGCGAGTGAGCAACTTGTAACGGAAATTGCTGAAGAAATCCAGACACAGTTATCCGATGGGATGACTACCAAACGGATTTATGAAATAGCGTATAGGATGCTGAAACGCAAATCAAAATCTGGTTCTGCTCGATACAAACTTAAAAAAGCCATATTGGAATTGGGTCCAACCGGCTATCCTTTTGAAAGGTTTGTGGGAAAAATTCTTGAATACGAAGGTTTCAAAACAGAGGTGGGTGTGGTAATGCAAGGACATTGTGTTACCCACGAAGTAGATGTTACCGCTTTGAAAACCAATGAACATTATTTAGTAGAATGTAAATTTCATAATCACCAAGGCAGAAACTGTAATGTAAAAAACCCGCTTTATGTACTATCACGGTTTAAGGATTTGGAAACCCAATGGCTAAAGCAAAAAGAGCATTCTCTAAAATTTCACAAAGGTTGGCTATATACCAACACAAGGTTTTCATCTGATGCTATACAATTTGGCGAATGTGCAGGACTCGGAATGGTAAGTTGGGATTACCCGATGCAAAATGGTTTAAAAGATAAGATTGACCGATTAAGATTGTATCCTATTACCGCATTGCCGTCGTTGACTAATAAAGAAAAACAAAAAATACTAGATTTAGGAGTTGTACTTTGTATAGAAATTTGTGATAACCCAGCGTTATTAGATTCTATAAATATATCAACATCGAAAAGAAAAACAATTTTAAGAGAAGCGAATGATTTATGCAAAGAATAAAATTCAGTTTTAAAGGTGTAAGAATTTCTGATATTAATCACAGCCTTTAACCATAAAAAAAGAAGGTGAAAATATGACAACTGTATAGATGTGAAAGAAAAGGACTTCAAAGCACTAAAAGAAGATGAGAGTTTAATATTAAACGACAAAAAAATGAAACAAGAAAATCATAAGAAAATGGACCATTCCGATCATCATGCAAATCACGACGATATGGACCATACTGATCATCATAGAATGATGATAGAGGACTTTAAACGAAGATTTTGGATATCGCTCGTTTTGACGATTCCTATTTTGGCACTATCGCCAATGATTCAAGGAGTATTGGGAGTAGAATGGATTTTCCCTGGAAGCGATTATGTGCTCTTTGGTTTATCGACCATCGTATATTTTTATGGAGGATGGCCATTTTTAGCAGGATTGGTAGACGAGATCAAATCCAAAGCGATAGGAATGATGACGCTAATTGCCATTGCGATTACGGCAGCTTATTTCTATAGCTCAGCGGTCATTTTTGGTTTCGAAGGGCAAACTTTCTTTTGGGAATTAGCTACGCTTATCGTCGTGATGCTAATTGGACATTGGCTCGAAATGCGTTCTATTTTGGGAGCTAGTAAAGCATTGGAAGCCTTGGCAGCCTTAATGCCTAATGAAGCAAATCTAGTGGATGGCAGCCAAACACGAAAAGTAAAAATAAGTGAGCTGAACGAAGGCGACATCATTTTAATCAGACCTGGAGAAAAAGTTCCCGCCGATGGAATAATTATTGAAGGTGAAAGCGATCTAAATGAAAGTATGCTCACAGGCGAGAGCAGGCCCGTTAGTAAAACTATTGGAGAGGAAGTTATCGGTGGTGCCATAAATGGAAACGGAGTTGTAAAAGTACAGGTTAAAGGGATTGGTGAGGATGCTTATTTATCCAAGGTTATAAATATGGTGCAGGAAGCCCAAAAACAAAAGTCCAAATCGCAACGCCTAGCCGATGTGGCTGCCAAATGGCTTACCATAATAGCATTGGTATTGGGTTTTGGTACATTTTTCACGTGGTTGGCATTGGGCGAAACGATGGCTTTTGCTATGGAACGTATGGTAACCGTTATGGTAATTTCTTGTCCACACGCATTAGGATTGGCAGTTCCACTAGTAGCTTCCATATCTACAAGTGTTTCGGCTAGAAACGGACTATTAATTCGCAATAGAACTGCTTTTGAGGCATCTCGTAAAATATCGACTATAGTATTTGATAAAACAGGAACCCTGACCATAGGTTCACACGAAGTTACACGTATAGTACCCCTATCTACAAAATATGATGAAACAGAGCTTCTAAAATATGCTACTGCCGTTGAAAGTCCATCCGAACATCATATTTCTAAAGGGTTAAGACGAAAGGCAAAAGAAGAAAAAATAGAAGTCCCTTCAGTAACAGAATTCAAGTACAATGCGGGTGTTGGTGTAAGTGGAATGGTGAATGGTAAAAAAGTACAAGCTGGAGGATATTTATTGCTGGAGCAAGTAAATAAGTCTGTTGCCGAAGATAAAGAAGAAGGAATTGAAACTAAGATTTTTATCCTAATAGACGATGAGTTAATTGGCTTCATAACCTTTGCGGACGAAATCAGGGAAAGTTCCTATGGCGCTATTAAAACGCTTCACGAAAACAACATTAAGGTATCCTTGCTCACCGGCGATAATGAAATTGTGGCCAAGGACGTGGCCGAGAAACTCGGGCTCGACGATTATATGGCAGAAGTATTGCCCGACCAAAAACTTGAACAGATAAAAAAACTTCAATCTAAAGGCGAATTTGTTGCAATGGTAGGTGATGGTGTTAACGATGCGCCTGCTTTGGCACAAGCAGATGTGGGCATAGCTATTGGTTCGGGAACGGATGTGGCTGCCGAGACTGCGGATATCATATTAATGGAGAGTGATCCTAAAGATATCGTCAATTTGATATTGTTTGGGAAAGCGACCTATCGTAAAATGGTTCAAAATTTAGGTTGGGCAACGGGTTATAACATAATAGCCATTCCATTGGCAACAGGCTTCATACCGGGGCTTATGATCAGTCCAGCCTTTGGTGCCGCATTGATGAGTATCAGTACGATTATCGCAGCAGGAAATGCACAATTACTTAAAGGAAGTATGAAAACCAAAAATTAATATTATGAAAAAAGACAAAATGAACCACGACAAAAAAAACAATGATAATTATACGCGATTTTTCTTAATGCTGGGAGGGTCATTTATCGCAATGTACATTACAATGTATTTGAACACTTATGCAATCGACCACGTCTATTTTAGCCTTACCCGCTTTTATATGACCTGTTTGGGCATTGCTGCAATGGCCGTTATAATGCTGTCCCTGATGCTCAAAATGTACAGGAACAAAAAGAAAAACATTGCGATTTATGTGGGCAGTTTGGTATTATTTATAAGCGCTCTTGGCTTGGTAAGGGCTCAAGCCCCCATTGTTGACGATGTTCTGTATATGAGAGCTATGATACCGCATCACTCCATTGCGATTCTAACCAGTAAAAGAGCTGATATAAAGGATCCGGAAGTAAGAAAGTTAGCGGATGATATTATTGAAGCTCAGGAAAGGGAAATCGCTGAAATGAAAAAGTATATCAAGCGTTTGGAAAATAAGATACAATAGTTTGTATAAAATAAATAACACAAATTAATCCCAAGTACAACGAGGTCGCGGTAAAAAGCTCGAAAAGTTTCTGAAACTATTGGAATTTGGGAAGGGTTTAAAATCAATATTATAACAATGAAAAAATACATTATTTATATCGCCATTTTAGCCGTAGGACTTGTCCTTGGTTATGTGTTTTTTGGGAATTCGAATGACGGAACTTCTAATGCCAACACCTCTGAAGTTTCACAAAACTCCAAAAAAGAAACCCAGATGTGGACCTGCTCAATGCATCCACAGATTATGCAGCCAGAACCGGGTGACTGCCCCATTTGCGGAATGGACTTGATTCCGGCAGAATCAGGTGCAGATGGTCTTGCGGCGAACGAAATAAAAATGACCGACAATGCAATGGCACTGGCCAATATCCAGACCACTATCGTGGGAACCAAAACGGCTGAAAACGATAATATGATTTCGCTTTCGGGAAAAATTAAGGCCAGTGAAGAAGAAAGCGCTGTCCAAGCCAGTTACTTTGATGGAAGGATTGAACGGCTCAACGTCAATTATGAAGGCCAGGAAGTGAGAAAGGGTCAAATATTGGCTACTATCTATGCGCCCAACCTTGTAGTGGCACAGCAGGAGCTGATTACAGCCGCGTCGCTCAAAGAATCACAGCCTTCACTATACAAAGCGGTAAGGAATAAACTGAAACTGTGGAAATTGACGGAAGCACAAATCAACAGTATCGAGGAATCGGGTAAAGTACGCGAAAACTTTCCCATCTATGCTACTGTTTCGGGCACTGTAAGTGAAAAATTGGCTTCTGAAGGCGACTACGTTAAACAAGGGCAGCCCATAGTGAAATTAAATAATCTAAATACTGTTTGGGCAGAATTTGATGCTTATGAAAACCAGATTTCCCAATTCAAAAAAGGTCAAAAAATCAAGGTTACTACTAATGCATATCCAAACAAGGAATTTGATGCAACAATTTCCTTTATAGACCCTGTTTTAAATACCCAGACCAGAACCGTAACAGTGCGTGCGAACCTGCAAAATACTGAAGGAATTTTTAAACCTGGTATGTTCGTGACCGGCAAAGTGGAAGGTAAATCCAACGGGTCTGAATCACTCCTAACTGTTCCTGCAAGTGCCGTGATGTGGACGGGCGAACGCTCTTTGGTCTATAAAAAAATGAATCCCAATGAACCTGTTTTTGAAATGCAGGAAGTAACACTCGGCAGCCGTACGGGCGATAATTTCACAATAGTTTCGGGTCTTGAAAAAGGAGATGAAGTTGTTACCAACGGCACATTTACCGTAGATGCGGCCGCTCAGTTGCAGGGCAAGAAATCGATGATGAACCAACGGGAATCGAATACAGATAAAAATTCAATGGAGGGTATGAAAATGGAACTTTCAAATGAAGTTCAAAATGTTCTTATGGAAAGTATGAAACCCTATTTACAGATGAAGAATGCTTTTGTAGAGAGTGATGCAAAAAGAGTATCAGCCTTTGCAAATTCTACCTTGCAAAAAATCAATTCCATTCCCGAATCAGAATTGGGAAAGATGGAAAAATCGCATTTAGGGCAAATTGAGAAAATGCTGACTGCCATTGCCGAAAATGATGACCTAGAGAACCAACGCAGTCATTTTGTAGTCTTGAATCAAAATATGGTGCCCTTGGTTATGAATGTTGATGCGCCAGATCAACAATTTTATATTCAAAATTGTCCGATGACCAATAACAACAACGGGGCTTTCTGGATAAGCACAGATAAAGAAATCAGAAACCCTTATTATGGAGATGCTATGTTGACGTGTGGTAGTGTGATTGATTCTATTCAGTAATCAATTTTGAACTCCCATCAATTATTTTCGATATAGAAGGTTGCATAAAAATAGGCGGAAAGGGAAACAAGCTTTTTCAAAAGACGATAAAAAAAACCGCCCCTAAAAAAGGACGGTTTTCCAAGAAAACGTCAATCGCTATTAAGCAACTGTTACAGAACCTAAATAAGAGCTATTCGCTACTTTAGAGCCATCTTCTGAGATAAACCCTAAGAATACCTCAACATCTTCACCAGTGTACTCTGAAGGCACGGAAATACTTTCTGTACTGGCTGATCTATCTGGACCAGCTGTAGTAAATACACATTCCCCTCTTGTAGCGTTGAAAAGCAAAATCAATGCTTTATCAGTAGCTAAGGCACTACCACTTCCAGAATTATCTGTCCAGGTAACATCTACTGTTGCAGCACTTGGGGAAGTAGCCACTCCACCAACTGCACCTGTAAGATTTCCACGAGTCACTAAAGCATTAGCGTAATCAATGGTATAGTTAGGGTAAGCCCCTGTAATACCATTGTTTAAGTTGTAAGACATTGCAGCATTAAACTGTGTCATCTTGTTAGCATACAATTTGAAACCAACACGCAAGAAGTCTGTCATTGGTTGCAAGAAGCGAAGCACGGTTGAAAACTTTGAGCGTTGGTCAACTTGTCCTTCGGTTCTTGGGTTCGCTACACTGGAAGGTTTAATTCTTAGGTAATCAATGCCCTTCCAAGACGCACCGATTACATTCCCTACTTGGCCTGATACGCCACCGAGAATACCTTGATTAATTTTTCCCATCTTTTCTAAATTATTTGGGGTTAAACAAATGTTCGGACTTGGCACGGACTTGACTCGGCTTTGTCCCTTTTCATCTAAGATACTTCAATAAGTATGCAGTAGTTCAGTCGGGGTTTCTATTGCTTTTCTTTGCTCTTTTTTGCCTATAAGAAATTGATTTTATGACAGATGCAGTGTTCAAACTGCACCTGTTTTATTCATCAACTTATAGAAGATTGCCTTTTTGGCGGTATCAATCATTTTTAATGAAAGCTTGAGTTTTTCTTCATTAATTTCTAAGAGTTTTAAGTGGTGAATTGACTGGTGAAATAACTGCGGATGTTTACTTGCAATACATTCACTATCTCGAAGGTGCTTTTTAATATCTCCAATCGTTATAAATGGAATTACAGAACCTTTTAGATAGTAATGGAATGATTTAGATTTCCATAATCCGAAGCAAAGCCAATACATAAAATCCTTATCGGTTTCATTGGTCGTGATGCAGACAAAGCAATTCGGACAAGGTTTATTTAGTGGTTTTCCACTATTCAATCCTTTATTTAGGATAAAGAAATGAGGTTCGGAATAATTCTGTTGTAATCGGTGGGTTTTGATACGAAACGTTTTCATATAGTGAGTCATTTAAATTATGCTCGCTACGCTTCGCTAATATTTTTTCAAAAGAGAAAAGAAAAAAAAAGAAAAAAAGAAAAGAGAAAGCTTTTGAAAAGGCGGGTAAGGCACGGTTGTCAAGGTTTTTGGTGAAAATACTATCCAGCCAGAGGCGGATGGAGATTTTCATCAAAACCCGTAGGGCTTGACCTTTACAATCCGTATGTGCGGTGGAATTGTGCGAACCCGCCTAACTTTGCTTTCGTCTTTTTATTTTTATTTGAAAAAATCGGATTAATGTCTTAAAATATTATCTGAAAGGAGTTCCACCAACTCCTTTTTATTGTAATATCGGCGACCACCCATTCCGTAACAATTTATCTTTTTATTTTTTGTCCAACGCCAAAGAGTACCCCTGCTAATTTTTAAAAACTCTGCTGTTTCTTTCGGGGATAGAAAAACATCTTCTTCAGAAGATTTATAATCCGCTAAATACATTTTAAGTTTATTAAATAATTTTTCTGCTATAATGTCGGTAAGTTCGTTAACAGATATTTCTGTAATTTCAATTGTTTTCGTTATCATTTAATCGGTTTTTAGGTTACTTAAAAATATCTGTTTTTCTAACGAGTAAAAAAAAGCCCCCTAAAAAGGGAGCTCTGACAAGGTAACCTCTAACCAAAAGAGGCGAATGGTATAATCTACAACACCGCAACGGACGATGCCTGCAAAGAAAGGACGACCGGACAACCTAAAGCCGACCAACAACCAACGATTGCCACAACGGACTGAAAAAAGTGATTTATACATAATAGAAAAAATTAAATTAAACATAATGCCGCATCACAGGAACGGTGCGATTGATGCAAGGGATGTATAAAAAAAATACTACCCGCAGGGTGGAGATTTTTTTCAAAACCCGTAGGGCTTGACCTTTACAATCCGTATGTGCGGTGGAATTGTGCGAACCCGCCTAACTTTGCTATTCTCATTTTTTTGAATATTCTAATTTTATTTATACTTTTGTAAACAGGTATTAAAAGGATGCCTGTACTCACGAAAGACGATGTCACCTTTTCTTTTCAATATTTATGAGTTTCATAAATCCGCCAATTGTGAGTAATGGCAATAAAAAGGATATTATGAAAGAATTACATCCTGTTCGGCTTAATCAACTTAAAGTTGAAGCCAAATTACTTCACAAGAATTTTAAATCAGATTTTGACATCACTGTCAATAAGTATTTAAATAATCCATTTTTTAATAACCTATCTTCTACACAAATTGAGGAAAATGGAAAAAATATTCGATTAAAAGATATCTATCACATCATTGCTACAGAATACGGTTTTTCTTGTTGGGAGGACTTAAAGCGATATGTTGTAAAAAATGATATGCTTTTTAGAAGTAATGGGGTTGGGTTAATACATAAATGGTTCAAAAATTATACAGAAGCAAATAAATACCATATTAAATACGGAGGTTATTTACTGCAATTTTGGGCTGATTATGTAATATGTGGAATTGAATATATTCAATTGTTAGAATTACATCATTACACTGAAGAATGGGAGGCAATTAGTTATAACTGGATTGAACCCACCAACAAACAGGCATTTCAAAAGCTTTATCAAAAGGCAATTTTGCAGTACAACATACTGTAATTTTCTATTATTTTATTAATCTTTAATTTTTTTTTATGAAAAACTATTTAGGTAGAATAGTTCTGCTTGTAGAGGACTATGAGAAATCAGCTAATTTCTATGAAACAAACTTTGGTTTTAAAAGAATCTTTGATGTGACTACTGATGTCGGACAACGATTCTTACATATTGGTAGTGAACCACTTGATTCTTTAGGAATTTGGTTTTTAAAAGCTGATACTAAAAGACAAAGAGAACGTGTTGGGAACCAAACTGGAGAACAGCCTACAATGGTAATATATACCACTGAAATTGAAGCACTTTATGAACGACTTAAAAGTAATGGCGTTAAATTGAAAACAGAAATCATAAAAACACCGGAATATGCTTTTCTTCATTGTTATGATTTAGATGGCAATGAAATTGTCGTAACTGAACTAAAAGAGTAATAAACGGATAAATCATAATACTTATTAAGACGGTAAGCGTGTGTAAACGCAGGTAAACAAGCGTAGCTATAGCGGAAGCACGGAATGGAGAGTAACGGAATGGAGTGCTGGAGCTATAATGCGAGCCGCCTGCGAGCGGAGCAAGGGTGGTGGCTGCAGAAGCCCGAAGAATGAGGGCGGCAGACGCCTACGGTTTACCGCAGGGCTGGCGGGTCTTTTTGCTTCAGCGTTGGGAAAGGCAAGGGTAGCGTTTGAACGCAACGAAACGATGCCGGAGCCGTAATGGAGCAATACCTGAGTGCTATAAATATTATGGATTTACATTTCGTTTATATTATCCAAGATGAATCTTAGGAATCAAAATCGTATTGCGTAATGAAGGTACGTAGGCTCGTGTAGTGAAGAGAATGAGCTACTCTTGCGCGCGTTGCCGAAAGTGGCTGAGTTGAGGGAAGGAGGCACGATTGAGCGAAATGAAGCGACTGTAGGCAAATGGGATTGCAAAAATCGTGACAGCCCGATCAGCCCGCAGCGACCCGCAGGCTCGCACAATTAACAAGTGGCGGCAGACCCCCAATTAAAAAAGTGGTGAGCGGAGCGAACACCTTATTGGGGTTTGCGGTGCGCAACGTTGGCTGCGGCTCAGCAAAGCTTCAGCGAGCTGAGCTTTGCGTTCGCCTTGCGCACCGTTTGGGGGGATGGAGTAGCCACGGGTGAGGAAGGAGAGTAGCGTGTGAAGCAAAACAAGTGAACGGCAGGTGGCGAGCACCCACTGGAGCGCAAGGCACCTGGTAAGTGAACGGTATATGCAAGGGCGACCGCAGGGAGTTCATTTTACCCTTGCAGATATGTTTTTGCGGAACAAAGCGGAACGACTGACGAACACCGCTTTACCTGCGTTTGGATGCGCGTGGGAAAAAGCAAGGGTGCGACTGATTGAGGTGGAGAGTAACGGAACCGATTGAAGGAGTACTCTTGCTGCGCGTTGCTGGAAGTGGGTGATTGTAGAGAGTGAGGCACGAACGAACGAAAAGAACCGACTGGAAGCAAATGGCTGTGCGGTGGGTTTTTTTCCTTAAATTGGAATCATCTAATTCCGCTATAGAAGGAATAAGGTTAGCTTTAGTGGTGAGGAAATTAGGGTCAGTATATTAAGCACAATAATACAATATGATTTGTGATGTCAAAATCAAACTGGAAGTTCAACCAATGGTTCAATAATTAATGATAATGCAATTAATGGTTCATAAGAAAAAGCAGAAACGGCAATGGCTAATGAAATAGGTGAATTTCTTGCCGTAGTAGTTAATGTCAGGCTTACCCTGTCTGAATAGCTAAACGTTAAGGATTTGCCTGAGGATTTGACCAATAATAAATATCACAATGAAAAATATCAGTAGAGGAATGAGCAATTTATAAATGACATCTGGGTTGTCTATTAAGTTTTTGAGGCGAACATAGCAACAACCGCTAGAGCAAGGAACATTTTTTTCGTTCGAGAAAAACAATCTTTTTGAAGCCAAGATAAGTATGCGGATGTTATAAATCCTTCCGTTGTATTCTCACAGCATTCAATATAGCCAAAAGAGCTACACCCACATCTGCGATAACGGCTTCCCATAAAGTAGCAACACCGCCTGCACCTAATGCAAGTACTATAATTTTGACTGTCATAGCGAGAATGATATTTTGCCAGACAATGTTTTTGGTGATTTTACCCGCCTTTATTGCTGCAACGATCTTTGACGGCTGGTCGTTTTGAATAACTACATCTGCTGTTTCGATGGTGGCATCACTACCGAGACCGCCCATTGCAATACCAACATCGGCGAGGGCAATAACCGGAGCATCGTTAACACCATCGCCTACAAAGGCCAATTTTACTCCTTCTTTTTTAAGAGCCTCCACTTTCTCCACTTTTTCATCCGGAAGCAGTCCACCATAAGCTTCATCAATTCCCAAAACTTTTGCCACCTGATCTACCACTGTTTGTTTATCACCAGATAACATTACGGTTTTTATGTTTAGACGGTGCATTTCCTTGATGGCCTGATATGCATCTTCCTTTATTTCATCGGCAATAGTGATATAACCGGCGTACTTATTATCAATGGACAATACCACTATGGTATCTACAATCTGTTCGACTTCGGCAGGATAAGCTATGTCATATTTCTTTAAAAGTTTAAGGTTTCCAGCCAATACTTCCTTATTACCAACGATGCCTTTCAAGCCGTGTCCTGCTATTTCTTCAATGTTTGAAGTTTGTAGGCCTTGGTGTTTATTATCGGCATAATCCGTTACAGCTATGGCTATGGGATGGGTCGAGTTCTTTTCCAAAGCTGCTGCTACTTTGATCAGTTCTTCTTTTTCAATTCCTTCGGATACTACTTGCTGAACTTTAAAGACCCCTTTGGTCAAGGTGCCTGTTTTGTCCATCACCACTGTTTTTACTTGGGTCATAACATCCAAATAGTTTCCGCCTTTGAACAGGATTCCATTTCGGGAAGCAAGGCCGATACCTCCAAAGTAGCCCAGAGGTATGGAAACAACCAATGCACAGGGACAACTGATCACCAAGAATACCAATGCACGATAAAACCATTCCCGAAACACATAATCATCCACAAAAAATATTGGGGTTACACAAAGTGCCAGTGCAAGGAAAAATACGATTGGGGTATATACTTTGGCAAAACGGGATATGAAGAGTTGGGTCTGTGATTTACGTGCGGTGGCATCCTGTACCATTTCCAAGATCTTGCTGAGTTTACTATCCCTAAACAGGGCGGTTACCTTTACTTCTGCAAGTGTGTTTTGATTGATCATCCCGGCCAGTACCTGTTCACCTTTATATTTGGTATCTGGTTTGCTCTCCCCTGTTAATGCCGCAGTGTTGAAAGAGGCTTTTTCAGAAATGAGATCACCATCCAAGGCAACCTTTTCACCAGGTTTCACTTGTATCTTTTCTCCTATTTCTACTTCTGAAGGATGTATAACCTGTGATTTTCCGTTTCTTAGAACGATAACTTCATCAGGCCTTATATCAAGCAAGGCTTTAATGCTTCTTTTGGCGCGCTTAACTGCCGAGTCCTGAAACCATTCGCCTATTTGGTAAAATACCATTACGGCAACACCTTCTTCATATTCTCCAATGATGAATGCGCCGATTGTTGCCACACTCATCAATACAAATTCATTGAAGAAATCGCCTCTTTTTGACTTTCGCCAAGCGAGATCTAAAACTTTTCTTCCGGCGAGAAGATAAGCAATGAGGTTAATTGCCAATAAAGGTATAGTGGGTATGGCGAGGTTAAACCCATATTCCAATGTTAACAGTATAACCAAAATCAGCAAGGCAAGCAGAAGGTCCCAGTGGGTTTTCCAGCCTGTTTTTTCTTTATTAACTTTTGGGCTTAAGGGCCGGGATGTAGCTGCTTTCATTTTATTAAAATTTTCTTTAAAGATACTTTAAAAGGTTATGCACAGGAATTGCATTTGCATCAGCATTCATCTTTTCTTGTTAACTGGATAGGAGGACAGGGCAAAGAACCATAAGAACAGTAAACGCAACAGTCACCTTCTTTTGGTTTTAGAACAGTTTTACACTTCTCGCATTCATAAAAGAATTGACAGGAATTTGTTGGCATATCTTCTACTTTTTTGTGTCCGCAGTTTGGACAGGTAATTTCTGATTTTAATATAGCTTCCATTGATTTTTATTTTTTCTTGTTACCTTGTAATTTGTTGCATTAATTGCTTCCTCAATTTTCACCTTCATTCGTTTTAGTATCGTCAAACTCAATGATCGCGTTACCATTTTCGTAAGGATTTAGGTTATCCAGTTCGGTTTTAAAATCTTCAAACATCCAGTCCATAACATTAGATTAATGGTTAAAAAGCTCCTTTTCTTTTTCAGGGTCTATTTCATCTTTTGACTTTTTGTCCAAAAAATAATCCAAGATAATGCCTACTGCAATAGCTCCCACAAATGCTGTATATACTTCCCAATCATATTGAATTACCAAGGACAAACTAATGAGTATCGCCAATATGGGCAATACTGGAACTTTTCCAATGGATAAAGGAACTTTGAATGGTCTTTCTTTATTGGGTGCTTTGAAACGCAATACGATAAGTGCAATGTTCACGGCAACAAAAACAAGCAATGCACCCAAAGATGACATTCCCGCTACGATTTTGATATCTCCCAACAATATAAATCCAGGAACTGCTACCATAACTACAAGGGTAGTTGCCCACGGAACTTTCTGTGCATTGGTTTTGGTCATAAATTTTGGTAGTTCGCCCACGCTTGCCATTCCAAAAAGCAACCTGCTAATAGAAATTATACCACTAAAAGCCGCATTGGCAGTGGCGAAAAGTGCTGCTACGGCCAAGGCAACGGGCAACCAACTGTTGAGGTTGGATGCCGCAAGTGAAAGTGGCGAATCCACTTTTGCCAGTTCTGACGGGTCGGCAATGTTGAGTACCGTAAAAGATATGAGCAAATAGATGACGGTTGTAAAAACCATTGTCAATAGAAAGGCACGAGGAATTGTCTTGCCAGGGTTTTTTACCTCTGAACCCAAAGCCGCCATATGTTCAAAGCCAGTATAAACAAAAAACAAGGTAGCCGTTGCTGCCAAAGTACCGGAAAAGGATTCAACTTTAAAAAATGCTGCTTTTGGTGGGCCTGTTTCCAAAAGTCCGAACGCTATAAGAAGGAACAATCCCAAGAGCTGAATACTAACCATAATGATATTAGCGGTAGATGATTTCTTGATGCCCGTAATGCTTATCAACGAGAGCATAACCAAAACACCATAACTGACAAGTAGGGAAGGAATACTAAAAAAAGTGTTGAAATAGCCTGAAAAAGCCAGTAGCACCGCAGCGATGGTGGCCGAACTGTGGAACGCAATCGTCCAGCCCGTGAGAAAAGACGGAATATCAATTTTAGGAAACGCCTTGCGTACAAAAATAAATTCCGCACCCGCATTCGGATAGGTTGAGGATAATTCAGCATAAGACATTGCCGACACACTTGCCGCAATAGCCGCAAAAATAAAACTCAACCAAAGGTCTGTTCCAGCTTGACCAGCTGCGGCACCAATTACCGTGTATATTCCTGCGCCCACAATAGTACCTACACCGTAAAAAGTGAGGCGAAGGGTTCCCAATGATTTTTTTAGTTCAGCCATAATACTGTTCTTTTAATTTCTGGAATGGCCGCTGCATTTTTCGCAAATACCTTTTACTACTAAGTTGATATCCTCCGTGATATAACCATCGGGTAAGTTGATATGAGGGATTTTATGCTCTGTTAAACAGACCGTTTCATTACAATTGTTGCAACGAAAGTGTAAATGAAGGTCGTTGCCGACCTCGCACTCACAATTTTCTTCGCAAAGAGCGTATTTTATGACTCCTGTACCGTCCTCAATTTGATGCACAACACCTTTTTTTTCTAAGGTTTTCATAGTTCTAAATAGGGTACTTCTTTCACTGACCTTAAAATCCTTTTCCAAATCGCCAAGGCTGATGGCCACATTCAACTCTGCCAACCGCTTATAGGTCAAAAGGCGCATTGCAGTAGGCCTTATTCCTTTGCTTTCTAAAAATTGAACTATTTTTTCCATTTGTTTATAAATTGATTTACAGGTCGAAACGTTTTAAGGATTCCCCCGTTTTAATGTGAAAGGCATCCTCAATATTTGCGATATAAATAATCCCGTCTCCTGGTTCTTCCGTTTTACCATTTCTTAGAATTGTTTCAATTGCGGCTTGGGCTTCCTCATTTTGACAAACCAGTTCCAGCTTGACCACCGGACTATCTGTCACGTGAAAATCCAGCGACGGTCTTGCGCCTTTTGCCTTGAACGCCCCCGTGCCTTCTGCCTGTGAAAGTGTCATACTTTTAAAACCACTATCAGCAAGAGCTTCAATTACCCTTTGGATCCGGTTCGGTTTTATAAATGCTTTTATTTCCTTCATTTTTTTAAATTTTTAATCGATTTTGAACCGAGCCTGTTTTTTTAATTTTTAACTAACTTATTAAGACGATAAACAAACCCGGAATCAAAATCTTTGATGGTGATTGAATTAATGTGCGTGTTCCAGTTCGCCTTTAACCATTTCCGAAGACAGGTTATAAGCTCCACTTATGACAACTTTGGCATCCTTTGAAACTTCGGCAGGAAGATTGACTTCAACAAAGCCTAAATCAGTAATACCAACCGTTACGGGTATCATTTTGAATTTCATTTTGCCCGCTTCCATTTCTTCGTCTTCATCCAAAATGAAAATGAAGGATTGCTCGCCTTCTTTTATGATAGCAGCTTCAGGAATAGCGAAACCTTTTTTCTCGCCCTGCACTATGCGCCCTTCCACATACATTCCCGGCAATAGGTTTTTATCCTTGTTTTCAATATCCGCCAAGACTTCCAAAGCCTTTGGGTCGGTGTTAAAGGTTTTACCAACAGACCGAACGGTGGCTTTAAGCAAATTGTCCGGGTGGGAGGCCGTGGAAAAATATATCTGTTGTCCTTTCTGGATTTGCTTTATGTCCTTTTCATAGACTTTGAAGTTTACATAAATTTTTGAATTATCGCTTATCGAGAACATTTTGGATTGTTGTGCCACGTAATCGCCAAGGCTAATCATTACTTCATCCACATAACCACTTATGGGTGTGGTAATGGGAACTGCGGAATATATCTGTCCTTCCGCCACTTTGTCGGGATTAATGCCCAACAGTTTCAATTGGGAACGCAACCCATTGACACTGGATGTGGTGGAACGAAATTTTGACTGCGCCATCTGAAATTCCTTGCCAGAAGAAACACCTTTGTCATAAAGGGTCTTTTTGCGCTCAAAATCCTGTTTCAAAAAGACCAGTTCGTCATTTTTTTCCTGATATTCCTGTTGCATTGCTATGATATCGGGATGCTCAATATATGCCAATACCTGTCCTTTACTTACATTATCTCCAGGTACTACCTTTATGGAACTCACATTTCCACCAACAAACGGACTGATGTTCGCCTTATCCTGTGGAAAAAGTTCCAGCGTTCCTGTTACCTTAATGTTGTTTCCTAAAGTTCGTTCCTCCAGAGTTTTCGTTTTTAAACCGATGTTTTCGGCCTGTTGCTTTGTAAGCACTACAACTCCTTCTTCCTCGTCGTGGCCTTCGCCGTGCGCATCTTCCCCAACCTCCGCTTCGTTATGCCCGAGTTCAGATTTTGGGGCATCGTTACAACTCATAAACATAAGTGTAAACAATACGGTACTTATTACTAATATATTCTTCATTTTTCCTTTTTTTTGATTATAAATTGCCCAGTTGGTATCGTATCTCAATCGTCTGCTGGTTAAACTGGTTTATGTATTGCAAATGGTTTTGTTTTATCCTGATGGCACTGTTGAGAATTGTGATATAATTGACATAATCTATTTCGCCTTCCTTGGATGCCAATTGCGCTGTGGTAATTTGCTGTTCTGCCAACAATAGTGCGCCTTCTTCGTAATATTGCAAAATCTTCTTTGTTTTTTCAAGGGATTGGAGCAATTGCGAAACACGGCTTTCCGTAACTTCTTTTTGTTCCAAATATTGATATTCTGCCATCATTGCGTCTGCCTTAGCTGACTTGACTCTTGCCTTTTGCGGAAAAAACCATAGTGGAATGCTAATGCCTGCCTGAAAAGTATTGAAGCCTGACACTTCATCTACAACTTGTCTGCCATACGATAAACTAAATTTAGGTAGAAATTGGGATTTTTCGACACCCACGTTTGCCTTGCTTACTTCGGCATTTTGCAAGGCATATTGCAACATTGGATTATTTGCCACTGAAGTTGAATCTAATGTAGCCATAAAATCCAATGGCTCGTAAACGCCATCAACCGTCTCGATGTTTTCATCGGTTCCCAAATATTGCTTTAAGGCACGTTTGGCGATTTCAATATCATCGAAAGCTTGTTGTTTTAATACTTGTATCTGCTGAAATTCGGAAGAGGCTGCAATAAACTCCAACTTGCCTGTTTCTCCGGTATCATACCGAAGTTGGGCAGCGGTCTTAAAATTGGCATAAACACTGTCCAATTGATCAGCAAAACGCAACTGTGCCTTGTAATAATTAATTTGGTCATACGCCTGCATCACATTACGCACCAACTGTTGTTCACTTGCCACAAAAAACTTTTCTCCCAATGCAATGCGCTCTTTGTAAAACTTCGATTTTGAAAACCCGGAAAGCAAATCAATATTTCCCTGTTGTACGCCGATAGTGGTTTGAACTCCAGGAAGATTATTGCCATATTCTTCCTTGCCTGTAAAAACTTCGGTGCTGCCAAGGTCAAAACTGGTGCCTTTCATCGCCTTTTCCCGTTCAATAAATGCCTGACTTTCCTTGAGCGTAGGATAATTCTGTTTTGCCATAGCAATGGCCTCATCAACGGTCAAGGTCTTTGGAATTGTACCATCTTGATTGGTGTTTTGGGCAAATGAAGTACCAGATGCCATCAAACCTCCAACCATCAATAATACTGTTATAATGTTGGTTGACCTGTTGACATAGCTTACACCTCTATCGGTATTGTTTCGTTCCTTTCTCGATTCCAGCCAATAGTAAAGAATAGGAATAACCACCAAGGTCAAAAATGTTGCCGTAAGCATTCCTCCAATGACTACTGTTGCCAATGGTCGCTGTACTTCTGCACCACCAGAGGTGGAAACCGCCATTGGGATAAAGCCCATAATTGTGGTAATGGCAGTCAATAAAATGGGACGTAAACGTTCGTGCGTAGCTTCGTATATACGTTTTTTTAAATCTGTCATTCCACTTTCTTTTAGTTCATTGAATTTGTTTATGAGTATCAGACCGTTTAAAACCGCTACTCCAAAGAGTACGATAAACCCGACCCCTGCCGAAATACTGAAAGGCATTCCACGGATCAACAAAATGAAAACCCCGCCTATTGCCGCCAAAGGCACTGCCATATAAATCATCAAAGCCTGTGAAAATGAATTTAAAGCGAAATAAAGCAGGATAAATATTGTTAGTAGAACGATGGGCACTACTATCATCAATCGGTCTGATGCACGTTGCAGGTTTTCAAATGATCCTCCATAAGTGACGTAATAACCTGGTGGCAGTTCCACTTCCGTTTCCAGTTTTTGCTGAATTTCCTCGACCATCGATTTTACATCGCGTCCACGAACATTTACACCCACAGATATACGACGCATAGTGTTGTCTCTTGAAATTTGCATTGGCCCAGCTTTATAACTGATATCCGCAACTTCCTTTAGAGGCACTTGAGCACCGTTCGGCAGGTCTATGTAAAGGTTTTTTAAGCTATTGATGTCTTGCCTAAAGTCCTCTGCCAACCTGATAACCACATCAAAACGCTTTTCGCCTTCAAAAATCACACCTGCCTTTTCGCCTGCAAAGGCGGCACTTACATAATCATTCAATTTATCCACGGTTACACCGTATTGTGCCATTTTTGCGCGGTTATACACCACTGTCATTTGTGGCAAACCGCTTGTAGCCTCTACGTTAAGGTCTGCTGCACCCGGTACTTCACGTATTACCGCTGCGATTTCCTGTACCTTGTCTGCCAAAACGCCTAAATCTTCTCCGTACAGTTTGATTGCCACGTCCTCACGGACTCCAGTTAGCAACTCATTAAAACGAAGTTCCACCGGCTGGGTAAATACAAAGTTGACACCGGGAACAACCGAAATCTTTTCTTGTATTTTTTCAATGAGTTCTTCTTTGCTGTCGGCGGAAGTCCATTTGCTTTTATCTTTTTCAAGAATAATGTAACTATCCGCAATGTCCATTGGCATCGGGTCGGTTGGGATTTCGGCTACCCCGATTCTTGAAACTACAGTTTTAACTTCAGGAAATTCATTTATTAGATTTTCAAGTTTCTTTGAAGCCTCGATGGTCTCTGTAAGACTACTCCCCGGTTTTATTAATGCTTGAAAGGCAATATCGCCTTCATCAAATTTTGGGATAAATTCAGCCCCCATATTGCTGAATACAAATCCTGCAATCAATAGCAAGGCAACCGCGCCTATTACGACCCCTGCTTTAAAACGAAGTGCAAAATTCAGTATGGGCAGATAAACGCGATTCAAAAGGCTCATAATTTTATCGCTTATCCTATCCATCCGATTTTCAAATCTGGCAAACCAACTATTTTGGTTTTTGGCAGGTTTTAAAAATAATGACGACATCACTGGCACGTAGGTAAGACAAAGGATGATAGCGCCTAAAACCGCAAAACCAAAGGTGAACGCCATTGGTCGGAACATTTTCCCTTCCACACCAGTTAAAAACAGGATAGGTGTAAAAACAATAAGAACAATTAGTTGACCGAAAAAGGCAGAATTCATCATTTTACTTGAAGAATCATAGGCTATTTCATCCATCTCGGATTGTCCCATAATTGCATTGGATTTCTTCATCCGTTGATGAATGTGAAAAACCGTTCCCTCCACTATAATTACCGCGCCGTCAACAATAATTCCAAAATCAATTGCACCCAAGGACATTAAATTTGCCCAAATACCAAATTGCTTCATCAAAATAAATGCGAACAATAAACACAAGGGGATTATCGAAGCTGCTATCAAACCACCACGGAAGCTACCTAAAAGGAGTACCAAAACGAATATTACGATGAGTGCCCCTTCAATTAGATTTGTTTTAACGGTACTTGTGGTTCTCTCAATCAGTTCGCTTTGGCTTAAAAATGTATCGATATACACGCCTTCAGGCAAGGATTTTTGGATTTCGACTATACGCTTTTCAACATTTTCTATAACGTTACTTGGGTTCTGTCCTTTCAACATTAATATTTGGCCACCCACAGATTCGTGACCATCCTGGGTAAATGCACCATAACGCACTTGGTTACCGTAACCCACTTTTTCGGCAACGTCCCTTACGAAAACAGGGCTTCCATTTTGAGTGGTCACAACGGTGTTTTCCAAATCGGCGATACTTCGTGCCAGCCCTTCCCCACGGATAAAATTGGCTTGGTGGTTTTTTTCAATATAAGCTCCACCCGTATTGGCATTGTTCACTTTAAGGGCTTCAAAGACCTGGTGCATTGTGATGCCAAAACTTTTTAGTTTAGCAGGATTAAGAGCGACTTCATATTGTTTTACATAGCCTCCAAAAGCATTTACTTCAACAACTCCCGGGACTAACGCCATCTGGCGTTTCACGATCCAGTCTTGAATGGTGCGCAGTTCCATTGCGTCATATTTTTCTTCGTACCCTTCTTTAACCTTTAAGGTATATTGCAATATTTCGCCCAAGCCCGTGGTAATGGGCGCCATAAAAGGCGTGCCAAAACCTTCAGGGATTTCTTCCGCAACTGCGGTTAATTTTTCTTGGACCAATTGTCGTGGCAGATAGGTTCCTGCTTCGTCTTTAAAAACAATGGTTACCACGGACAGTCCAAAACGAGAGATCGAACGCAGTTCGATAACGTCTGGAAGATTTGCCATTGCCAATTCTACGGGAAAGGTAACAAATTGCTCAATATCCTCCGTTCCCAAATTAGGGGCAGTTGTTATAACTTGAACTTGATTGTTGGTAATATCAGGCACGGAACCCAAATTTATAGTGGCCATTGAGTATATGCCTGTGCCAATAAGCACCACTATAAATAGCCCAATAATAAATTTATTATTAATGGAAAATGAAATGATTTTATTAATCATAAATATGTATTAATTCAGTTAAAAATTTACGGTGCGAATGGGTGCAACGCATTTATAAAGCAATGCTTACTTTGAGAAGCATCACGTTAGGATATAGCTATCCTTAAAAAAAACTGAATTATACTCGCGGGGGTTGGAAGAGAGATTCCAGATATCTGGAATAGAAGTTAACTGTATATAAATTGAACGGCTCTTTATCTTCAAACTTTAGTCGATTGATTAGGGCCGAATTGTTGTTCGCAATAAATAATACTAAAGGATGACAACATTGATTATGAGAATGAACTGGTGTATTTTCCTTATCTGGGTTATTATGATGCCCTTCATTTTTTGCATCATTGTCAATGTAATCTTCAATTACATATTCAAGGAAAGAGTCGCCATAAATTTTATGGTTTTGATAATGGGTAATGATATTTGAGATATCTTTTATTGGCCCACAAAAATCCATATCAAGGCTAATTCCCTGAAAAAAGAATAAAATTGACATTGATATGGAAAAGAATATTTTCATAATTTCTACAAATGTACAAATAATTACGTGCAAAGGTTGTGCAATTATAATGATACTCAGGAGTTGAAATAGCAAGTGTGGCCCTGAATGAATTGTAGTGCAACGGAAATGAATGGTGGGCTACTCTTGCTGCGCGTTGCTGGAAGTGGGTGATTGTAGAGAGTGAGGCACGAACGAACGAAAAGAACCGACTGGAAGCAAGTGGCTGTGCGGTGGGGTTTCTTCCTTATGCCTCGGTTGCAATTAGGTTGTTGTTACCTAAAATCAAATCATCGCCTTGTAGCCAATTTTGTTCGGTATCGGTTGCAACGATTACGGGCATACGTTTTTTGGTGTTATGGATTTTGGCCATTAACTCGTTGGCTTCGGTTGTTAGTATGGTGTATGTGTAACGGATTTCTCCTGTTGATTTATCGACCCATTCACTCCATAGACCCGCAAATGCAAAGGCTTGATTTTCGGGCAATGTAAGTTCATATTTCTGCTTTTTTTTGCCCTTTTCATCCAACCATTGCCATTCGTAAAAACCATCTGCAAGAATTAAACAACGGTTTTTCACCACATTCCGGAAAGAGGGTTTTTCGTGGATGGTTTCCATACGTGCATTAAGGGTATTTTTTTTAATACCATCGTCCTTTGCCCAAAATGGGATTAAACCCCAATTGTAGAGTTGGATTGTGTCTGTCTTTTGATTGGTAATGATTGGGGTTTTTGGATGTTGGAAGCCGTTGTAAACCGATGGTCTATATTCTTCTATGTTATCAAATTTGGAGTTGAAACGGTGTCGCAACTCTTGTGCTGATTTGGTTTGTTTGGTATGGTAACACATATTTATAGATTTATGGTTATTATATCGT
>JAAYLC010000070.1 GCA_012522045.1 Bacteroidota bacterium
GAGGTGTGTACTGCCTCTGAAAGATGTAACCGAAGTAGTATTTATTATGGTATCGCCTTCAGATAAATGAGGAAGTGCCGCTTTTGTAATTTCAAAAATTGAAAAAATATTGGTTGCAAAAACAGTTTCAATTTGTTTGCGACTTATTTCTTCTAAAGCGTTTTTAGAAAATTGCATGGCAGCATTATTTACCAAAATATTGAGCTTTCCGAAGGTATCTATACACTTCTTGACTGCTTTCTTACAGAATTCGGAATCTTTCAAATCCCCTTTAATAACAAGACACTTTTGATTTTCTGCTTCTACAAGTTTCTTAGTTTCTAAAGCATCTTTATCTTCCTCAAGATAAATTATTGCCACCGAAGCGCTTTCTCGTGCAAAGTGGACGGCAACACTTCTGCCAATACCACTATCTCCACCGGTTATTAATGCAATTTTTCCTTTCAGTTTTTCACTTCCTTTGTAAGTTGAACGAATGATTTCCGGTTCCGGATTCATTTTATGTTCTTTTCCGGGTTGAGATTGGGATTGCTCGGGGAATTGTTTTGGTTTTGCCATAATTTTAATTTTGGGGTTTATACTTATTTAAAAAGACCTCCCAAAACTTGAGAGGTCTTATCACATTTAATCAAGCTGATTACTTCTTTTTGTTTTTATCTCCGTTTGATTTGTTATTCGAAGTAGCCTGAGATTTGGTTCCGCTGTTTTTGTTGCCAGCAGTTCCTTTTTTGTCTTCCTGTTTTTTTTCGTTTGATGCCATAACATTTTTTATTTTAAGGTTATAATCAAAGATATTTTTGAATTAGAAATTTATGTTACCTTATTATTTAAATGATGGATTCATTCGAACATAAAACCATTAAAAAAAAGTTATAAAAATCATTTGATGATTTCATAATGTATCGGCTTAAAAGTTCCGCCATTGCTGTCTTCTGCAGAACAGGCAGTCATCCCGACAATCAAATCCATTTGTGCTTCAAAAAGCACATAATCGCCGGATTTTGAAGTAGGAGGCAGGACTTTTATTTTTCCGTTTGCATCAAAAACGACATTCATAAAAACATTAAATGCAGTGGGAATGTCGTCGGGTTTGATGTCATAAATTGCCAATTTGGTAAATAGATTTTCAAAACAACTGGGATGATAATCGGGATTGTTATACATTATTTGAAATGTTTCCGGACTGCAAGGTGCTAATAGAAAATCATTTCTGCCATTGGTATCCTCGAGAATATGGAGCATTTTATTGCTTCTGTTGCTCCAAATATAATTTCCGGATGAAATCAAAATACTTTCTTCAAAATCCATCGTTTTTCCGGAAGAAATCTTTTCGTGAATGTCGTGTTTATTGAAAACGACCAAATCACTTACTTGTTCTCCATGCGAATCAATAATTTTGAGTTGTTCTCCTTTATTTAAGGTAAATGCCACTCCCGATTGTGGTTCAATCTTCTGAATCATAAAAATTTTTTATTATTTCGTTGCTATCGTAGTTTGTATGTAAATTATTTTTATTGAGTTGTGAAGCAATGTGTTCGCGTTCTTCACGGCTGTAATTTCGATGCCATTTGTGAATTCCCTGAATCTTTATCGGGTTTAGCCAAAAACCGGTAATTTCAGCAAAATTTTCTCGCCACATTGCAACAGGAATATCTTTTTTGTAAAGTGGTTTTTCTTGATGCTTTTCAAAAGTATGAATTAATATTTCCAAACTCTTTTCTAGCTCTTGGGAATTTTGCATCTGAATTTTTGCGTTTATGTGCACGGCAGAATAATTCCAAGTACTAATATCAGGTTCGGAATACAGCGAGGCTGAAACGTATGTATTAGGCCCTTGAAAAATGCACAAAACTTCCGTTTCATCTTGGAGATAATTTCTCATTTCATTGTGATTGGCAATATGTCCAAAAAGTCGCAATTCATGATGGGCAGCATCTATCAATAACGGAATGTGAGTTGCCATCAATTCCGATCCTTTGATGACGAGCGTAGCAAAGGGATGTTTTCTGATAAAATTTATCACAAATGGAAGATCATCTTTTTTATGAGATGCCGGTCTGTACATTATTTAAAATTAATGGTGAAAAGGACATTTCCAATTTGAATCGACTGCGCGTCCACTATATTGTCTGGCTTCACTGGAGTCGCCAAAATCATCTAACATCGGATTAATAGATCCCTGTAATTTTTCATCGGCTTTTCGAATTCTTTTTTTAACGCGTTGATAAACGCCCATATCGCGGAGTTTTTCAAATTGCCAATGCAAATTAAAAATCATCGCCGGATACGGAGATTGTCTTGCCATTCGAGAAGATTTTGGATGCATACCGATAATGCAAAATGCTTTTCCTGCAATGCTGAAACTAAACTTACTGTTCTCCGGATCACTGCTAACTTCCGAATCCCACGGATGTGGGTCTACATTATGGAGTAATTGCAACTGCTTCCATATTTTTTCTTCAAATTTTGTCAGGCTTAAGTGGCTTGTCATACTTTTAGAAAAAAAATTATGGAAACGAAAATCGAACCGTTGAATCTCAAAAAATCTTTTAAAGATTTCATCATTCAAAAAAACCATCCGTGTGTGATGGCACGCTCACTTTTTACAGATGACAATGTAGAAATTCACGCTTTTGACGAACTTGGTTCTGAGGCAACTGCCGAGGAATTACTGAAAGCTATTGAGCAATATTTGTTACGCTACAATTTTGAAGAC
>JAAYLC010000242.1 GCA_012522045.1 Bacteroidota bacterium
AATATATACTATGCGATACTAACTGACAATTATGGTTTTTGGTTTTTTAAATTGGGGTGGGTTCGTCGAAAATAAAACTAAAACAGCTTCACTTTCTTTTTAAGCCAAAGGACCGGCTCGAACTTCGGGAATACGATAAGGAACAACACGAACAGGATGTTCACTGTTTTCATAGATTATTGTTTTCTTTTCTAATATAAAAAGCGGAATTTCCGAGAATGCAAACGCGTTGCTAATCGGAAATTTGGGTTTTAAGTAATAATCTTTAAACGAAATGCTTTCAACAAGAATGCCATGAAACGAATTTTCGGAAGTTTGTCCGTCTTGAAGAAGAACTACTTTTATTTTAAAATCGTCATTAGGAATAGAAAAAGGGAATGAATCGTTTTCTTGATTTAGATTAAAAACCAAGGTGTTAATATCCTTCTGAATGGCAACACGGACAAATTCAATGTCTAAGTTACTGTGATAACTTATTTTTAATTTTCCCGATGCAGCTTGCAAAACCCGAACTTCCTCTATTCCGATTTGTTCAAGCCGCAGCGTTATTTGCGCTATCAATGCTGAAAGTCCGGCTTCCTCGATTGCATGGTTGTCAAACTCGACTGCAATTTCCTGATTGGCGGGAGGAAGTCCGTGATCCACACGCATTCCCACTACGATGAGCAGGATTAATATCGGTATGTACCAATTAAATTTCACGAGCCAAATATATAAATTTCAATTGAATATCAACTCCTTCGTTATACATAAAAAAAAAGCTGTCTCGTTGTGAAACAGCTTCTTTCTTTAGCAAAGTTTTAAAAAAATTAAAATTCCAATTCAAAATAAATAGAACTTGAAATATTTTCGTCTGTAATATCCTCCCCTTTCAAGACTTCATTTTGTGCATTCACTACTTTTAAATTTATTTTCCAGTATCCCGTCATGGTCAACGATAATTTTCCTTGATAACTTTTGGCATCTGCACGATATGTTAAATGCTCATTATTTGGCGAAGAATGATTTCCCATTGAAGGCATGCGCGGATCTATCAAAATTTGATAATTTTCAACTACGGAAAAAGTCATCATATCTTCCATTTTATACAAATAAGCTTCCATATCATTAATGGCTACTTGCGGATTTTTAGGGGCTGCCATAGCAAGAACATAATGCGTGTCATCCGTCCCGGTAAAACTTTGCGTCGTGACCAAATTATTTGTCGGATTCAAAACGGTTATTTTTTCGGTGAATTCAAACACGTTGCCTTCAATTTCATATAAAAGCGACAATTCCCAATAATGATGGTCGTCACCGGGCATTTGAAAAATGATGAACCCCGAGTATATCGAAGGGTCGGCAGTAATTTTTATTTCACTAAATGGTGCTCCATGTGCATGCGTTCCCATGTGCATCTCAGGATTCCAGGTTGCATTCACCGAAGTGAGGTATTGTTGGGATGTCTTGTCGTAAAATCGTAAATAAAGTTCGTTAAAGCCCACTTCTAAGTGCGGTTTTTCAGAATATAATTCAACCCGATGTTCCGGCTGCTGAAATTCATAAACCTTGTGTAATCCGTCCAATGGATTTGAATTTACAACTGAATCGTCATCTTCAGAACAACTCGTTGTGATACCTATGAATAATAATAGTGTAAAAAGATATTTAATGTTTTTCATGATTTTGTTTAATTAAATGAGTATGATACAGTTACATGTATGTTTCGTCCCATTCTCGGAATGTTATTCCAATCCGCATAGGACACGTAATAGGTGTCAAAAATATTTTCCACACCTGCTTTGACGTATAAATCATCGTCATCGATAAAAAAGCGCTTCCCGACCGCTGCATTCAACAATAAATATGCAGCCGCACCGGTTTCTCCGTAATAAGAACTGAATTCAGAGTGTTTTCCGGCACCCTGAATGTTTATTGAAGCACTGTATTGGTTTTTAAAATAGTTTAATGCACTTCGATAAGAAATCGGAGCAATTAACGGAAGGTTATTTCCGTCGTTGTCTTTTCCGTAGTGGTATGAAATATTTCCTGACCAAGACAATGAAGAAGAAAAAGAATAATTTCCGTTCAACGACACATTCATTAGTCGGGCATAATCTAAATTTTCATAAACTTTCACTCCGGCACCCCCCAAAGTCATTGGACTTAACTCCGAGTTTGTTTTTCCGATGATGTAATCGGATATGTGAAAAAAGTTTCCAGCCAAAGCAACTTCAAATAAAGGACGTTTATAACTCACGGACACATTCACTTCGTTGGAAGCTTCTGTTGACAAATTCGGATTTCCGATATAGTCAAATCCGTCGAAACTGTTGAACAGATAAAATCCGTAACCTTCAGAAACAGAAGGTGCGCGTTCTCCGTATGAGAGTCCTCCTTCTATATGAAAATCGCCTAACATTTTATGATATATTGCTGAAAAGCTCTTTAGAATTCGTGAATTTTCACGCTCCATTTCCGGATAAAAAATCTTCAGACTGTTATAGCCAAAATTACTAGCTACTGAATTTTTATGATATCCGAGACGCATTCCCAGTTTCAGAAAATCCATTCCAAAACTGATTTTGTCTTCGGCGTACAATCCCACATTATAGGTATGTACATCCGGCCAGGTTAACATAAACATAGGTTCTTCACCCGGATTGGGCGGATACATCGTCATTTCGGCATAAGAACGGTTGTGATACCCGTCCAATTTAAAGAAAAAACGATTTGCACCGGATTTCAGATACGCTTGAGAATAGGCGCCGAAAGTTTCACTTTCTCCAGGCATATCCATATGAATCAGTACATCCGGGCGCGTGGTATCGTCCATGACATGCGTGATGTTGTTGTAGTAAATTTTACTTTCCCAAGTGTCCAGCCGGTTAAAAAGGCTGTCTTGTGAATAATTTACAGAACCAATAAATGCCCGCGCCAAAGAAACGTCCATCGGAAGCGCCGGATAACCAACATCAACAGCTTCGTCATAAATAAAACTCAGTCCGATTTGTTTGGAATCTGAAAGTTTATAACCTGAATTTAAAAAAGCATTGTATTTTTCATATTGAGAAAACTGGACTTTTTCGTTATTCCCGGCGGCATATTCATATGCTTTTCGGTAAAGACCTTGTAAATTAATAAAAAAACGTTCACTTCCATAATTCACTTTCCCATTTGCCACTTTTAGATTGTTATTGGACTCGTAGGAACTTCCAAGCGTTCCCGACCATCCTTTTTTCACATAATTTGCGGCATTGGTTTTCAGGTTGATAGCTCCGCCGATACTGTTTCCGTAGGCAGCACCTTCTTGTCCGGATGCAATCTGTATTTCGTCAAGATTAGAAACATCAACATAGGAAGTTATCGGATCCATTTTATCGGTACAAGCACCAAAAATTTGCATGCCATCGATGGTGACGGACAACCGTTCCGATGCCATTCCGTTCATTGCAGGTTCCCACGCATAAGCACCGCGTTTGACCATTGAAACATTCCGAGAAGACTCTAAAAACGCATCCAATCCCGCCAATGGTTTTTCTGTTTTCTGATGGTTTAATCTGTTTGAAGAAACCAATATAACTTCATTCAAATTAACTGACTGCAAACTGTCTTCTTCTACCTGCTGAGCTGTTACAGTCATTGATATAAGTATTGCCAACCCCATCATTAGCTGATGAAGGATGGACTTAAAATTTATTTTCATGGCATCATGCTCTTCATTTGATTATCTCAAAAATGGATGATTCCATCTTGGGATATCTATTAATAAATTTTTTAAAAAAGGGATTTAAAAAGCAGTTTATGCCCGGGGTGGTTTTGGCGGAGAGCCAATAAAAATTGAAGTATATAAATCGGGTTTTGTTCCGAAAAATTTTGGTGAAGTTTCAACGTTTAGCAATTCAAGTTGAAAAACCGGCAATTTTTCGGCTATTAAAAAGGTTTGTATTTCTGAATGCTGTGTTTTTTGGGATGGATTGTCCTCTTGACTTCCGTTTTCTTCGGCTAACTTTTTACTCAGATAACATTTACCGTTACATTCCAGTTCAGGTTTGTCTTTATTTTCACAAAGTACAGAAATAATATAATCATACTTTAAAATGTATTCTACAACAGGCCAAACAGGTTTGACAAGCATCAATACAGAAAGTATGAGAATAAAATTTTTCATAGCACAAAGATATCTTTTTAAAAACTGTTCCGTATGACATTGCTCAAGTTTTAAAAATTTTTTGCGCAGGTAAAAAACCTCTAAGAAGCTTAATTATCAAGGGATTATTCGCACTATTGAATGTTTATAAATTTTAAAAAGTTGTCAACTTTTTTTGTTGATAAGATTACTAAAGGTCTAAAAATCAGTCATTTGTATTTTTAAATTGCAAACTTTAAAATAAATTAAATTTTGTAACTCAACAAAATTAGTATATTTGCTATTTGCACTTTTGTTCAACTATTTCTTAAAAAACCACTTCATTATGCCTCTAAAAACCATGCCAAAACCCTCTGTGACTTACACTCAAGAGGAAGCTTTTGAAGCCTCTGTTGAATAC
>JAAYLC010000039.1 GCA_012522045.1 Bacteroidota bacterium
GCATTATTCTTATCCAATACGGCGGTTTCCGGCAAGTTTAAATAATTTACTTCAGCTGTTAACGGCGCCGTAAATTCGCGACCGAATTTTGTCAAAATCCAAAATAAACTTGCTATTCCAAGAAAAAATAGAAAACGTTTTATTTTCTGATTAGAAAGTCCTTTAAAAAATTTAGTCATGCCTTTTATTTGGAACTCTAAAATTAATCAAAAAACAGAAAAGGAAATGCTTTTGCTGCGTCTTTGTTTAATACATGAATATTCCAATAGGACTGTAAAAATGCGATTCCATACCCAAAGAATTGAATAAACACCGCAAACAAACTGTAAATTCCAATTCGGATGCTTTTGTTTTTCCAACTCGCATCGATAAGAATCATAACCAAATAAAGACCGAGTGGAATTAAAAAATACCAGTGAATCAGCACACTCAAAATGAGAGTTACAAAGACACCAATAACAAATAAACTCGGAAACCAAAAGGTGATTTTAGCCGATGACGGATGGCGTTTGTTAAGAATTGGGCGTACCAACCCAAATTTTCGAACTTGTTGATAAAATTTTTTCCATGAAATGCGTCTTTTATGATAAACATAAGCATCCGGAATAAAAGCAGTTTCATAACCGGATTTCAATAAACGCTGGGATAAATCGGGATCCTCACCGGGATGAATTTTTCCAAAACCTCCGGTTTTAATAAAAGCTTCTTTGGAGATTCCCATATTGAAACTTCTCGGCTCGAAACGCTGCAGTTGTTTTTTTCCTCCGCGGATTCCGCCTGTTGTGAAAAAAGAGGTCATCGTATAATTAATCGCTTTTTGCAATGGAGAAAAACTCTCATGCGCTGCGTCCGGACCTCCGTAACAATGCACAAAATTGGATTTTAAAAACGCATCTGCCGCTTGTAAATAATTGGAAGGAATTAAACAATCCGAATCCAGGATGATAAAATAATTTCCTTTTGCACGTTGCATGCCGTAGTTTCTAGAAGCTCCGGGACCTGAATTCTCTTTTTTGTAATAGGAAATATTTAAAATGTGTTCAAATTCTTTCACCACTTTATCTGAAGATACAGTCGAACCGTCTTCAACAATCACAATTTCAAAATCCCGAGGAAAATGAACAGCCGTCATACTTTCCAATAGTTCCTGAATTTCTTGCGGACGGTTATAAACAGGGACGATAAAAGAATATTGAATCATAGTATGGACAGTTGTTTCAAAATTTCTTGGCGTTTGAGTTTATTGGTATCGGTAAAAAGGAATTCAGAAAACGCGTAAATTTTTTTGGGTTTTTCATAAGGCTCCAAAACACTAAAATAATCTGCATAAGCTTCCAAAGTCGGCACTTCGGAAGTCTCGACAATAAGAATAACTTGTTCCCCTAAAGCGCTATGTTTTTCAGAAGCGATAAAAAAAGGCAACTTGAGTGTTTGCGCTAATTTTTTTTCTACTTTTTCCGGGTAAATTTTTACTCCGCCACTATTTATCACGTTATCCAACCGTCCTAAAAAAACGAATTCACTTTCTGAAATCAAATGAACGACATCATTTGTAACGATTTTTTCTCTTGAAATTGATGGAGCATCAATGATTAGACATGAATTATTATCAATCGCAAAACGCACTCCGGAAAGTGCTTGATAGGAATCACTTTTTTTATCGCCATTAATGCTTCTTAAAGCAATGTGACTTATGGTTTCAGTCATTCCATAAGTTGCAAACACAGCGGTGGATACCGATTGAAGTTTTTCTTCCAGCTGTGGAGACAAGGCGCCCCCACCGATAATCAGTGTTGAAATTTTATGTAAATCGTCAAAAGAATGAAAAACCTGATAAGGAACCATGGCTGCAAAATCATATCTTTCGGGATTATTGTATAACGGATTTTTAGATGCTTCTCGAACATCCAAATTCCATCCGCCAAGCATCGCGCGCACCAACATCATTTTTCCACCTATATATTCCACAGACATACAAAGCAGCGCTTTTGTATTTTCAAATAAATTAAAATATGAATTTGTAGCTTGAGCGCTATTCATCATATTGACTTTCTTAAGTTCGATGAGTTTCGGTGTCCCTGTTGAACCTGAAGTTTTTACTTTAATTGTTTCTGTGTCATCCAACCACTGTTGAATAAAAAATCCTACTTCACGTAAATGGTTTTTTTGTTGCGACAGATTTTTGGCATACTCCAAAAGTGCATGCGTCGAATCAAAGGATTCTGAATTTATTTTAAAATCAAGGTGAAGCACTATGCATCTAATTTATCGTGAAAGGTATCATCAACAGCAGGAGCTGATGAAACCGGAATTGGATTTTTTACCTTACCGAATAGTTTTTCTTTCCAATTGGACCATTTGTATTTCCTACTCATTATGCCTAAGAGAATCGGATAAATCACGAAAACCGGAAAAAGAATGCTCATTCCTGCTGAAGGATTTTCTGTAATGTCTTTAAGTATAGAAGGTGTTTGAAAAACCGTCCAATCGGCAGTAACAAGTAAAGCAGCGAAAAGATTATTACCGGCGTGATAACCGAGCGCCAGTTCCAAACCTTCATCCATCAACGTCATAATCCCCAAGAAAAATCCGGTTCCGATGTAGTAAATCATGATTATATTTCCCATTTTTCCAACCTCCGGATTGAAAAAATGCAATCCTCCGAAAATCACTGAAGTAATAACCAACGGAACCCACCGATTTCGAGCATGAATGCCGATTCCTTGCATAAGGTACCCTCGGAAAAGGTATTCTTCAAAACTTGTTTGAATAGGAATCAAGATTACCGCGATTATCAAAAGAATCAGAAATGGTTTCAGCTGAAAGTTTATCACATAATCATCAGGATTTATGTAATAATCTAAAACTGTCATACTTACGGTAATAACTCCGACCAATCCAAACGCAAAGAAAATTCGGTTCCAATCCACTTTTTTACGAGATGTGGTGGCATCTGTAAAGCGTTGTTTGTGTAAATAACGAATGACCAAATAGAGCGCTGCCATTCCAAATGCAAAACTGAGCAACATTAAGAATAAGGTCAGATTTGAATCCAAAATGGTCATTATTTTGGATTGATCCTGAATATCCATCAAATCTCTGCCTTCACTTAGTGATTTTAAAATAACGGCTACTACCAATGGAATCGCTCCGAGTTGACTTGACAGAAACGCAAGCAACCCTCCCACCAAATAGCGCCATAAATCGTTTTTTGCTCGAAAAGCTTTTTCTATATACATAGTTTATCTTTTAATTTATAAACGAAAAATTCCATTTCTCATTTGAATTGTAATATAAGGTTCCTTGTTTAACTTCCAGCGGCGACGGAATATTATTGGTGTATAAACTTCCCGTTCCCAGTCCTTGAGGCATTGTTGCCTTTTTTTGATAAGTGTATTGTGCAATGGCATTCAACCCAATATTACTTTCCAGTGCCGATGTTATCCACCAACCGCCTCCATTGTTTTCAATTAATGATATCCAGGTTTCACAAGCTTGAAAACCACCAATTAAAGAAGGTTTAAGAATGATGTATTGCGGGTTTACAGTTTCGATTATATTTTTCTTGGTTTCATCAGAAAATGCACCAATTAACTCTTCATCCAGAGCAATCGGAATGGGCGTATCCTGACAGAGCGCTGCCATTTTTTCCAAATTTCCTTGTTCTATAGGTTGTTCAATGGAATGAATTTCAAGTTCTGAAAGTCTTTTTAATTTTTCTTTGGCTTCTTGAAATGAAAAAGCACCGTTTGCATCCAGTCGCAATGTAATTTCCTTTGCTGAAAAAGAAGCACGAATCGATTGCAATAATTTTATTTCCGTATCGAAATCGATTGCTCCTATTTTCATTTTGATGGTTGTAAATCCGGAGTTCAGTTTATCGGAAATTTGATTTTTCATAAACTGCTCATCTCCCATCCAAACCAGCCCGTTTATCGAAATGCCTTCATTTCCGCGAGTAAAATCTGAAGGAAAAAGTTCAAAAGATTTTTCAGCTTCCAAGGATTTAAAAGCAGTTTCAATTCCAAACTGAATGGAAGGAAATTCAGTTAAATTGGCTATTAATTCAGTTTTACTTAATTGGATATTTTTACACACCCAATCTAATTTATCTTCATAATCCGGACGGTCATCAACAGACAATCCGCGAAGCAATCCGCATTCTCCAATTCCTATGCGATTATCATCTTCAATGACAATAAAATAAGTGTCTTTTTCAGTTAAAACTCCTCTGGATGTACCACCGGGAATTTTAAATCGAAGTACGTGTTTGATAAACTTAGCAGTCATTCCACAAATATCATTATTCTCTGACTATTAATCAGCATAATTTTAGAACCAACTTATGATAAAATAAAGAATTGAAAAGAAAAAAGTAAACAGTGCAACCTTTTTCAATTCGGGATCCAAAAGCGGCGAAGATGTCGTTTTTTTCACTGCGATAAGGTGTTTAAACAAAGGCAAAAATGCGATTAAAGGAACATAATAATACCAAGATTTTCCAATTAACACAAAATAAATAAGTCCAAAAACAAATCCGCTGATGATTAAGGCATAATGATATATTTTTATCTTAGTAGCCCCCAAAAGCACGGCCAAGGTAATTTTATCGGCTCTTTTGTCGGACTCTCTGTCGCGCATATTGTTTAAATTCAAAACGGCAGTACTCAAAAGACCTACGACAATTGCGGGCAATAAAATATAGTTATCCAATGTTCTCACAAACAAAAAATAGCTTCCCAATACACTTAATAATCCAAAAAAGACAAAAACAAAAATATCTCCTAGTGCGCGATACCCATAAGCAAACCTTCCCACGGTATAAGTAATCGCCGCAACAATAGCCGAAACTCCGAGAATAAGAAAAACAGACGAATGAAGCAGGTTTTCATATTTAAAAGCTTCATAAATCAGCAGTCCGGCTAAAATCAGCGTAATAACCGATGTTATTGCAATTCCATTTTTCATTTCATTTGCTGTGAGTATGCCACTTTGGACTGCTCTCATCGGACCTACGCGTTCGTGATTGTCGGTTCCTTTTACGCTGTCTCCATAATCATTGGCAAAATTGGAAAGTATTTGCAATCCTAAGGTGGTGGAAATCGCCAATAAGAAAATCGACAAATCAAAACTTTGATGCAAATTTGCTGCAGCTGCTCCTGTAATTATTCCGGCCACCGATAAAGGCAGGGTTCGCAATCTGGCTGCTGAAATCCAAGTCCGCAATTTTATCATATTCTGATAAATTAATTTAAGAAAGTCAGCAAAAGTAAGGTTTAAATACAGTCATTGCAATTATTTGAAATTTTCTTACATTCGCATGATACTTAAACCCACTTATATCATGAATATTAATAGCGCTCTATTGTTTTTACGTGTCAGTTTCAGCCTTTTTTTGTTGGTACTTCACGGTCTTCCCAAACTTCAGAATTTAATGTCTGATAACCCGCAATTTGCCAGTATTTTCGGGATGGGTGAAATTCTCTCTCTTGTATTAGCAACGATTATTGAAATTGTTCTGCCTGTTCTTATTATTATAGGCTATAAAACCCGACTTGCTTCGATTCCAATTATTTTAACAATGCTTGTTGCTGCATTTGTTCATCACGCTGCCGATCCGATTGGTGTAAAGGAAAAATCCCTGCTTTTTGTATGTGGTTTTATTACAATTGCCATTGCAGGTGCCGGAAAATATTCAATTGACAAAAAATAAATTCAGGTTCCCAAAATCCCGACAATCAATTCTTTAAGCAAATCTGAATGCGTCAGGTTTGCTCCAATGCCTTTGCTCTTCAAATCGATGCTTCGTATTACGGCGATACTTGCGCTTACTTGTTTCATATTGTAATTTCGGGCAGCGGTTTCAAAGTCTTTTCTAAAATAATAACCTATTCTCAATTCTTTCAATGCCTCATTTTTATTCAAAGCCGTATGATATTTATACAACTTGGTAAATAAATTATAAAGCACAATAAGTGTTACCGGTATCGGATTATTTTTTGAATTATTGGCAAAGTACTGAATGATGTTAAACGCTTTTTTCATATTGCGTTCGCCAATTGCATTCTGCAACTCAAAATTATTGAAGTCTTTACTGATTCCGATATTCTTTTCAATCGTTAAATCGGTAATTTGTGTGCCGGGTTTGACTATCAATTGTAGCTTTTGGAGTTCGTTGTAAATTTTGCTTAAATCCGTACCTAAAAATTCAGCAAGCATCAATGTAGCTTTTGGAGTAATGGTGTAGCCTTTACTTGCCAGAACCTTGCGTATCCACTCCGGCAGCTCATTTTGATAAAGTCTTTTACTTTCAAATACAATTCCGTTTTTGGAAAGCATTTTAGAAAGCTTTTTTCGTCCGTCTAATTTTTTGTATTTGTAACACAACACCAGAATGGTACTGGGTTGCGGATTTTCGGCGTAACCTGCTAAATTGTCTATGGTTCGGTATAAATCCTGAGCTTCTTTGATAATGATAACTTGTTTATCAGCTCCCATCGGATATCTTTTTGCGGCACTGACGATGTCATCAATTGTAACATCTCGTCCGTATAAAACCATTTGATTAAATCCTTTTTCTTCTTCAGACAAAACATTTTCCTCAATATATTTTGTCAATGCATCTATATAAAAAGGTTCGTCTCCTGTCAAAAAATAAATGGGTTTGTATCTTTTGGCGTCAATATCACTGGTTATCGCCCGAATTTGATTTAGTGGCATAAAAACAAAAAATTAAGTAATGGTGATTTTTGCAAAATTCTGCAATTTAAGCATCTTTGCAATATGCAACCGTTGAATTTTCCCAATTATACATTTCGATTCAAAAATAATGAAAATCGCAAGTTCATCTTCGATCCTGTCAGAAAAAAATACATTCTTCTGACTCCCGAAGAATGGGTTCGGCAAAATACGGTTCAGTTTTTAATTCATCAAAAAGGATGTTCAATAAATCTGATTAACGTTGAAAAAAAACTTATCATCAATGGACTCTTAAAACGTTATGACATTATTGTTTTTTATCCTGACGGAAGTGTGTGGATGATTGTAGAATGCAAAGCTCCTTCGGTAAAGATTAGTCAAGAAACTTTCGATCAAATTGCGCGTTATAATATGTCGTTAAATTCAAAATATTTATTGGTAACCAACGGTTTGAATCACTATTCTTGTCGTATCGATTTTGAGAATAAACGCTATATTTTTTTAGAGGACATTCCTAATTTTCAGACATCTTAAATGAAAGTTGCTGTTGTCATATTAAACTGGAACGGAAAACATCTGTTGGAAAAATTTCTTCCATCTGTTTTTCAATATTCTGAAGATGCTGCAATTTATGTAGCAGATAATGCTTCAACAGATGATTCAGTCAATTTTTTAGAAACCACTTTTCCTGAGGTAAAAATAATTCGAAACAAAGTAAACGGTGGATATGCAAAAGGTTATAATGATGCATTAAAAACTTTAGATGAAGATATTTTTGTGCTATTAAACTCTGATGTGGAAGTTACTCCCGACTGGCTTGCACCTATAATTAAAGCTTTTAAAAAAGACGCTTCCGTTGCTGCGGCTCAGCCAAAAATTTTGGATTACAACAATCGGGATTATTTTGAATATGCCGGAGCCGCCGGGGGATATATCGATAAGTATGCAATACCGTATTGCAGGGGAAGAATTTTTAAAACATTGGAAAAAGACGAAGGTCAATACGATAATACCGAGGAAATATTTTGGGCATCCGGGGCTTGTCTATTTGTTAGAGCAGTAGATTTCCATAAAATTGGAGGTTTTGATGAAGATTATTTTGCGCATCAGGAAGAAATTGATTTGTGCTGGCGTTTAAAATCTTCCGGAAAAAAAATACTTGCAGTCGGAAGTTCTAAAGTTTATCATGTTGGCGGCGCCACTCTTGATGCAGCTTCTGCAAAAAAAACTTTTTTAAATTATAGAAATTCGTTGTTTAATCTTTATAAAAATTACCGCCCAAATATTTTGACCACCTTGTTTATCAGATTGTCATTGGACGGATTGGCAGGAATTTATTTAATTTTTCAAGGCAAATCTTTGCATACATTTGCCATTATTCGAGCGCATTTTAGTTTTTATGGAAATTTATCTAAAATGAAATCCAAGCGGTCAAAATATGCGACAAATTTTAAATATTTCACAATAAACAATGTAGCATATAAATATTTTATTAAAAATGTAAAAAGATACCAAAGGCTCGTATAATTTTAGCTTAAATAATTGTTAATCGGCTACTTTTTAATCAATAAAATTATATTTTTGACTCTTGAACAAACAGTTATAACCCCTTATTTTATGAGAAAGATATTCATTTTAGTAGTATGCTCCGGTATGGTATTTACGTCTTGTGTATCCAAAAAGAAATACACTGAATTACAAGCTCAATATCAAGAAACCAAAGATCTTTTAAACACTTGCACGGTCAAGCTAAACGATTGTGAAAGAGAGCGTTCAGTTTCTACAACCCGAGTAAAAGATTTGGAAGATCGTCTTGCAGACTTGCGTCAAACCAATACCGATTTAATCCAAAGTTCAAGAGAATTGACAATGCTTACTTCAAAAGGAGCTACGAATCTTGAAAAATCTTTGGAAAGTTTAAGAGAAAAAGACTTGAAAATTTCACGTCTTCAAGATGCACTTAACAAAAAAGACAGTGTCACCCTTGCCTTAGTTACCAGTTTAAAGAAAGAAATCGGGATTAACGATCCGGATATCGAAGTAAACGTCGAAAAAGCCGTTGTTTATATTTCCTTATCGGATAAAGTTTTATTCCAAACAGGGAAATATGAACTCATAGGACGCGCCGATGAGATTTTAGGAAAAGTTGCTACGGTTATCAACAGCAAACCTAATTTTGAGGCCATGGTTGAAGGACATACCGACAATGTTCCTTATCGTGGAACAGGAATCATTCAAGATAACTGGGATTTAAGTGTGAAACGTGCAACAAGTGTTGTCAGAGCATTAAATAAATTAGGCGTCAGTGCAGACCGACTTGTAGCGGCAGGTCGTGGTGAATTTGATCCGCTTGTTCCGAATACCACTCCTGAAAACAGAGCAAAAAACAGACGTACGCGAATTTTAATTCTTCCAAAAATCGATCAATTCTATGAAATGATTGAAAAGGAAATGAAAGAACTTTCTGCACAAGGTAATTAAACGTGTAATTTACCATAAATTAGAAGCCGTCTCATCCTCAAAATGAGGCGGTTTTTTTATTATAAAGTATTTGTATCTTTATGCTGAACTTAATCCGCAATTATGAATGATTTTCAGACTTCTTGGACCCACAATGAATTAAAAGCTTATATGCTCTTATATGCTGCCCACGCTGATTTTGAAATTACCTCTGAAGAAAAAGATTACATCAAATCTCGTGTAGGAATTGAGAAATTTACGCACATCCGACGAGAATTTGAACAAGACAATGATTACCAACGGATACAAAAAATCCAGTCCACCATTGAGCGTTTTGATTATTCCGATGCGGAAATTTCAAAATTGTTCCACAGCATGAATAATCTTTTTTTGGCCGATGGCGAAATGGATATTAAAGAGATAAATATAATCCGCGGATTTAGGAGATTACTAAAAGGCAATCTATAATTCTAAAGCTCCAAAGTTCCTTTTCCTTCCCGGATAACTTCCGGTTCACTTCCCGTTAAGTCTATTACGGTAGAAGCTATATTTCCTCCGTATCCTCCGTCGATTACCAAATCTACCAAATGATCCCATTTTTCATGGATTAATTCCGGATCGGTAGTATATTCAATGACTTCATCATCATCTTTTATTGAAGTAGAAATAATCGGATTTCCCAATTCACGAACAATTGCACGAACAATTTCATTGTCCGGCACACGAATTCCCACTTCTTTCTTTTTCTTAAAAACCGTTGGCAGGTTGTTATTTCCGGGTAAAATGAAAGTATAAGGTCCCGGCAAATTCCGCTTTAATATTTTAAAAGTTGAAGAATCGATTTGTCTTACATAATCACTCAAATTACTGATACTTTCGCAAATAAAAGAAAAGTTGGCTTTTTCCAATTTAACGCCGCGAAGTTGCGCAACTCTTTCCATTGCTTTTGAATTGGTAATGTCGCACCCAAGTGCATATACCGTATCCGACGGAAAAATAATTACGCCTCCGTCTCTAAGTACCTCAACCACTCGCTTGATAGCACGAGGATTCGGGTTTTCGTTGTAGATTTTGATAAACTCTGCCATATATTAAATTTTCTTTAAAGATAAAGCAATTGACAGAAATTTTGAAATAACAAACCGAAATATGTCCGAACTATATTTTTAATTAAACTATTTAACGGTTTTTAATTTTGCAAAACGCAAAATCAAGGTTTTAATTCCTCCTTGTTCAAAATCAATTTCAGCCTTGGAATCAGCGCCGGTACCTTCAATTTTTAGAATTACACCTTTGCCGAATTTGGCGTGAATAACCACATCCCCTTGCGTTAAATCTGAATTTATTGAATTTAACGCAGGACTTTCAGATTTGACCGGTCTTAATTTTCTCAATTTTTTTAGCTGATTTTCCGTAGGTCCTTTTGGAGGAGAACCTTGTATCGGTTTTTTCAATCGAAGTTTGCTGTAGTCGATTTCATCAAAACTATCGATGTCCATCAATGGTTTGTAACGATAATCGTCAATCGGTGTTTGGTTGTCCACATATTTTTCATCAATCTCATCGATAAACCTGCTGGGTTCTGCATCGATAAGTTTTCCCCATCGATACCTGGATTGCGTATAAGTCATATAAACTTGCTTTTCAGCGCGTGTAAGAGCCACGTAAAATAATCGGCGTTCTTCTTCTAATTCGCTGCGGGTATTTAGATTCATAGAACTTGGAAATAAACCTTCTTCCATACCGACAATATAAACGATTGGAAACTCCAATCCTTTTGCCAAATGAACCGTCATCAGTGCCACTTTATCATCGCCTCCTTTATTGGTGTCCAAATCAGTTGCCAAAGCTATGTCTTCCATAAAAGTGGAAAGTGAAACATCCGGTGATTCTGTTTCTTTTTGTTCTTCCACAAAATCTCGGATACCGTTCAGCAACTCTTCAATGTTTTCGATTCGGGCAATGCCTTCCGGTGTGCCGTCTTTTTTTAATTCTTGAAGCAATCCTGTTTTCTTTGTAACATGTTCGGTTATTTCAAAAGCATTGTATTTCTGATTTAAAACCTGAAAACTTTCAATCATCGTAACAAAGTCTAACAACCTGTTTTTAATGCTCGAAGTAATTCTGACGTCCGTTTTATCTATATTTTTTATCAATTCAAATATCGAACGATTGTAATTGTTGGAAGCAACTATTAATTTGTCCAGGGTTCCTTGTCCAATGCCGCGAGTGGGATAATTGATACTTCGCTTTAACGCTTCATCATCTTTCGGATTTAGCACCAACCTCAGATAAGCGATAATGTCCTTTACTTCTTTGCGTTGATAAAAACTCAATCCGCCGTAAATTCGGTACGGAATATTCTTTTTTCGCAACGCATCTTCAATTGCCCGACTTTGAGCGTTTGTCCGGTATAAAACAGCAAAGTCACTATCTTTCAATTGTTGTTGCATTTTATTTTCAAAAATGGAACTCGCCACAAACCTTCCTTCATCGCCATCCGTTAACAATCGGTTGATTTGAATTTTATTTCCATCATCATTGGCAGTCCATACTACTTTATCCAACCTTGTATGGTTGTGTTCTATAATATTGTTAGCAGCGTTGACAATGGTTTTTGTCGACCGATAATTTTGTTCTAATCGGTAGACATTCACATTGTCATAATCTTTTTGAAAATTTAAAATGTTATTGATGTTGGCTCCGCGAAAGGCATAGATACTTTGCGCATCATCACCGACCACACAAATATTTTGAAACCGATCGGACAACGCCCTCACTATTAAATACTGACTGTGGTTGGTATCCTGATACTCATCAACCAAAATATAACGAAAACGATTTTGATATTTAGCCAACACATCCGGAAATCGGTTTAACAATTCATTTGTTTTAAGAAGCAAGTCGTCAAAATCCATGGCTCCTGCTTTAAAACACCGATTTACATACGCTCTGTAAATATCTCCCATCCGCGGAATTTTAGCCATGGCATCCGCTTCCATCAATTCGGGATTATTGTGATATGCGCGAACGGTAATCAGGTTGTTTTTATAGTTTGATATCCTCGAGTAGATTTGCTTGTATTTATAGATATCCTTGTCAAGATACATATCCTTGATAATTCCGCGAATGACACTGTGAGAATCTTGAGTGTCATAGATAGTGAAATTGGACGGATAACCGAGTTTTTCAGCTTCAATCCGAAGAATTTTTGCAAAAACACTGTGGAACGTTCCCATCCATAAATTTTTGGCTTCACCGGCACCCACTATTTTACCAATCCTGTTTTTCATTTCTCGCGCTGCTTTATTGGTAAAGGTCAGTGCAAGAATATTAAACGGATCCACCCCTTTGGACATCAAGTAGGCAATCCGATACGTCAATACTCTGGTTTTTCCTGATCCCGCTCCGGCAATTACTATCATCGGACCGTCAATTTGCATCACCGGTGCGCGTTGTGCTTCATTTAATTCTGCTAAAAACGATTCCAAAATCTTTATTTAAAAAATTAATATTATTTCCTGTTTTATGATTTGCTCAGAAACGACAAATTTCGGAAAATATACGTAAAAGAAGACTATTAAATAGGGAGAGAAAAAAATTTGAATAAAATTAGAAGGCAGGACATAAAAAATAAAAAACTGCTGCTTTTTTAGAGAAAAGCAGCAGTAAAACAATAATTATCCATTATTACTTAAAAAACGATCCCCTTTATACTTCTTAAGTTTCCAAATTTAAATAATTATTGTTTTTGCTAACCTACAATAAATATTTAAGACAAACTCATACGTCTTAATTGTTTTCATTAATTAGTATGGAAACTTTAAAAAGGTAAACAGAGAAAATTAAACTTTTTTATTTTTTCTTTTAAAATACATTAAAATCAACATTCCGCTTATTAAAACTGCCACAAGCAAAATGCCCCCATAAGAA
>JAAYLC010000241.1 GCA_012522045.1 Bacteroidota bacterium
AATAAAGTCCTTCAGGATTATGGAATTTATAATTGCGACTCATATTTTAAAGATATTGCTATTTCTTAATATCAGAAAAACACAGGCTGCTAAATGATATCGAGACAAGAAAAGTTAATACTGTCACCACATTAAAACTTGGGAGACCACGCGATGCAATCGCGCGGGAGCGGGGGAAGGTTCCAATGATAGAATTTTTAAAACCGATAATGAAGATGTGATTGACTTTGTATATTCTTCAGATTTATTTAAAAAAATCAGAGAAGTCCAACTGAAAGAAATGTAACTATTTCGGCACCCCGGTTTTTCAGCTCAATCAAACGGGAGTTATAAAAATCCTCAAGTTTGGTGTTCTCACCCAAAACGTTTTCATTTTGCCATTTTATCGCCTATTTTTACTGTTCACAACCTTATAAACGAATTTATGAGCAATCGTAGCACGCGTTATTGGATAGTTGTTTATAGCAGCACGGCAGTAGTTTTGCTTGCCATTTATTATTTATTGGATTTAAAAGTATTAGATCCTTGGCGCACTTATATTCCATTTTTGAAGAAACTAAGCATGAGTTTCTTCTTTATTTCGCTTATTTTTTTGATGAGTAAAATCATCAGTCGGATTATTACTACACAGACACACACCGAAGGGGATCGGTATAATCTGATTCGGATTACGCGTTTTTTGGCGATGGTTTCCAGCTTGATTGTCCTCGCCTCATTTTTATTTCAAAATTTGTATGCAGCTGCGGTAAGTTTTGGTTTGATATCTCTCATCTTGGGTTTTGCCTTACAAAATCCCATCACCTCATTTATTGCCTGGATTTATTTGGTTTTTCGTCGTTCGTATTTAGTCGGAGACAGAATTCAGTTAAAAAACCTGCGCGGAGATGTGGTGGAAATCAGTTATCTGGATACGACCATTCTTGAATGCAGCGGTGATTATTTAGAAAATGACCGCAGAAGCGGAAGAATCATCCGATTTCCGAATTCGCTTATCTTAAAGGAAGAAATCATTAATTATTCCGGGCCACAAACGCCTTTTATCTGGAATGAAACAGCAATTCAAATTGCATATACAAGTGATTTGCAATTTGTTGAAGCGTGTCTTTTAGAAGCTGCCCAATCTGATTTTGTGAAACGTTATCCTCTTTTGACCGGGAACAAATACTCACAATGGCAACCTGCCGTTTACTTTCGAAACAGTAAATATGCGTGGATGGAAGCCGTAATTTCCTATCCCGTGGAACCTAAAGACACGACCGAACGAAGAAATAGAATCTTGCATTTGGCATTGCCGAAACTAAATATGCATCCGGATAAAGTACAATTTCCTGAAGGAACGTTAAGATAAGGAAATGGTGTTGTGAAAGGCATCATCCAAATTAAATTCACCGCTATTTTGTATCTTCACGCCTAAAAATTAAAATGCTATGATATCAGAAATAATTAGAAACCGTCGTTCGGTTTATCCGGTACAATACAACGATTCACCGATTACAAAAGAAGAACTTACAAAAATTCTCGAAGCGGCAAATTGGGCGCCCACTCACAGACGTACCGAACCTTGGCGTTTTAAAGTTTTTCACGGCGAATCACAATTAGCATTGGGAAATTTTTTATCGGAAAGCTATAAAACCAATGCAGAAAAATTTTCAGAAAGAACGTATAACAAACTCAAAGAAAATATGGCAAAAGCCGGAGCGGTTATCGCCATCTGCATGCAACGCGATCCGAACGAAAGCATTCCTGAATGGGAAGAAATTGCTTCTACGGCAATGGCAGTCCAAAATATGTGGTTGGTTGCCTCGCAATTAAAAATTGGTTCTTATTGGTCCAGTCCCGGCGTAAAACAGTATTTAGGCAATCACATTTCGTTAAAAGAAGGTGAGCGTTGTTTGGGATTCTTTTATTTGGGAAAATACGATGAAGAACTTCCCGAAGGAACGCGCGCATCGGATATTTCTGAAAAAACCGAATGGTTTTAAATCAAAACAACACTTTTTAAGACTACCGGAGAAGATAAGTTTTATATTCGTACCTTAACTTTCAGTAAATTTGTTTGCTGAAAGTTATTTTTATTTTTAATGATAAGATTCATTACGCTTTTTTTAATCTGTCTGAGTCTTCAGGCGTGTCAATTTTTTCAAGTGGAAAAAGTGTCATCTGAAACACTTTTTGAAGAGGAAATTCAGACCATTAATTGGAAAGATGTTGATGCTTATCCGCTGTTTTCTTCTTGTGAGGAATCCCTCGATAAAGAACGCCAAAAAGAATGTTTTATAAATACATTGAATGCTGCGATTTATCAAAAAATCTCAAACGAACGATTTACGACTTCTCAGCAACTCTTTGATACGGTATATATTAATTTCAAAATTGACAATATCGGAAAATTGAGTGTGTTACAAATCCAAATAGACAGTTTAGTATCTCGTGAATTCCCTGATTTTGAAACACGAATCACAGAGGCATTAAACGTATTGGAAATTTCAACTCCTGCCTATAAACGCGGAATTCCCGTAACTACTCAGTTTACACTTCCTATTATTGTCCGAACCAACGATTGAATTTTACAAAATAAACTTATACCCCAACGTAAAATTCAAGGGAAATTCTTTATTTGAAGTGGCATTCAGTCCGACAATGTCGTTATATCCAAAAGTAATGTAACCGAATCCGCCGGTATTGTATTCAGCGCCTAAGCCAAATAAAACAGGCGAACTGATTCCTGTAGTTGAAGTTTTTGTAAAATGATAGACGGGTTCGTCTCCTCCCGTAACACTTGATAAATGCTCGGCAGTAGAAGTTTTAAAATTCGCTAATTTGACATTGACATACGAACTAAATTTTGGAGTTTTTATAAATCGGAAACGGTAATTTATGGAAATCTCAAAACTGGTATATCCGTGATTTGTTGTATTCATTAAATATTCCATTTGAAAAGCAGCAGAATGTCGCAAACGCTTGCTGTCAATCATCTCAAATTCAGCTCCCAACTTCGGGTGTAATTCGTTATAAGGAAGATAAGTCACGCCATCCACGGTTAGCTCAGGATCAGAATAAACAACATTGTCAACCCCACCATAAAAACCCAATCTGAATTCAACAGGAGTATGTTCTCGCGGTTCAATTTGATTGTTGTAGTTTACAAAAAAATTGCTCAGCCCTTTTAAATTAAATTTCACCCGATTTACGGGCAGCGTATTGAACGTATGCCGCCGCAGCACTTCTTTGTATTCTTCTCTGTCTGCACTGCCTTCTTTGGTATTTTTTAATTCAACGATTTCGTTATCTCTTTTTAAAAAATAACGATAATCTCTGTTTTCCTTTTGCCATAATAAAGTGAGCGGACCTTCCACTGCCGTTTCGAGCATCAGTTCTTCTCCATTAATATGATATGTCTGCTGTGCTTGGATTACAGGAATACTGAGAACGAGTAATAGTACAAATAATGA
>JAAYLC010000087.1 GCA_012522045.1 Bacteroidota bacterium
AAAACGAAAAGATAGGATGCACCGGAATTGAAAAAACCTGCGCTTAGAAGTATTTCAACGAGGTCTCGTTTTAAGATTATTTATCAAAAAAGAGTGTTGCGCAACGGTTACCGGTGTTAGTGGCAGTTATTGTTTTTCGCTTATTAATTTTAATGCATATTCTAAGTAAATATTTTCATTATTAATATATTGATTTATTGTTGGGATTACTTCGTAATTGGGTTTTACTCCACTTCCAAATGGTAATTTTGGTTCAACATTCATCACAAATTGTAATGCTGGGATTTCAATGGTTATTTTGGAATTTGGCAAAGTTAAATCTTGACTATATCCACTTGTATTTCCATAATAACCTCCGCCTGTTTCTTGTCCAATAAATGTTGCTAATCCTTGCGAATACATCATATTTGAAAATTCGCTACCGCCAGAATATGTTATTGGACTAATGAGAACATACACATTACCTCTAAAGGTGTCTTTTGGTGCTTTTTTGTATGCCATAAGTCCGAGACCTAAATTATTTTTTCTTTCAAGACTTCCATCTTTCACTTTTTTGTTTACAAAAATTCGTTCTAAAAATCCGAATACTTTAAGTTTTATCGGTTTGTCAATTCCATTATTAAGGATTGCTTTTTGAGTTTTGACTCTTACTTTAGAGTATTTTTGGTAATTATCGCCAAAATAAGAATATAACAAACCTTCATTTCCTTCAGTTCCACCGCCATTTTTACTAACGTCAATAATTTCATTTTTAATATTATGTTCTTTTTTTTCGGAAAAACTTTGTTTCAAGAACTTTTTTAATGTTTTATATTTGCTTTCTCTTTTAATTATGTCGTTTGAGAATGTTTGAATATCCAAATAAGCTGTTTTTGCATTTATAATTTTGAATTGCAAAGGTTCATTTTCAGTTTTTTCTTTGTCAATATTGTTGTTCTTTTTTAGGTTTTCATTAATTTGACTAATTGACAATGAATTAATTGTGATAGGCTCTGTAATTTCTTTGAATTTCACTTCATATTTCTCAATTATTCCATAGTAGTAAAAATAGTTTTTAGAAAAATTAAAGCCACCCAAATCACTGTATTTTACAGATTTTATGTACCCATCTGATGCAAATAAAATTCCAATTTTTGTGACAATTTCTTTGGGTGTTTCTCCATTGATTTTTTCAATTTCAAGATTTTCAATTTTTGCAGAATTATTTGAAGCATTTTTGACACAATATAACTTCTCGCCCAAGAAAACCACAGTTAAAGGTAAAAATCGAATATTTTCATTTTTATTGGTCTGTTCTTTAACTTCTTTTGGTAAAAAAATATCTGTGTGGTCTTCTCTTGATAATGCTACTAATGGTGCGATTATTTTGTGAAATTCATAAACATTAAGGTCGGTTGTGATTTTGTTTTTCGCAGTTTGGAAAGCAAAATCAACGCTGTCTTTTGGGGTGTACCAGTACATTCCAGAATGAAACTTGTCCAAGCCTTGATACAATAAATCTAAATCTCTATGAAGTTTCTCCTTTGCAATTTTGGGAAAATCTCCAAAATTCTGAGAATACGTGGTTTGTATCAGTAAAATTAAAAGTATAAATGTCGATATTTTCTTCATTGACGGGTCGTTCTGTATAATTGCCTACAACGTCAGTTCGTCTAAAAACCCTTTATGGGTTTAATTAGGATTTAAAAATAGGCAAATATTTTAAATATAAGCCCTTGAATTAAGCAACTGTAGCAAATTTGTATTTTAACTTTAGGATAAT
>JAAYLC010000232.1 GCA_012522045.1 Bacteroidota bacterium
CTGCCGTATGTTACAATCGTCGTAGAATCGCCTGATGGCACCATCGTAACAGGTGGGATTACCGATGATTACGAAAATTTCTCCATCTCAAAAATCAATGTGGAAAATTATTTGGTTAAAATTCAATTTATCGGTTGATTCAAGATGAAATATCACGAACCATTGTTGTAGATCAGTTAGACACATCAAAATTAATTCAAACACGCGTATGGATTTGAATTTTCCCGAACGTATCGTCCGACACGATGGTGGAATATTAACAGCAGTTTTGATTTGTATGCTCAAAATTTAAATGGTGTCGTAGCCACAGAATGAATAGAAGTTGAAAATGTTGGATATACATTCCGACTCAATAACAGTTTTAAAGCTACAAAAGATTTAACTTTTTCAAGCTTCCTCCTTTTCGAACTAAAATTTAATTTCAAGCCCAAGCACACCTCGGGAATGTGTATCGGCTGTTAAAAACAATATCGGTGCATGATGAAATTTTAAGGGAGTCAAGATTCTTCATAAAAATTCCCCCTACAACTGCCGCGTCTGCCCGGAAAGGTTACTTCAGCACCTTAAGCGCGTTAGTTTCAGCGAAAAACAGCAACGCATCGTATCGTAAAGATACAAGAGAAGGTACAAATTGCCTGCGATCGTTACGCGGATTATAAACCACTCCCACCGCACGATGTCCCATCACTTTAAGATTTTTTTCTTTTCTGTCTTCCTCGCTGAAAAGCACATAAAACGTCGGCAAGCCCGTCTTGTTCATTGCTGCCTCCACACTGCCCTTGATGGCTTTGGGAATGTTCATTTTTTGCATCGGCGCACCCCACTCCCGTCCCGCCATCACGGTACCTTTATAGGTGGTGAGTCCGACCAAAAACACATTTTCGGCACCCCATTTTTCCCTGCTGAGCTGCCCGATATTCTTTTCTCCCGTGTTGCGCATGCTTGTATAAGCGGCATCTCCGACATGCGTATTATGCGCCCAAACAATTCCTTTGGCATTTTCACCGTATAGCGTTAACAAGTCGTTGACGGTAGCGTGCATATGAAACACGCGCGAATTCCAGGATTCGGGACCTTGCAGTGTGACACTCTCCCGATAAAACGCTTCGGCATTGTGAACCACTGCCGCATTTTGGAGTAAATAGAAATATTCGTCATCCGACAACTGTTCAAATTGCTGACGGTTGTTTCTTATGAAGTCTACGACGTTTTTAGTTGTAGTGGCACAATCGGGGCGACCCAAGTTTACGGCACGCGCATACTCCCAACTAAAACCTTTATAGGGATGAAAACAATCGTATTGCGACTGAATGTATTTTTGGACTGCCTCGTCCTGACTTTCCAACAAGCGCAACACCTCTCGTTTCGACTCCCATTCGTCGTACACATCCATTCCGTAAAACCCGATTTTATCTGCTTCAGGCAGGCCGTCGTTGTATGTTCTCAACCATTCTGCCAGCGCCACCGTCTCCTCATTGGACCACATCCAGACCGGCCAACGCTCCAGTTCTTCCAACACTTCCTGAGCCGAAGAGGCAGCCCCGGGTTTGTTTTTTACATATTCGTTGAGTTTGTACAAACTTGCAAAATCCCCTTCCACTGCGATGAAATTAAATTGGTGTTCACTGATCAACCGTCTGCTGATGCGATCTCTCCAGTAATAATATTCGTGGGTACCGTGACTTGCCTCGCCCAGCAGCACCAATTTTTTATCGCCTGCATTTGCAATCAGCAAATCCAAACTTGCATCCGTATCAAGAGGAATGGCATTTTCTTTAAAATCTTGTCCCCACATGTCCATACATACCAAAAATAAAATTAAAAACCAGGACTTTTTCATCGTTGCTAAAACTTGATATCTCCTGCTCAAGATAACCATTTTGGGGGTAATGGCAAGGGTAGGGTTCATAAGTATCGGACAAGGAACCATATTCTTATTGAGAAGAACATCCTAAATATAGTATTTCCGCCGTGGATGTCGGAATCAAAAAATAACTTCAATAGATTAATTTTAAAAGATTCTAATTTTAATAATCGACTGGTGCACAACAACATTGGATGCGTAGCGTAATTTTATTTTTCTGCTTTTGGAATTGTTCCGTTCATCCATTTTTTCACTTGGAGTTCAGTACCCGGAAGGATTGCCATTTGCTTGCTATCCATAGCTATCACACAAAAGGCATAAATATGATAAGCTGTCTGATTGTATTTCTTAGCTGTTTCGTCATTGCCGACTTCAGCTACATACCCTAAAATTCTGATTATTTTCCCTTCTTTTTCATAACCACTGTTTACCAAAGAAGCAATCCAAATTGTGTTTCCTCCTTCTAATTTTACTTGGTAGTAAGGCTTGCCATTGTGAGCGGAGTACACTTCTGATACCAGTCCATTGAAAGCAATGATTTCACCATTTCGCTTTTTGAGGTTTATAATATCGCTTCCCGTAATCCGGTATTGCGGCAAAAAAAGATTGCGCAATCCATACGGATGTCACGTACGGTCTTTATTTTAATTTGAATTTTTATACGAAGTCGGTTTTAAAATCGGTTGTTGAGAAAGCGAGTGGGGGATGGATTCTGCTGTTGGGGGCGGCTTATTAGTTAATCTCGTGAAACCCTTTTTCGATACTAATTTCAACTCTTTTTTTTCAATTGATTTTTCGTAAAACATTAAAGCTACTATTACTGAGGTTTTTTCAGTCGGCTTTTACCAAATCAGATTATTGTCAATTTTTTCTTTAAGATTTAACTTTTCAGTCGGAATATTCGTCTCATTATCTACATTTAAAAGACAGGATTTTCCATTTAAGTTCATTCTAATCAGGGAAGTTCAATGCAATTCCAGCGTTCCGGTTCAGCGAATACGAATTATGTCGGTTGGTCAATGTGGCATGAGGAATGTGGAGGAGGAGTGCTTTAACCTGAAGTTTGTCCAAAAAAATAACCGTCTAAAGAAAAATTCAATAGACGGTTATTCAGGTTTAAGATAAAACTACTTTCTCAGATTTCGTTTATTCTTTAATCACTTTAAAAGTTCCGATTTTTCCGTCGATGATTACGTTCAATAAGTACGTACCGCTTGACAAGAACGAAACATCGAGTTCCATTTCATTTTGGAATCCGGCTTTCTTGACCAGAACGCGTTGTCCGAGCAAGTTAAACAATTCTACCGATTCGATTGGC
>JAAYLC010000093.1 GCA_012522045.1 Bacteroidota bacterium
AACCCAAAGTTTATATAAATATCAGCTAAAATTTCTGTTCCCATACCCGAATCATAATTCTCTCCTTGTATTACAATATTCAAAAACGTAGATGAAGCATAATACGTAACAGGAATACCTAAGATATCTTTTAAAACGAATGAGCCAAAAGGAATAATACTAAATATTTGTGAAAAGAAAGAAACACCATATAAATAAGGATGATGGTCTGGAACTAATTCAATAGCATAATATTGCATTCTAACGGAACTTGCCAATTCTTCCGTAAAATTAACCTTATTCTCTGCTGACATATACGCAGAGTAGCCTCTCTCTATTACATTGCTATTACCTTGAGCCTCTCTACTTCTACCAAAAGCAATCAGTGTCATTACAAAAGCTCCTAAAAAACTAAATAAAATCAATCTTGAAAAAGAAATTGGACGTATATACAGCACGTAGAGTCCGGCAACAATAAATAATATAGCCATCACAGGACCTCGGTCTCCTACTCTTAAAAAAAGTAAGAAGTAGCTAATCAATACAAATGCAAATATCCTATATTTTAACAACCTTATGAAAAGCTGACTTACCGAAATTTGTTTAGGTACATCTTTAAAAAAATAGGCTATTCTAAGGTAAAGAAGAATTCTCAACATTAGATTAGCATAATTAGCACCCTCTCCCCAGCTTCTTCCTCCATCATAAACTCTATCAATCAAAAAAGGGCTTCCAACAACACCAACAAAAAGAAAAAAAGAAAGTAAAAGCAAAGTATCAAAAAGAACATAATTAACTTTAAAATTATTGTCATTTCGGTTTTTACTCTGTTTTATTCTTTCTTTAATTACCAACGAATATCCTATTATCCATAGGTTTATTGCCACTAAACTCATCCAAGTCGCATAGTTTATTAACCCTTTATTTATTAAAACTCTATTTCCCATCAGCGGTTCAATGTCAAACGTTAATAGAAAGGGAATCTGAAAATGTACAATGGTATATCCTAATAAAAATAATACATCAATACGCAACCAGTTTTTAAAATATGCCTTTTGCCGAAATAAATAGTACACTAATAACACTATATACATAGTACATAATGTAAAGTTATACTCTGGACTATACATACTATATTTTCCAGGAAATAAAAATAGTGAAACTAATAATATTATTATATACACTGCCATATTAACTGTATTAGCTAAAAAAATAAAAATATACTTATGATTTTTTTATTCTAAAGCGAGTTACAAAACTTCTAAAAATCATTACACTATCCGTAAATTCCTGAAATTTAAAAAGCCTTGACATACCTAAATAAAATCCAAAACCAACAAAAAAACTTAATAATATATTCAACAAATCATTTTCTGCTTTTATATAAGTTGTCAATAAGTATAATATAAAACCGGTTACCAATAATATCATCAACATAGGTATTTTGTTCAAAATCTGCTCTTTCATTTTATAACCTATAAATTTTCCTGAAATATGACTAAAGCATATAAAAGAAACCAAATAAGAAAGACTTTCTACAAAAAGTAATCCTGCTACTCCAAAGGAAAAGAATAAAATTATTATTAACCCTAATATAGTTAATATCCTTCTATAAATTTGTAATTTTAAAAACAATTTTGCCTCGCCTTTTATTTTTAGAATATTAAGATTATAATTAACTAAAGGCAATAAAACTGCAATAATACATAACCAACGAAAATAAGATACAGCCGGCACCCATTTTTCTCCCAAAACTAATCGAAACAAAGGTTCTGCCATAATTGCTGAAAACGTAAAAACAGGCAACATCCAAAACATAAGAACCTGCATCACCTTTTTATAAGCAACTTTTAACTTCTCATTTTCATTTTGTAATTTTGAAAAAGTTGGAAATGTAACCGAGTCTGCAATTGATTTAATTGTCGTAGAAGGGGTTAAAGCCATTGTTTTCGCATTATAGTAAAGACCTACTTGACTGGCAGGGTAAAACTTCCCTATAATAATAACGATGATATTAGAGTAAACAGAAGTCAGAATAGTAGAAAACAGCATTCTTCCTCCAAAATTAAAAAGTGTCTTTACACGTTGAAATTCAAAAACAAACAAAGGCTTCCACTTTGCATAATACCATAATTGTATAGCATAAGTTAAACGAGTCGAAATTTGCAACCCTACAATACTCCATACCCCAAAATCATAATAAGCCATAAGTAAAGCAACAAGCCCACCTAATAATGTTGAAGGGATTTGAATAATAGTAAGTTTCTTAAAGTCTAAATCGTTTACTATTTTTGTTTCCTGCACCAATGAAAAAGCATTAATAACAAAAGTTAAACTCAACACACGCAATAAACTTGTCAATAAAGGCTGATTGTAAAATTCTGCTACCAACGGAGCTGTTATAAAAAGCAGTATATATATTAAACCACTAACTATTACATTAATATAAAAAACTGAGGAATAATCAACTTCATCTACATCTAATTTTTGAATTAAAGCCTGATTGAAACCTCCGGTAACAACATTCTGACTAATTTGCAAGAATACACTTAACATTGCTATTAACCCGAAATCTTCCGGCACTAATAACCTTGCCAAAAAAATCATAATTACAAAAGAGATGCCTTGTGAGCCTATCTTTTGCAAAAATGTCCAAAAAAATCCTGAGATAGTTTTATTTCTGATATTTGTCATTCGATATGATTTTCTATTATATCTAATATCTCTTCAGGGGAATATTCAGAAGTATCTATTTTTAATAATTTTAAATCGGTTTCTTCCAAAACTGCAAAGGCTTTCTCATACTCTTCGTAGAAAACTTCAAACTTTTCATAAGTCATATCTTTTGCTCTTCCAATTCCTTGATTCTCTCTGTTTTTAACTCTTTTAAATAAAACTTCTTTAGGTGCGTATAAATAAACAACAAAATCAAAAAAGGGTACTGTTTTATTTATATTCTTTAAGAAATATTCCTTTGTAATACAGCCTTCCTTCAAGCCTAATGCCAAATGGAAAATTATACTTTGATCTAAAAAATAATTAGAGTGCGTAAATTGATTTCTTGAAATAATTTTGTTTAAAATCAATTGTTGATAATAAATTCTATACTTAAGCCTTGATTTCAAATTACTTCTATTTGGTCTTAAAATGCTATATAATCCTTTAGGAAACCTAAAAGCTGTTTGTAATGCTAAACCCGGATAGTCCTTTAGTGAAAAAAGAAATTTCACATTACCAAATTTATTGTCAAGTATTGCAGTCAAAGTACTTTTTCCTACTCCGCTTATCCCTATAAGTTCTACTTTTTTATACGGCTTGACCAAGCTCTGCCAAGCATTTATTAAGATTCTTCTTTCAACTTGTTCAAAATTCAATTCTCCTGTGTCGGTAACAATTTGATATTCAAAATCCCAGCTATTTTCCCATACCTGCCCTGAACGAATACGCAACATATCCGGATTGTCTTCGGGTCTTCTCTTTAATGCGATTTCCGGATTCAACTTCATAACGAATAATGAATCCACTCCTCTGATTGCCTTATATTTGTTTCTTTCGAAACGTGCAAGTCTCGGATATTTGCTTTTGTTTATTCTGGGACTATCCATTGCAGTAATATTATCTGTTGGAATCCGGTCAAGAATAACGACAACACCTTTTTTTCTTAATTTTTCCGCCTTTACAAATGCACGTTTTCTATCTATGGCAAGACGTAAGTACATTAAATTACTTGCTATTTCTTTTAGCCCAAGAATATTAAGTATTCGAGAGGCATAATACAATAATCGTCCTGCAAAACTTTTAGGCGGTTTTCCTATATGGATAGAAGCTGTTTTAAAGGTCTTGGACAGGTTCTTTTTCAGTTTAGAAATATTCGTTGATTTTCCCGCTCCGTCTCCTCCTATAAAGGCAAAAATTCGTCCACCATTTTCTGGTAGTTTGGTTCCTTTAATTTTACCCGGAAAGATTTTATTTTTTATTTTTAATACTCTATTCTTGTTTATACGGTAAAACGATAGAAGGAATGAATTAAGTTCTGTTTTATCTTGATATTGTTTTAATTTACGTTTTAGCTTATATGCTGTTTTTAAGAATGTTAATAAAGAGTTATTTCGGATAATAGTATTTTCACAAGTCTCAAAAAAATCATATCCTATTTCCGGTAGATTGTTATTTAATATTTTGTTTAACTTCTCGCGATTTACCTTTTCTTTTAAATACAGGAATTCATCAAGAGTATATCCTGAAACAATTTTGACTCCTTTAAATAATTTTATCTGTGTTTTAGGAGAAGAAAGTAAAAATGGTGTTAAAGAATTCTTTATTAAAATTCGGATTATTAAAATAACATATTCGTACTCCGGACTTGAAATATACACATTGTATAACTTTTCCCGAGTTTCAAGAACTTCATTTGTAATAGGTAGTGTAAAATTCTTATTATAATCATAGCCTACCGGTAAGGCATAATGCAAATGAATGTGAATTATCTGTGAGGTTTCTTCATCTACCCCATAATAATGATAGATGTTCTTCTGCCAAACATCTTTTTCTGAATATCCTCGTATTATATCAAGGTCCTTGAAAATATTTTCTAACTTTTCTTGATCCTCTGGATGTACAAGAATATCTAAATCATCATCTCCTAAAAGTGCGTTGTGGAGATTTAAGTTACTTTTCCAGTGAACATATCTTATATTATTTTTTTCAAGTGTTTGAAAAAAAATTTCGACAAATAAAAGAGTTTTCATTATACTTCTTTATAATACTCCTTATACCATTCCACAAAATGCTGTACTCCTTCTTTGACCGAAAAATCAGGGTTGTAGCCATATTTTTTTCGTAAGTCTTCTATATCTGCCCAGGTTTGGTTGACATCTCCGGGTTGCATTGGCATCATTATCTTTTGGGCTGGTCTGCCTGTTGCTTTTTCGATTTCTTCGATAAATTCCAACAACTGAACGGGCTTGCTGTTGCCGATATTGAACAACTGATATTTTTCAGCCGCATCGTCATCTTCTACAATCAGCAAAATTCCTTTTACAATATCATCAATGTAAGTGAAATCTCTGGACAAATCGCCGTTGTTAAACACTTTCACCGGCTTGTCATTCAAGATGGCATCGGTAAACAGGAACATCGCCATATCGGGTCTGCCCCACGGTCCGTAAACGGTGAAAAAACGCAAGCCAATTGTTTGAATATTGTACAAATGGCTGTAGGTGTATGCCATCAATTCGTTGCTCTTCTTGGTTGCAGCATACAAACTAATCGGGTAATCTACCTGCTGTTGTGTGGTAAACGGAACTTCGTCGGAATTTCCGTATACGCTCGAACTGCTGGCGTAAATCAATCTTTTTACGTCGGCATGTCGGCAACATTCCAACAAGTTGACAAATCCCACAACATTGCTGTCCACATAAGCCATCGGATTTTCCAAACTGTAACGTACGCCTGCCTGAGCTGCCATATTAATCACCACATCAAACTTGTAGTTTTTAAAAAGTGTGGGCAGTTCCGTACGGTCTTCCAAATTCATACGAACAAACCCAAAACGGTTTCCGTAATGGGAAGAATGGCTCATCGCGTTAAATTCGGCAGCAGCCTGTTTGTCAATGCCCAGTTGTGCTAACCGGGCATATTTCAGGTTGACATCGTAATAAGCATTTATGTTATCCAGTCCGATGACTTCATAACCGGATTCCAAGAGGTCTTTACAGATATAAAATCCGATAAAGCCCGCCGCACCCGTAACCAATGCTTTTTTTGCCATTAGATTAAATTTTGAATTGGTTTTTTATTCCATCTTGCTGTTTCCTCTTCCTATGGCGTAGTACTTAAACCCAAGTTCGTCAAGTTTTTTATTTTCGAGGAGTTTTCTTCCGTCAAACAAGAATGCCGGTTTCATCATATTTTCATAAATCCGATTCCAATCGTACGTTTTAAACTCGTCCCATTCTGTCAAAATTGCAATTGCATGCGCATCGGCTGTCGCTTCATAAGGGTCGTTTACTACTTTTACCAATCTTCTGTTTTCTTCGGGCGAACGGGTGCCAAGAAAATCCAAATCGGCATAAATGCTTTCTTCGGGAACTTTGGGGTCGTAAACCGTAATTTCCGCTTCTTCGTTCAGCAATTCATCGGCTACATAAATCGCAGCAGACTCGCGTGTGTCGTTGGTATCTTTTTTAAACGCCCATCCCAAAAATGCAATTTTCTTTCCGGAAACTGTATTGTACAACGTACTGACGATATTTTCGGCAAAACGTCTTTTTTGGTGGTCGTTCATAATGATGACCTGCTCCCAATAATCTGCCACAGCATTCAATCCCAATGATTTGGAAATATAGACGAGATTGAGAATGTCTTTTTGAAAACAAGAACCTCCAAAACCGACTGAAGCTTTTAGGAATTTCGGTCCGATTCGGCTGTCTGTTCCAATGGCGCGCGCTACTTCGTCCACATCGGCGCCGGTGGCTTCACACAATTCCGAAATGGCATTGATGGAAGAAACGCGCTGTGCCAAAAATGCATTCGCCGTAAGTTTTGACAATTCCGATGACCATACGTTGGTCGTGATGATGCGTTCTCTCGGAATCCACGTGTTGTAAATGGCAACCAAAGCTTCCATGGCTTCTTGTCCTTCCGGAGTTTCTTCTCCTCCGATCAACACGCGATCCGGGTTGACTAAATCATCAATGGCAGTACCTTCGGCAAGGAATTCCGGATTGGAGAGAATCTGAAACTTCACTCCGTTTCCGGTGTTGTCCAATATATTTTTTATCGCTTGCGCCGTTCTTACCGGCAAGGTCGATTTTTCTACTACAATTTTATCGGACTTTGCAACACGGGCAATTTGTCTTGCCGACAACTCGACAAATTTCAAATCCGCCGCCATCCCCTTTCCTTTTCCGTATGTTTTGGTTGGCGTATTCACCGAAATAAATATCATCTCGGCTTCGTCAATCGCTTTTTCCACCTCTGTACTGAAAAACAAGTTTCGATTCCGAGCCTCGGCAACTACTTCTTTGAGTCCGGGTTCATAAATTGGCAAACCGTCTAAATCCGAATGATTCCAAGCATCGATACGCTGTTGATTAATATCGACTACAGTAACCTGAATATCAGGATTTTTCTGTGCTAAAACCGACATCGTAGGCCCTCCTACGTATCCTGCTCCGATGCAGCAAATCTTTGTAACTTTCACTTTAAATTATTTTTGATTAGTTTAATTATTTTATGTGTTTCTATTGCTTTAAATCAAAAAAATAACGCTTTGGTTTCATTGACCGATTGTTGCACGTAAAGGCGGGGAACTTTAACCGGGGCGCAATAAGCTATTTTTTTAAAGGCGCTAAGATACAAAAACGTATCTAAATTCATTTTGAAAATTAAGGACAAATAAATGAAAGTTCGTCGCCGATGAATTTCCTGCGACTATTTACCTAAAATAAGCCCCATTATTATAATAAAAAAACAACAATTTAAGCTTCATTTGAATTCTTACTCTCTCAACCTTAATTCACATTCTTTTTTCAATCCGGGTTCGATTTTTAAATGCATTCCGCCTTCTGCATTGGGTTTGAGTACCGTATTTTCGCCGAGTACAATTTGGCGTTTGGAAACCAAGTTCAGTTGCGCACTTTCGGTAAACTCCTGATACTGCATTTGCACGGGCGCATGGGAGGTCAATTTAAAGTTCCAACGCTCAAAAAATTGATTTTCAATTTTTACCACTTCTCCTTCCGAAAACATATCGTGAACCATCTTCACGGCACGCCCTGTGTGTAACATGCCTGCTCCGTACAAGCCTTTGTAGGGTTTATTTGCTTCAATGGCATCGATGTTGGTCGATGTGAGTTTGATTATGCTCTCCACTTCGTCTGCCGGAAGACAGGGATACAGTGAAAACATCAGCCCGATGGTTCCGGTTATCAACGGAGCGACTCCCGACGTTTGGTTGAATTCGCTCATGGCAATGGTATCGTTAAGTGCCAATTCGCCATATCGAAAAAGCCCGACCGAAGGTGCCACAATATCAATTTTATCGTTGAGATTCTTGATGCTCACCGGATACAAATGCGGTAGTTGTGTCGTGTCGTTGTCTTTAAATCCGGCGGTGCGTCCTACGTAATAGCGGATATTCTCTACATAATAGAGATTTTTGGGCATTTCGATTTTAATGTTCTCCCGATAATCTGCATAACGGTGTGTTGCGGAAGATACGGCAATCACGCCGTCATAGGATGCGGGATAGTAATAAACATTTCCTTGGCTTTCTAAGAATGGCAAATTATGACCGATGGCAACTACCACCGTTCCGTTTTCCAACATTTCATAAATGGCATCTTGTGCGGTTTGATAATAACGTGTGATGCCCCAACTGCAATTAATCACTTTTGCACCCAATCGGGATAGTTCTACCAATTGTTCCAACGTATCCCAATTGGAATAATGCGTTGAATATATACTGCAATCGTAACAAATTCCCGGAATTCCGTAGCCGTTGTTTCCTTGCGCCGCTGCTGTGGCTGCCACAGAATATCCGTGTCCATCGACCAACTGTGATGAACGGATAATTTTGGATTTTCCTGCAAATTCAATGTCGAGCGTATCGATGGTGCCGTCTGAAATTCCGATGATGACATCCCGAGAACCTGTCGTATAATACCACGCCTGGTGAACACCGAGAAAATCGTAATAATCCAAATTGACCTGTGCGCCTTTGTTTTCGCCTATGGTACTCGTCAGGCCATAATCGTTGGGCTCAAAAATTTTTTTATCTGCTTCGGCAATGCGCTCGCCGTATTCAAACACATGGGAAGCATTTTTCAGCAAATCTTCTTTTAACGATGCCTTGTCGGCAATGACAAAAAAGGTCTTTTTCAAATTTTCACGCTTGGCGTGCTTCCAGGTTTTTTTAAAAGTCTGAATTTTATAGTTTTTCAGCACATCGGCAAGTTTGGAGTCCGTTCCCGTATAGTGAAGATAATCGCCTTTTTTTTTAAATGTGGGCAGGAAACTCGTGTCTTTGGCACGAAAATAAAACCATGCTGCCTCTTGTGCAGAAGCAGAAACTCCAATTAGAAAAACAACTAAAACAATCAAGCGCATGAACAACCCGTTTTTACGAAAATACAACTTCAAAATTAAGTTTTTTTAATCTCATAAAAAGAATACCGTATTTTAGCATTTTAAAGCAAGCGTTTTCATGGTACTTTCCATTTTAATTCCGGTTTACAATTACAATGTTTTTCCGTTAGTAAAAAGGTTGGTCGCGCAAATTAACGAACTCTCCGAACCAATTGAAATCCGAGTTTATGAAGACGGCTCCACGAATTATTTGGAAGAAAACAAAAAGGTTGAAAAATTTCCGGAAGTGATTTACAAACGCTTGGAAATAAATCACGGAAGAACCGCTTTGCGTTCAAAAATGGCTGAAGATGCGCGTTCGCGATGGCTGTTGTTTCTAGATTCGGATGTATTGCCGAAAAACAATGATTTTTTAAAAAAATACAAAAATGCCGTTACTCCGTATACGGATGTCATTTTTGGCGGAATTGTTTACGATTCCACCCCACCCGAACGGGATCGTATGCTGCGATGGGTTTACGGAAACAAACGCGAAGCCAAACCTGTTGATGAACGCATGAAAACTCCCTATGTGATTATTTCGCAAAACTTGTTGATTCGCAAGGAACTCTTTCTCGAAGTCAATGACATACACGATCACCTGTATGGCTTGGACAACTATTTTTCATACCGATTAAAAGCATTAAAAGTGCATGTTCATCATATAGACAATCCGGTGATTCACAAAGGATTGGAACCATCGGAACAGTTTGTAAAAAAAGCATTGCAAGCGGTGGAAACTACGGTAATCTTGGAAAATAAAAACCTGCTGGAAGACAACGTGCGTCCGTTGCAGAAAACTTATAAAAGAATAAAAAAATTCGGACTGTGCTCCGGTTTTATTGCTTTTGTTTCATTATTCAAGAAACGCATGGAACGCAACTTCCGCTCCAACCGCCCCAATTTATTTTGGTTTGATTTGTACCGTTTACGCTATTATATGCTTCTAAAAAAGAAAGGACATGCCTAAATTTTCTATTGTCATTCCGCTTTACAACAAAGAAAAGGCAATTGCCCGCACCCTGAAAAGTGTATTTGCTCAAACTTTTGACGATTATGAAGTTCTCGTAGTCAATGACGGTACCACCGATAACAGTGAAGCTGTTGTTCGTACATTCAAAAATAACAAGTTGCGGTTGATTTCTCAGGAAAATGCCGGAGCTGCCGCAGCACGAAATACGGGCATCGCTCATGCAAATGGAAAATTCATTGCCTTTTTGGATGCCGATGACCTTTGGAATCCGGATTATTTAAAAAAGCAAGCCAAAGCTATTGCAAAATTTCCAAATCACGGGGTATTTGCTACTGCTATTTACGTAGAAAATCAACGTAAAAAACCACAACCGGCAGTTTACAATTTTCAATTACCGACAGCGCCCACCCCCTTGGATTATTTTGAAAACAGTCTGAAACGCTCCATCATTCACACATCGGCAGTAGTGATTAAAAAAGAAGTGTTTGATCAAGTTGGAACCTTTGACACTTCCATAAAAAGTGGGGAAGACACCGATTTATGGATTCGCATCGGACTGCATCACCAGATTGTTTTTACATCCGAAATGCTCAGTACCTATACATACAATGCCGGCAGTTTGTCATACCGACCTATCGCATTGGAGCAACGCTTGAATTTTAAAAAATTTGAGAAAGAAGAAATGCACCATAAAGCGCTTAAAAAATTTTTGGATCTCAATCGTTTTTCCTTGGCATTGTTGGCGAAAGAATCGGGAAATACAACGGATTTCAAACAATTAATCGCTGCACTTGACAAAACCAATCTCAACAGCAAACAAAATTTCCTATTAAAACTCCCCGGATTCGGCATTCGTTGGATGCGAAAAATCAAACGGGCAAGCGAAAAAGTCGGAATCCGACTCAGTCCTTTTTAAAGTTAAGATATTCTTCGTACTCGCGGATGTAATCATTTTCATCGTATTCCGCGCTGACAAGCGATAAGCAAACCGCCCCGGAAGAAAAATTTTCCAATTCCCGCCAAATTCCGTTTGGAATTAACAACCCCCTATCCGGCCGATTTAACGTAATGCTGATACGTTCTTTGCCGTTATCCAATACCACATCAAAACTACCGCTTAAAGCGATGAGAAACTGTTGCAAGGTTTTGTGCGCATGACCGCCGCGCGTGGAAGTGCTAGGAACATCATACAAATAATACACTCGCTTGATGACAAACGGGATGGTGTCTTTTTCGATTACAGAAAGGTTTCCGCGTCCGTCCGGATCGCTTATTTTCGGAATGCTCAACACAGTGGCATTGCTAAAATCAGGGTGTTTCATGATGCTAAGAGTTTCTCCCATTGGTCGGCAATCGCAGTGACGGACAAATGTGCCACGGACGATTGACTGTTCGATTTACAAATCTCGTATAATTTTTTGTCTTCAACCAAACGATTCATTGCGGTCGCTAATGCGTTTGCATCGTAATTGGGGACGAGCAAACCGTTTTGTTCATTTTTGATAATTTCCCCGGGGCCGCTAATGCAATCCACCGAAACAACGGGCGTACCCACGGAAAGGGATTCAATCAACACCCGCGGAAATCCTTCGTAACGACTGCTTAAGACGGTAAACAATGCCTGTTGGTAAAACGGGTAAATTTGGGAAGTAAACGGAATAAAAGCTACTTTTTCAGATAGGCCGAGGTCTAAAACCTTCGCACGCAACTGCTCCAAATCCGGACCGGAACCTACAACTTTCAAACGGATGTTTTTATGCGGCAATTCAGATTTTTGATACGCTTCAAACAATAGCGAAAAATTCTTCACCGCCTCCACCAACCTTCCTACAAATAAGATATACGGTTCCGTTTTAGCTGTTTTTTCAAGTGTGGGAAGGGACTCCACCGGATTGTAAATCGTCACTGCCTTGTCCGTATTGTAGGTGGTGTTTATTTCAGAAGCGATATGCTTGGACACGCCGACAATGCGTTCGGCGCGCTTGATTATTTGTTTGGAAACCCGCGAATGTTTCGGAAGGTATTCGGCCAAATTGCCACTTCGAACTACATATACCACGCGAAATCCACGGTAGATATAATTCAAATAATACCATTCTTTCATCGCTACGGGTCGGGTACGGTTGTCGATAATCCAATCAAACTTTTCACGAAGGAAGTACTGTCGCAATTTTTGAAATCTTAGAAACCGATGTGGCAACTTGTCTTTTTGTATTTTTAATTTCCCGAGATTGAACAACTTGCCCGAAAACTCATAATCCACTTTGTCATTAAGAACTACCAAATGCACATCAAAGCCGCGTTGTTCCAACAACTGAGAAAGCAACGCAGTAGAACGTTCTGCGCCACCGCGGGCGAGAGAAATCGCAACCAAACATACTTTTTTGGGAGTTCGCAAAGGCATTGAGTGAATTATAGTAAATTTGAAAACAAAAACAAAGATAAGTTTTTCTGTTTTGCATCGGGAAACATTTCAACAGAAAGCATGAAAATCCTTTTAGTCGGTGAATACAGTCGGTTACACAATTCTTTAAAAGAAGGTTTGCAGGCGCTCGGTCATCAGGTCACATTGATTTCCACAGGCGATGATTTTAAAAAATTTGATTCCGACATCTTATTAAATAAAAAGTACAACGCCGGAGTGTCTAAAAAAATCAAAGTCGGAATATACAAACTCACCGGGAATGATATTACCTCAATTTCTGTCAAACGCCAATTTTTCAAACACGCCGCTCAATTACAAGGGTATGACGTGGTGCAACTCATCAACGAAAGTCCGTTTGCTCTACTTCCCGAATATGAAAAAGCGATGATTGATTATCTCAGAAAAGCGAATAAAAAGCTGTTTTTACTTTCTTGTGGCGCAGATCATAGCAGCATCAAATTTGCTTATGAACGTAAAATCCGCTACTCCATTTTGCAACCTTTTTTGGAAGGGCGCGTTTCCGAAAAAGCCATGGCAGGCGATTTAAAATACCTCACGCCTCCTTTTGTTTCGCTCCATCAGTTTGTATTTGACAAAATAGACGGCGTCATCGCCTCGGATATGGATTACCATTTGTCACTCCTCCATCACCAAAAATACAAAGGACTGATTCCAAATCCTGTTAATACAGACAAATTGCCTTATATTCCGATGGACACCCGTAATAAAATTAAAATATTCCACGGCATCAATCGCGGAAATTATTACAGAAAAGGCAATGATTTTTTTGAAGCTGCTCTGGACATAATCCGTAAAAAATACAAAAACCGCATTGAAATTATAACTGCCGAAAACCTTCCCTACGACACGTATATTGAAAAATACAATGCCGCACACATTCTGTTGGATCAAGTGTATTCGTTTGATCAGGGTTACAATGCTTTAGAAGCCATGGCAAAGGGAAAAGTCGTTTTTACCGGAGCCGAATCCGAGTTTTTAGATTTTTACAACCTCGATGTAAACCAAGTTTGTATCAATGCCGTTGCAGATGTTCAACGTTTGGTTTCCCAATTGGAAATGCTCATTGAAAATCCCGAGAAGATTCACCACATTTCAAAAAATGCCCGTGCGTTTGTGGAACGCGAACACCATTACCTCAAAATCGCACAAAAGTATTTGGATGTATGGGTGCATAAGGACTCACTTTCTAAACAAAACTAATGCTCCTTTATTGCTGTCAATACGGCAAGGTGATGCTTTCCGGATCGACAAATTCTGTGGTATAGGGATTTTCCAAATAACTCAATCGCGGTTTCTGAAATTGCAAAATATCTTCTCTTTCAATGCCGTACACACTCCAATAATTTGAAAGCAGTTGTGCAAAAATATTATCATCCCAATGACCGAAAAGCGGCCGCCCGTCTTTGGGTTTCATTTCTACAGCCTCTACATACAGTGCCTCATCGGTTTCTTCAAATCGATATTCCGGTTTTTGTTGCAGGATATAATCCAAATAATGAAAATGTGCATAAAGTTCTTCAAATTGCAAGGGATGCAACACATACCCCTGCATTTTGGCTAAAGTTCCTGCCATCTTGTCCTTCAGTGCGCCATTGTCTTGAAAACAGACAATCATCCCAAAACCGTTTACACCCATCTGAAATAATAAATTGACCGTATCATCGCGGTAAGTAAAAATATCTGCGGAAAACTTCAACGGAAAAACCACGATACTCCACGGTTTGCGTCCTTTAAATTTAACCGGAGCAATCAAGGATTGCATCATCAGGTGAAAAAGGGTGAAGCGGCGTTTCAGATAGGGAGAAAGCGTAAATTCTTTTCCTTCTCGCAGCAAGCGATTGCGTTCATACGTTAATTCCAAATAAATTAAACCGTATACAATGCGCCCCGACCATTGGAAAATAATCTCTTCGTCTAATGCCGCAACTGCCTCGTATCCCGAATCAAAGGCTGTACGGAAGGTTTTATCCAATGCTTCGAATTTTTGAATCACTTCCGGAGCGGCAGGAAGCCGCAATTCCGAAAACCGATAGGTTTTCATTTTATCCATCACCTCGATGCGTTCGTCTCCGAAACCGAATTGCTCCAATACCCATTCAGGAAAAACACTCATGCTTTCAGTAGTCAATGCACCGGAAAGGAAGCAAAAATGCGCATCAAAAATAAGGTCCTCATAAGGATTGTACAACGCGAGATTCATAGCTTAAAGATTTTTGGCAAAAATACAGAATACAAAACTTACGGACATGTCAAAAAAGTTTGCAATAATGAATTTATAAAAATCAAAGAGAAATTGCGAAATGTGTTAATAAATTATTAATTTGCGACTTATAAAGAATGTTATCTTGTTTAAATTTTGATGATTTAAACGATTATTGAAATGATAGGAAACGAGATGTTACGAATACGACTGTTTAATTAATCTTAATTATAGATTCGACTCAAAAATCTCACTTAAATCTCATGAGCTATGAAAAATTTGTTATTTATTGCGGTGGTTTTATTATGCACTACCTCATTTGCACAATAGGGAAATTTTAAACTTGACAATAAACGAATCACTTGGCAGAATGCTTATTTTACCGAAAAATTAAAAGATGCCATAGAAAAGGTGATTGAAGAAAACGACAAATTGACCATCACATGCAGTACGGAAAATACAATATTTGGAAGGATAACCGACATGGAGTTGGATTATGACAAACCCGGACTTGAGGATGTCAAACCTACAAAAAACTTGGATACCACTAATATTTTCAATGGTCTCTTTAGAGTCGATTTCTATGAAAACAATTATAAAGTTACAGTTTGGAATTTGACCACCACGGTAACGGATTATGTTTACACCGAAAGTGGTACGGGAATCGAAAAGCAAATTGCAAGTCCTATTGAAGCGTTGTTACTGAGGCGAAACAAGAAAGACTTCCGAAAAAATTTTTACAACACCCACGGGTAAAGTTATCGTTTTCGCTTTGTCCGATTTAATGGATGTTCACCGCGATGTTGACAACATGTAAATTTCCTTAATGCAAATTGTTCGACCTGCGCATTTTATTGCTTCAAGTTTACCTGCGTCATTTGCTGTCTCAAGATACAATTTGATGAATTTGCAACCTCACTTTTAGCGTTTATATAAGGAAGCCTCTTTCATTTTCAAGAGAAATGCCACTCATTTAAAATCACTCGTGTTGATGCGCATACAACCAATAAAAAACGGATTCGGAGGATTGAAAGGAAATACTTCTTATAAAAAATTCAGAAGAACTTTAAAGTAACTTCATAGACAGGTTGCATAAAGTATTATACGTCAATATTCACTGTATTTTTTGATTTTTTTCAAATTGAATCAATTATATTTTTTTTAAGACCTCATAAATATTTTTATATTTTCATTAAGTTTTATAATTTTAGTGTTTCTTAGGTCAATTTCTCAAGAAATAGTGCCTGATTTTATCTGACCCGCTAAAATGCTCCTTAATATATTTAGGAGTCATTTAAGAATTCTTCAATTGGAAGAATCCTATTCTAATTCAATTTAAATATGATTTAAAACTACATCTAATGAAAAAACTTTACTTATTCATTTTATTATTCTCCGTTCAAATATTATCTGCACAATACTGTATTCCAACATTTACTACAGGTTGTACTTCTAATGATGATATAG
>JAAYLC010000164.1 GCA_012522045.1 Bacteroidota bacterium
ACACACATATTATAAAGATTCAAGTTTAGATGATTTTGATGTATTGGGGCGTGGAGAAGATGGAGTAATTAAGAGTGTTTTATTATCTAATAAAAAATATAATCTTTTTAATGAAATGGCTTCAGATGCTTGGAATAGTGATTTAGCAAGAACTTATGTTCCAGATTTCATTTCTATAGGAGGTGGTTTTTCAGGGATTGCCGGTATTGGTGGAGGAACTAGCATGGAAGCTAATTGGGTTTTAAGAGGACCCGAAGCTTCAATGCTTCCTGTAATTACCACTACTCAAAGTATTGGTGCAGGATATTCAATTAATGCAACTTTAAATATTGGCGGAGCAAATTATTTAGGTCCAGTTAAAGATATTAATCGTATGATGTTACAAACAAGTATTCAAGACGGTCAAGTTTCTTTATGGGCTTCTGGCGGGCTTACTGCTGGGGGTAAGATTGGTATTAATGGTTCTTGGTCACCAACTCCTTCAGGTCATGGAATAATTGGTAGACAGATTAATATTGGAGGTGGACTGCCCATGGGTCCAGTGCCGATAAATGGTGCAAGCGGAGTCAGCAATACTTTTATTATTAAAGATTTTTACAAAAGATGAAAACGAACTTCAATATTATAATAATCATTTCTGTAGTTTTAGCTCTATTGTTTTTTTCATTTTTATTGCAAAAGAATGCTGAGAGTAAAGCAAAGGAATATTTTGAAATATTTAATGCAGCACATTTAGATAATCGAATTGAAGAGGTTGATATTGCATATAAAGGGGTCAGAATAAAATTAGATGACAATAGAGAGTTTATTTTTTTTCCTTATACAGACAAAACTTTAAATAAAGCAAATATATTTGTCTATACTGCAAAAAAAGGTGACAGAATTATAAAAAAAGCATATGCGGATACCATTTATCTTGAAAAAGATAATGAAAGGTTGGCTTATAAATTTCAGAAATTTTGAGCTGATAAGGGTAATGTTTCAGATGTAGAGTTGGCTCTTTTTTAACCATTAAAGAATTGATAGTCAATGATAAAACATATTTATTTGATAGAATGCAAGGCGGGCAAAGAGCCGTCCTTTATCTTTTTACGGCTTTAAAACGTCTTAAAATCATTTTGACAGCCTCAATGAGGATGCCATAGAAATCATCAAATTGGCAACGGCAATTTTAAGAAAAGCAAAATCAAACATTAACCATTAACCATTGAACATTAACCATTATGAAAAGGTTTAACGCCAAATACGCCCCATTCTGGTACCACCCCGACCACCTTGGAAGTTCCAGTTACATTACAAATCTGGCAGGAGAAATAAACCAACATATGGAATATTTGCCGTTTGGAGAACTTTTGGTTGAGGAACATTTAAACAGTTATAATTCTCCGTTTAAGTTTAACGCTAAAGAGTTTGATGCTGAGACCGGGAATTATTATTACCATAGTCGTTACTATGATCCAAAATGGTCGTTGTTTCTTGGGGTTGATGAACATTATTTTAATTATCCTTCTTTCTCGCCGTATGTTTATACGGCTCACAATCCAATAAACCTAACCGATCCCGATGGACGGGATTGGAGAGACAAAGACGGAAACTTAGTGTATGATGTTGAGAAAGGAGATTACACAGAATTCGCTACTGAACAAGATAGAAAGTTTGGAGAGAATTTAAGAAATTCAGGTGAAAGCGGAGAGAAACAATTTAAATATTTAACGGAGAGTAAACATCAGACTAAAGTCATTTTTGACGAAGATGGCACAGATCCCGAAATGGGACCGTATGCTCTGGGCAGAACGAATGTTGTATTAAATGAAAATCAAGATGAAATTATCGAGGCTACCATAAGAATTTATATGAAGGCAAATGAAGAGGCATTTAAAAATCCAGACGATTGGTTTTATTCTGATGAATTGCGTCTTATAAAAGAAAACAATTTAAATTTAGACGATATTATTACAACGACCTTCGGACATGAAATTTCACATACCACTTTACCAAATACTTTAAATAGACTTAGACAGAATAATGAACTAAAAAAACCACTTCCTAAAAATAGAATATTTGATCCGGAAAGAGCAGCACGAGCTGTTGGGAGACTTATTTTGGGTGAACTTGTAAAAAAGAAACAGTAATGGTATATAATTTCAAAATAAATATTTCTTTAGTTCTTGCTTCCTTTTGTTGGATTTTTACTTTTAGTCAGAGTGATGATTCAATAACCTATGCAAACATTGAAACTGGGATAGCAAATTATTTAGTTGAAATTGGTTATTTTAAAGAAATTAAAGAGTCTCGTACGAATTCCAATAAGATTCGCCTCAGCGGATTTTTTAATGAAATAACAGATAAAGATTCAATTCCTAACGGAGTTTACAAATTCTCCACCAGTTCATCCCATGGCATATATCTATTTGTGGTTGTTGAAGAAAACAATTATAAGATTTTAAATCTTTATGATAAAAAGGAATTATTCAGAACGTTGAATGAAATTCTGAATTTTTCAATAAAGAGGGATTACTGTAAAGAGGTGGTAATAGAGTATATTGAAAGTGCGCTCCATTGGCATTTTCTGATGCAAAATTATGGGCGTTCAGATTGTTCCTATTCTTTTGATAATAAGACTACAAGTAGCTTGTCATTAGAGGAATTAAAAAATAAATTAGTTAATCATCTAAAATCTGAAAATGTTATTGGGGATGAAAATTTTCATATTTTAATGTTGGATAAAATTGATGAGTTTAATTTGACTATTTCATTGAATCCATTAAATGAGAATGATGCATTCAAAAATCTTAATAAAGGTTACTATCGTTTTACAGCAACTGATAATATGAAATACGCAGTAAGTTATTATTTATTACTAAATGACAATGATTATGAGTTAGTTTTATTGAAAGAAGGTAAAAACTTTAATCAAGAATTATTTACTCTGTTACATTTTGGTATAGACCAAAAATTTTGTTCTGAAATAATCAAGTATGTAATATCTAATTATTTAAAACAAGAACTGCCTCTTAAAAGTTGTCTAACTGATTTAAAAAAGAGATTGCCATGAACTCCATCTTTGAAAAACACCTCGTCCTCGGGCAGCCCTTATTTTATGGTAAAGAAGTGGAGTTTATCTGCGGAGATCACAACCTTGCACTGATAATGGTTAATTATTAATGATAAATGGTTAATGGGGTTAATTGGATGAGAGAAAATGTAATTAAAAATAAAAGTTTTGCCTTTGCGGTGAGGATTGTGAAACTTTACCAATTTTTGTGTAATCAAAAGAAAGAATATGTGCTTTCAAAGCAACTACTCAGGAGCGGAACCAGTGTTGGCGCAATGATTAGAGAAGCGGAACACGCTGAAACAAAAAAAGATTTTATACACAAAATGGGG
>JAAYLC010000190.1 GCA_012522045.1 Bacteroidota bacterium
AAGGATCTCAGCAAAAAAATAATGCTGCATTATAATCAAAAAGCCCGGAACTAAATGAACCGGGCTTTTTGATATAGTTTGTCCTATTCAATTTTCGCCTTTTGTAATCCTTTTACAATTCGGATTATAACCCAAATTAAGGGGCCAAGGACTATTAAAATAGGAATAATTCCTTTCATGTTGCTTACTCCCTTAAAGATAACCAGTAATATAGTCGCTATAAAAATCACTCCTATCAAAAGACCTATCGCTACCAGGAAAGTTCTATTTTCCATTATCGACTTTTCTTTTTCGATAACTGCTGTTGTACTTTTCTTCTTATTGTAGCTTTCAATAGTTCGCTTAAAATGGGTCATAAATTTGTCAAAATCATCATTGCTGTCATTATACCAACGATGAAGTTGTATTCTACTGCCTGATTTCAATCTTAGTTTTAATGTACTAAAATTATATGAAGATTCATATTTATAGGATTTTAGCTCATCCAAACGAACACGTTGTGTTTGTTTGGGTTTGCTGCCCCAGTATGGTTTTACCCAATCAAGTTGAAAACCTTCCGTATCAGTTGAAATAAGCAATGTTGCTTTTGACACATACCTGGGAAGTATAAAAAAAGCCAAAACAGTTCCTATAACTAAATATATCCCTATAATTATTTGGCCAGTTATACCGAAATGCAAAAAGAACAAAGCAACTGGTACAATGGAAACTACATACAAAAGGAATAATGTTGCGAATCTCCACTTCGAATAGCAGATTGTGTTAAACTTCCTTTCCATATCTATCTATATCCAAAGTTATTATCAAGCCAACCATTAATCTCATCTCCATAAAACAACTGCCCAACTCCCCAAACTACTCCGACTATAGCGGCTCCAGTAACAACAACAGGTGCTCCAACGATTGTTAGCACTCCACCCCCAATACCAATTGCTACATTAGTCCAGGTAGACGTATTATCAGTTCCATTTGCAACAGCATTTATTGTAGATACTGTTGTCGCACCAATACTAATATAAGTCAATCCGCTTCCAAGTCCTCGGGTAAGCCGTGAAGCATTTTTTGCATAATTCATGCTCTTCACATACCCACCATTATTCTTTACTTGTGAAAGCTTATAATAATTCCCGTTTTTCCCAGTCCATGCTACGTCTCCAGAAGTATTATATGCCCATGTTCCACTAATTGTTGGATATCCTGAAGCTACACTTGCACCATTTGAAATGTAATCCCATGCATTAGCCCCTCCTCCTGCGGCATTACCCCCTCCACCAATTATAACATTATTAAGGTGCGCTGCATAAGCAGCCAAAATATCCGGAATTATTTTGTTCGTATGCGGAATAAAAAACTTCCTGCTACCGGGATCATAACTAAAAAAGAAAGAACCAGTTCTATTACTGTCATCCAACATCTTCCTTGTTGAGTAGGTCGCTTTATACGGATCCAGAAGAAATGAAGCATCAGATAAATATGGTGTAAGCATTGAGGAAACAATGCTCCACGGAACTATTAGGCTTGGATCACTAACAGAACGATAAAAGAAAGAGGTATGGTCAAAATAAAATCCATTAAGCCCTGTCCCGTTCCCGCCAAAACCGGGCAGACCATACCCTGTCTGTGAATTTCCAAAGCTACTGCTACTGCCACTGCCCCCGCCAAATCCATGATTTCCAAGGTTGTGATTCACCCAGAACCAGGAATTATCCACCTCTTGCACAGGGCTTTCACTCCATTGCTGAGGGATGCCAATATACCCGCTGGGA
>JAAYLC010000080.1 GCA_012522045.1 Bacteroidota bacterium
CAAATTTTACAACAACCCAAGGAGGGTAAGCGCATCGAAACACCGAAAAAACGTAAATTAAGGCTATGACGGACAAACAAAAGATACAAGTGTTGGCAGAGTGCTTCAATGACGTGATTTGGATGGCCATTCGCTATGCACACGGGAGGCAGACATACGCCCCGCATACGGTGAGGGATGCGATAACGAACTTTCAGATTATCTTCCACGAATGGAAGCCGAAGAAAGACCATACAATTAAACCGAAGTGTTGTGAAGATAGTGGTTTCATTGAAGATTACCTAGATGACCTTTTTGAAAGTTAATTTGTTATGAAAGAAGAACTTGAAACATTTAATTCTATTTCTGGCGGGAAAACATCATCTTATCTCGCCTATTACTACCCGTCAGATTATAATGTTTTTGCCTTGGTTCGTATTGAAGCTGAATATTGTCGGCCAAAGGATGAAAGCATTATACGATATGTGGAGGATAAAATAGGAACAGATTTTATCGCTACAGCAGAAAGCGACATAACGCTTTACACGGTAAGAGACTTGGAACAGTTGTTGGGAAAAGAAATAAAATGGGTTACGGGAGATACATTTGAACAGGTTATTTTTAAGAAAAAAGCACTCCCTAATCTTATGATGCGATTTTGTACTACTGAAATGAAAATGAAACCAATCTTTGAATATTGCAATAAAGAAATAGGCAATATTGTAAATATGAGGATTGGTTTCAGGTATGACGAGCAGGAAAGAGCAAACTACGAAAATACCCATATGAAGGCAGTTGTAGGCAAGACTGATGGGGGGCGCAACAAGTGGGCAGAAGTGTACTGGAGGGAGTTATCTTTCCCCTTGATAGACGACAAGATAACGCATTATAAGGTGGCTCAATGGGCTGAAAAAAGCGGTCTTATATTTCCAAAGGATAGCAACTGTGTTGGGTGCTTTTGGAAGCATTATCAACAACTAAGAAAAAATTGGGATAATGAGCCGTTAAAAATGCGTTGGTTTTCTGAAATGGAAAAGAAAACGAAAAGAAGGTTTAAAAAAGAAATGTCTATGGAAAGCGTTAAAAAGATAGGCTTACAACCCGATTTCTTTTTTGGGACTGGGGTTGGCTGCCAAGCAGGTTTTTGTATGGATTAATTATGAAAGTCAATTTGTCAAGCATCAAGGGTTGGCAGGATATGTCATTGAGCGAAATCATTGACTTTTGTCTTGATCACCACATTTATACCATCGTAAACGACTACGGCTCCGGCCTTGAATTTGAACTTGACGATTTGGCGATTGTTTGGCAGGACATAAAAGAAAAACTATGATGAAACTAAACATAAGGATTGAGAACCTAGAAGTAAGAAGCAGCGAAGATTCAGCCGAGATATTGGTTTGGATTCAAGTTGAACCTAACGAGTACGCTAATGTTTTAGCATACTGGATAAAAGAAAGCGAAGGCTATTGCCTGAAGTTTGTTGGGGGAAGTCCATTTGATTATCCATCAAGGGTTAAGGATTTTTGGTTTTTGGCTGAATTAGGGCAGTCTTTCCTTAATTTAAAATTCAATAATTCGCAGGACTAAATGGCTGACGTAACATACAACCCCCACTTCGAGGACTTCTTCTCTGACGAGAAATTCTATAAAATACTATATGGTTCGGCAGGAAGTGGAAAATCTTATGCAATCGCCCAAAAACTTGTGATAAGA
>JAAYLC010000106.1 GCA_012522045.1 Bacteroidota bacterium
GCGTTGCTGACATCTATGGACGGAATTATAATTAAAAATTATAAATAAAAACGTACAAACGGGTTTTCACCATTATATACGCAAAATGGGTTAGGCCTTCCCAAGCAATTTATCGGGAGACCTAAACCGGAGCTTTGTGCTTTATTGCTTGTTATTTAAGCTCAACCTCTGCTCCAGCTTCTTCTAATTGAGATTTAAGTGAATTTGCTTCGTCTTTAGAAACACCTTCTTTAATTGGAGACGGAGCGTTGTCAACTAATTCTTTAGCTTCTTTTAATCCAACACCGGTAAGTTCTTTAACCAATTTAACTACTGCTAATTTAGAACCTCCGGCAGCTTTAAGAATTACATCGAATTCGGTTTGCTCTTCAGCAGCGTCACCACCTTCTCCTCCGGCGGCTCCGGCAGCTACTGCTACAGCGGCGGCGGCTGGCTCAATACCGTATTCTTCTTTTAATATTTCGGCTAACTCATTAACTTCTTTTACGGTTAGGTTAACCAATTGTTCTGCGAAATCTTTCAAATCTGCCATTTCTATCGTTTTTAAAATAATTTGTGTTTATACTTGTTTTTAATTAGTGCTTAATGCTTGTAAAATCAACCTTCTTTTTCAGATAGGGTTTTAAGAATTCCTGCAAGTTTTCCACCGCCTGATTTAAGCGCTGAAATAACATTTTTAGCAGGAGATTGTAACAATCCGACAATCTCACCAATCAATTCGTCTTTAGATTTTAATGCAACAAGACTGTCTAACTGATTGTCTCCGATGAAAACAGCCTCTTGAATATAGGCGCCTTTCAACAAGGGTTTGTCAGATTTTTTTCTGAATTCTTTGATTACTTTTGCAGGTGCATTCCCGACTTCGGCAATCATAATGGAAGTATTTCCTTTAAGGGTACTCGGTAAATCTCCGAAATCCTTATCCGTGTTTTCCATCGCTTTTTTAAGCAAGGTATTTTTAACTACGGACAACTGAACTCCGGCTTTAAAGCACGCTCTTCGAAGGTTGGTTGTACTTCCTGCATCTAGACCTGAGATATCTGCCAGATAAATATTGTTATTATTGGCTAACTGGGCAGTTAAGGTCTCAATTACTTTGGATTTTTCTTCTCTTGTCATAATTTCTTACGTTTAACTACTCAGTATATCTTTTGGTATCAATTGCCACAGACGGGCTCATAGTGCTGGACATATAAATACTTTTTATATAAACACCTTTGGCTGCTTGTGGTTTCAATTTTACTAAGGTTGCTATTAATTCTTTAGCGTTATCTGCTATTTTATCGGCATCAAACGATGCTTTTCCGATAGCTGCGTGAATAATTCCGGTTTTATCGACTTTAAAATCAATTTTTCCGGCTTTCACTTCAGAGACAGCTTTACCGACTTCCATTGTTACCGTTCCAGTTTTGGGGTTTGGCATCAATCCACGCGGTCCGAGAATTCGTCCGAGCGGTCCCAATTGACCCATTACACTAGGCATCGTTACAATAACATCGACATCTGTCCATCCTCCTTTAATTTTATCGAGGTACTCATCAAGACCGACGTAATCGGCTCCTGCTTCTTTGGCTTCTGCCTCCTTATCGGGAGTTACCAATGCCAAAACTTTAACGTCCTTACCTGTACCATGTGGAAGGGTTACCACACCGCGAACCATCTGATTCGCTTTGCGCGGATCCACATTTAAACGTACGGCCAAGTCAACGGAAGCATCAAAATTTACGTTGGTAATTTCTTTTACTAAAGCTGAAGCTTCGGCCAATGTGTAAGTTTTATTTGGTTCAACTTTTGAACGAGCTTCTTTTTGCTTTTTTGTTAATCGTGCCATTATATAGATTCTTTTTTCAAATTAAAAAGGTGCCTCACCTCTTATTTTAATTCCCATAGAACGTGCAGTTCCGGCAACCATTTTCATTGCAGATTCAATCGTAAACGAATTGAGGTCTGCCATTTTGTCTTCGGCTATTGCACGCACCTGATCCCAAGAGATGGTGGCGATCTTTTTTGCATGAGGCTCTCCCGAACCCTTTTTTGCTTTTGCCAATTCAAGTAATTGTACTGCAGCAGGGGGTGTTTTAATGACAAAATCAAACGATTTGTCTTTAAACACGGTAATGACTACGGGCAATACCTTTCCTTGCTTATCTTGAGTTCGTGCATTAAACTGTTTACAGAACTCCATAATATTCACTCCGGCCGCACCCAATGCAGGACCTACCGGCGGTGAAGGATTGGCAGCACCTCCTCGAACTTGCAACTTTACTACTTTACTGACTTCTTTTGCCATTGTTCAATTTTTAATGTGGTATTTCTAATGTGGAAGCCAAAGAAATAACCTATTAGGCGTAACAATTAATTTTTATACTTTTTCGACTTGCATATAGCTGAGCTCAAGCGGTGTTTTTCTTCCGAAAATTTTCACCATAACCTCCAGCTTGCGTTTTTCTTCGTTAATTTTTTCAACGGTTCCATTGAATCCGTTAAAAGGACCGTCAATTACTTTTACGGTTTCCCCAACGGTGTACGGAATATTGATGCTGTCTTCTTTAATTGACAACTCGTCTACTTTTCCAAGCATGCGGTTTACTTCAGAGGGACGCAAAGGAACCGGATCGCCTCCTTTGGTTTCGCCCAGAAAACCGATAACCCCATTAATCGATTTGATAACGTGAGGAACTTCTCCCCCAAGATATGCCTTTACCATAATGTAACCCGGAAAATAAACGCGTTCTTTGTTTATCTTTTTACCGTTGCGAATTTGTACTACTTTTTCTGTGGGCACCAATACCTGATCGACATAATCTTCCAGCTCCAACCGTTTTATCTCTGTTTCGATATACGATTTGATCTTGTTTTCCTGACCATTGACCGATCGGACTACATACCACTTCTTTGTTCCAATTGTTTCAGGCATTTTTAAGACTTAATCCATTGAAAATATATTCCGATAATTCTACTGAATACGGAATCAACACCCCAAACAGCCAACGCCAACAACACTGAAAAAACGGCAACCACAACGGTGAGCTTTTGCGCTTCTGACCAGGTTGGCCAAGTCACGTGATTTTTGAGTTCGTTATAAGAATCTGTTATATATTTTACCATCTGTCGTTATCTATTGCTTGCAAAACCAAACGGTTTTGAATTTTCAATCTTTTTTGAATTTGTTGACTTTTGGAGTCGACATGCACGGGAGGAGAGACTCGAACTCCCGACACCTGGTTTTGGAGACCAGTGCTCTACCAACTGAGCTACACCCGTGTATATTGTTATTTAAATATCATCATTAAAGCCCAAAAGGCATCCGCTGATTGAGCGGACACCTTTAAGACCTTATATCGTTGATTACTCGATAATTTCAGTTACCTGACCTGCTCCAACAGTGCGTCCTCCTTCACGAATCGCGAAACGAAGACCAACGCTCATTGCAATTGGCTGCAACAACTCTACAGTAATAGAAAGGTTATCACCGGGCATCACCATCTCAACACCCTCAGGAAGCATAATTGTTCCGGTTACGTCAGTTGTACGAACGTAGAACTGTGGACGGTAGTTGTTATGGAATGGCGTATGTCTTCCTCCTTCTTCTTTCTTAAGGATATACACCTCAGCTTTAAATTTAGAGTGTGGCGTTACAGAACCTTTCTTACAGATTACTATTCTGAGACGGATATCGTTTTTGTCGATACCTCTCAATAGGATTCCATCGTTATCAGCAGCTTCTCCTCTATCAAGAATCTTACGGAACATCTCAACTCCTGTAATGGTAGAAGATAATTTTTCCGCACCCATTCCGATAATATCAACAACATCTCCTGTGTTAGCAACTCCGGTTTCAATACGTCCGGTAGCTACTGTACCACGACCTGTAATCGAGAAAACGTCTTCGATAGGCATCAAGAAAGGCTTGTCAACATCTCTTTCAGGAAGTTCGATCCACTCATCAACCGCTTTCATCAATTCTAAAATAGAATCAACCCATTTTTGCTCACCGTTAAGTGCTCCAAGTGCTGAACCACGAATTACAGGACCGTTATCACCGTCATACTCGTAGAAGTTCAACAAGTCGCGAATTTCCATCTCAACAAGCTCTAACAACTCCTCGTCATCCACCATGTCAACCTTGTTCATGAAAACAACAATACGAGGAATTCCCACCTGGCGACCAAGAAGGATGTGCTCACGTGTTTGCGGCATCGGACCATCTGTAGAAGCAACTACAAGAATTGCACCGTCCATCTGCGCAGCACCCGTAACCATGTTTTTAACATAATCCGCGTGACCGGGACAGTCAACGTGTGCATAGTGACGATTTTCAGTTTCGTATTCTACGTGCGAAGAGTTAATTGTAATTCCTCTTTCTTTCTCTTCAGGAGCATTGTCAATTTGATCGTATGATTTTGCTTCTGAAAATCCTGCATCTGCCAATACTTTAGTAATAGCAGCAGTAGTAGTTGTTTTACCGTGATCCACGTGGCCAATGGTACCTATATTAAGGTGAGGCTTAGATCTATCGAATGTTTCTTTTGCCATTTTTTACTGATTTAATCTTAGTTATATATTAGTGTTAATTATAGTAAGCACGAGCCTATGATGGGAATTGAACCCATGACCTCTTCCTTACCAAGGAAGCGCTCTACCCCTGAGCTACACCGGCGTAAAGACTTCACTCCTTTTTAAGAAAAAGGGAGAGACTCCTATTATTCAGGAAGGTGTTTGAGCGGGAGACCGGGTTCGAACCGGCGACATTCAGCTTGGAAGGCTGACGCTCTACCAACTGAGCTACTCCCGCATTTTTCCGACAGTCAAACTGTCGCAATTTCAATATTTTAATGAACTTTTACACCTTATTCATCATTCACTACACACAAAATCGAGCGCAAAGATAATACTTTTATGCTTACTACACACATGCTTACGCTCTTTTTTTCATCTCCTTCATCGTGTGGGAAGAGCAGGATTCGAACCTGCGAAGGTGAAAACCAACAGATTTACAGTCTGTCCTCGTTGGCCGCTTGAGTATCTTCCCTTTTTTCAACCTGCACAAGGCAGATCTTTTCGCCTAAAAAACCTTAATTTTCAAAGATCAAAAAAGCAGTTCCTTTTTTGAGCCGATAGAGGGACTCGAACCCACGACCCCGAGATTACAAATCACGTGCTCTAGCCAACTGAGCTATATCGGCATTGTATTCCATTTTTTTAAACTTCCAAAAACACTCAGCTTTGAAAGCATAAAAAAATCCGCTTTTCTAACGGACTGCAAATGTATATAAATTTTTTATCTGTCAAAACTTTTTTACAAAAAAACACAAATAATTTTCACCGCTATTTTTCCCGTAAATCCTATGTAATTGAAACTCATTCCTTTTTATTATTTCGCGGATGTGCGCCGGCATACACTTCTTTTAAACGTGCAATGCTGTTATGCGTGTAAAATTGTGTTGCTGCCAAACTGCTATGTCCCAACAATTCTTTGATCGCATCGATTTCTGCGCCGTTATTTAAGAGATGGGTAGCAAAGGTATGACGCAACATATGCGGACTTTGCTTGGTCTTTTCCGAAACAGTCTCAAAATATTTTTTCACGATGCGGTAAACCAAACTCGGATAGAGCTTTTTCCCTTTCGCAGTAAGAAACAAGTATTCCTCGTCCTTTATTTCCGCTAACGTGGCGCGTATTAAAATAAATTGCGATATCGCATTTGCAACTCGGGGAAGTAACGGGACAATCCTTTCTTTGTTTCCTTTGCCCAACACGCGTAATAAATGATCGTCCTTGGAAAAATCAGCGATGCGCAGATTGATCAATTCCGTTCTTCGTATTCCGGTAGTATAAAACAGTTCTAATATCAACTTGTCGCGTCGGGTATCGTAACTTTCTTCCCCGCTTGCTACATCAATCGCCTGAGTAACTTCTTTTTCTGAAAAAGGAATTTGAATGGTGCGGGGAGTTTTCAAGGCACGGTGTTTTGCCAACGGATTTTTGGAAATCACTCCAATTCGCATCAGAAACTTATAATAGGTGTTTAAAGACGATATTTTACGGTTGACAGATCTTGCAGACATCCCGTGTTCAGTTAGGGAGACTATCCAATTTCTAATAAAATTATAGGTCACTGCCTCGGTTGTTACTTCGCCTGCCGTCTCTTGATGTAAGTAATCGGAAAATGTTTTTAAATCGTTACAATATGCAACAATCGTATGCTGCGAACGATTTTTTTCTTTTTCGAGATATTCTTTAAAAGGCTTTAAATACATCTTTCGAAAATACAAAATAAAGATCAGAGTTGTGTGCGCTGACGCTGATAAATTTACTGTTTAATGTTTCGCGCCGATTGCATCAACGATGCGATTTAAAGCTGCTTCTGTAAGATTGGATCCCGAAGGAAGACACAATCCGGTTTCAAACAAGGTTTCCGCCACCGATTCACCATAATAAGGATACTTCTCAAACACCGGCTGAAGGTGCATCGGTTTCCACAGCGGTCGGGTTTCGATGTTTAACTTTTCCAAGCGCTGTCGGACTGCGGCAGCATCTTCACCAAATTCAGCACTGTCAATCAACACGGTAGAAAGCCAGCGGTTGCTGAAGCTGTTTTCAGGTTCGGGCAAAAAATACAGACCGGGCAATTCACCCAAGTGCTTTTTATAAAATTCGAAGTTGGCTCTTCGCGCTTTCACCCGATCGTTCAACACTTCCATTTGTCCCCTCCCGATTCCGGCCACCACATTGGACATTCGGTAATTGTATCCGATATGCGAATGCTGATAATGAGGCGCTTCGTCCCGAGCTTGAGTCGCTAAAAAAATCGCTTTGTTCTTCAAAGCTTCCTCATGGGCAACCAGCGCGCCGCCTCCTGAAGTGGTAATAATTTTATTGCCGTTAAATGACAGTGCAGCCACCGCTCCCAAGGTTCCACACGGTTGATTGTAATAAGAACTTCCTAAAGCTTCTGCAGCATCTTCCAATACCGGAATCTCGTAAGCCTTTGCAATTTCGTTAATTTCTTTGTGTTTGTAGGGCATTCCATAAAGGTGAACCGCAACAATTGTCTTGGGTTTTTTTCCGGCTTTAATGCGTGCTTCAATTGCTTGTTCCAACGCTTTTGGACACATATTCCATGTATCCTCTTCACTGTCGATAAAAACAGGTTGCGCTCCTTGATAAACAATCGGATTTGCCGAAGCTGAAAAAGTAAAAGACTGACATAAAACCTCATCACCTTGTTTTACGTCCAACAAAATCAATCCCAAATGAATGGCTGCCGTTCCGGAACTCAATGCAGCTACGTGAACGTCTTTAAGATAATTTTGCAACGCTTGTTCAAAACCTTGTACGTTGGGACCCAATGGTGCAATCCAATTGGTATCAAATGCTTCTTGAACATACTTTTGTTCCCCTCCGCCCATGTGTGGAGAAGAAAGCCATATTTTTGAATTCATGGTCTTTAATATTTGAGATTCAAAGGTAGCGGAATTTTAAAAAAATCTTTCGTTGAATTTTAACAACTTTTCCAGCTTTGTATTTGTTCTTACAACAAAGAAGCAGCTTCTGTATCAAAAATGTATTCAATATCGGGTCGGGCTTTTAAAAAAGTGGCCGGAATTTGCGGAGTCATTTCACTCTCAAAAGTTTTCTTGATGATTTCGGCTTTACGCTTGCCCAAGGCCAATAGCAAAATCCTCTTTGCGTTCATAATGGTATGTATTCCCATTGTAATGGCCTGTGTCGGAACTTTGTCTAACCCACCGAATTCATCAGCGGCATCATTTCGTGTAAACGGATGCAAATCAATCAGACGTGTAACAGAGTCAAATGGAGAACCCGGCTCGTTAAAAGCAATATGTCCATTGCGTCCGATTCCGAGCAACTGAATGTCTATGCCGTTGTAGTCATTGATTTTCGCTTCATAAGCAGCACAATGTGCTTCAATCTTGTTCAGTTCCCAAGTTCCAAAAGGCAAATGAATGTTCTCCGGAAGGATGTCCACATGATCAAAGAGGTACGTTCGCATAAAGCGGTGGTAACTCAAACGATGTGCAGGAGTGATGCCGTGATACTCATCCAAGTTAAAACTGATGACATTTTTAAAACTGAGTCCTTGATTCTTGTGCATTTGCACCAATTCTTGATACACCAATTTGGGCGTATTTCCCGTTGCCAGTCCCAAAACAGCAAATTCTCCCAGTTCCTGCTTGCTTTTAATCACATCGGCAATCAGATGCGCTGTCGTTATAGAAGCCTGTTCTTGCGTTGGACAGACTTGAATATTATTTTCGATAGGTATATTGCTTGCTTTTGTCATTAATTAAAAAAGAAATTCGTATTGGTTAATTGTTATCATAAAAGGCGCAATTTAGGTATTTAAAATTAAATATCCTTTTAAAAATTGTTTCTGTCGCAATACTGTACTCTTTGAGAAATATACTTGCCCTTAATATTGTTTTGTACACGCCCCACACATCTACCATTGAAAAGCCGAATAAATCTTTGAATGTTTTAATCTCTCCAAAAACCGGAATATTAAACCTTTGCTAATCTCTTCTATAAATTCTGCACACAACAATGCCTCACTTTTTTTGCTATAAAAAAATAGAGTACTTCCTTATTTTCTGTAGCTTTTAGCAATAAACTTGTTTTACCAATCCGTCTTCTCCCGACAACAAAAGTCATTTGAGCGGTACGTTTGGATAACTTTTCAATCTTACCCAATAATTCCAATTCATTTTCTCGGCTATAGAATTTCATGTGAGTTTGTTATTATTACTCTTAAAATAGCTAAATCTTGGTCAGTAGTGCCAACGCTTCAATATTCATTTCAACTATATTTTACCGCAACGCACATTACCGTATCCTGGATTGCGATAACAAAATAAGGTTTTGGTTTTTTATTTTGGTCAATCTTAAAGCCAACTAATTTTTCATGCTTATACCGACATTCATATTCTCGATTTGGATGTGGATTTTTGAGTTCCTGATTCCTATTTTTCATAGTCTCTTAATTACTATTTAAGTCTCTTTTAATAAAAAATCGGTTATGTGCAGGTGTTGTATTCCTTCAATACTATCTTGCCAAAACTCATCCATCGTTACAACATATTTTGGATATTGGTCATCAACAGCCAACAGATTTCCAAATTCACGGTTTACGGTTTTTTCATTATCTAATTTATAAGCTACCTGTATATATATTTTTTGATTTCGCTTTTCTGCAACAAAATCGATTTCGGTAGTATCTAGTTTTCCTATATATACCTTGAAACCTCTTCGTTTGAGTTCTAAAAAAACAATATTCTCCAAAATTCCCGAAATCATTCGATCTCGATAACCCATTAAGGCATAAATAATTGAAACATCACTTACATAAAATTTCTCTTGTGTTTTTAGAATTTCTTTTCCTTTAATATCATAGCGAGGTACACGATACAGAACAAACGCGCCTTCTAAAGCGTTCAGGTAATTGTAAACTGTATTTACATCCACCTTACGTTGTTGGCTTTTAAAATAATCAGCGACGTTTTTACCCGAAAAAGTATTGCCAATATTATCAAAAGCGTATTTAATCACCCGTTCCAAAAGTTCAATATCCCTAATTTTGTAACGTTGTACGGTATCCCTCAAAATAACGGAAGAGTAAATATCATAGACAACTCTATAAGCTGTTTCCTCGGAATAATCGGCTGTATGAATCACAGGGAATCCTCCAAAACGGAGATACTGCACAAAAGAATCTGTCGTATTTTCTTCATTAAAATAATGTTTTCTGAAATCTAAGAACTCCCTGTAAGAAAGTGTAAAAACAGGAATTTCAACATATCTTCCTGCCAAATAAGTTGCTAATTCGGAAGACAACATATGAGAGTTGGAACCGGTGAGATAAACATCTACATCAAAATCGACTATAAAAGAATTGACCGCTTTTTCCCAATCTTCTACCTCTTGAATTTCATCCAACAAAAGGTAATATTTATGCGTATTTATGATTTTCTCTTTGATAAATACGTACAGATTCTTTGCATTTGTCAGTTCTATATATGTAAAACTTTCAAAGTTAATGGTTATAATCTGCTCTTCCTTCACACCTCTTTGCAGCAATTCTTCTTTGAGTAGAGCCAATACAACCGATTTCCCGGAACGACGGATTCCGGTAATAATCTTTATCTGTGGCTTATCGACAAAGGGTATTAGTGCATCAATATAGTTCGGTCTTAGAATCATACTTTTTTAGGTTATAACCTCAAAGATAAGCTAATATTTTAAGTTTTTGCAGTTATGACCATAAAAACTTTTTAGATGATTGAAGCTATTCGAGATTTGTAAAACTGGAGACTATGAAAATACTGATTCTTGTTGTCGTTTTTTTAGTTGAAAATTGAAAGTTTGAGCTTCCCTAAATAGTGTTGACCGTCTTGATTAATTATTCATTTGATTATTTGTTGACTGTTCCCTACCCGTCGTTGACCTGTAAACACTTTTATCAGATTTTTTCCCATAAAAGGAATTACTCTATCTATATATAAAGGTCTCGGAATACTATTTGGCAAATTCAGGCTCATAATCTATATACGATTGTAACTTTCAGTAAAATTACAAAAAATTATAGATACGATTATAACTCTATTGTAAAACTGAAAACTTTAAGGTGTATTTATAGAAACTATAGAACAAGAACCGGTTTTGATTAAATTTTAATACATCAATCCAAAATGCCATAATGGAATCGTATTCAGATAGCCTCTTTCGATATCGGCTTTGACTACAAATCCTTTTTTGGCACTTTTTATTTGTTTTAGTCCTTTGTTTTTTCCTCCTACTTCAAATTCTATATGCTCAATTTTAAAATCTGCTAATGATGATGAAACAACCTGATGTTTAACGCTTAACTGGTTCAGAAAAAATGTTTCTCTGACATTTCCTGTGTTTTGGTTTTCCCTGGCTAAATTATACACCAAATTAGTATTGTCCAAATAGACTTTTTCCACCTTACCTAAACCTCGGATTCCTTCCGTTTCATTTCTCAGCTGTGCCACCATTCCTGCTTCTTCCATATAAAGGAGATAGTCGGCTATGTTGTTTCGGCTGATGTTGAGCATTTCAGCAATCTTGCTCATATTGGGCTTAAACGGAACGCTTTCTGCCACAATGGCTAACAACTGTTTTAGCTTTCTGCCTGTTGATACATTCATAGCTGCATAAGTCGGAATATCGCTTTCCAAGGTCTGGTTGACCACCTGTTGTAACCTCAAATCAAAATCGTCTTCTATGGCAAAAGGATAATAGCCTCTTTTCAGATATTCATCAAACAAAGGTAACGGATGCGGAATTTGTGGCAAATCAACCTGATGATTCAGAATTTCTTCTAAACTGAATTTCGGAACTTCTGTCTGATGAAAAAGCATTAAATACTCCCGAAAAGATAATCCCTGCATGGTGTAAATCACTGCTCTGCGGCTTAAATCCGAGCTTCCTTTTTTGATATCAAGTACCGAAGAACCTGTAAAAACCACTTTCAGTTCTTTGTGATAATCGTAAATCAGTTTCAGCTCTTTAGACCAATCGGGATATTTGTGTATTTCGTCTATAAACAAATATTTCCCTCCCGATTTCACAAAAGAATCTGCTAAATCTGTCAGGCGATTTTTGGCAAAAAAAAAATCCTCGACTGTTACATATAAAGTTTGATGAATATTGAGATTATTTTTGATGTATTGCAAAACCAAAGTCGTTTTCCCGACACCTCGAGGACCAATAAGCCCAATCAATCTGTTTTGCCAATTAATCTGATGATAGGAATAGCGTATAAATGCCGTATCTACCTCGGAAATCAGCTGATTGGAATATTCAAATAAAGCATCCATTTGCATTTTGTTTGTGCAAATATATAAAATTTATGCACTGTTGTAGTGCGTTTTATGCAAATATTTGCACTGTTAGAGTGCGTTTTTTGAGGTTGTTCGCACTAGCACTATTAGAGTGCGGAAATGATTTAGTGGCGCTTTATTATCCTTCCGGGGTTTCCGACAACGGTCGCTCCATCGGGAACGTCTTCAATGATGACGGTTCCCGCCCCAATGGTACACCATTTTCCGATTTTGACTCCGGGAATAACACATGCACCAATGCCAATATGAGTGCCTTCCCCTACTTCAACATCTCCTGCCAAAGTCGTATTGGGAGAAATATGAACAAAATTATCAATTATACAATCGTGTTCTATAACTGTGTTGGTGTTGATAATACAATGTTTTCCTATTTTAGCTTCCGGATTAATTACAGCATTTGCCATCACTACAGTTCCTTCGTTTATTTCTGAAGTATCAGAAATTATAGCACTATAGTGAATTGCTTTTAAAAAACTTCCTTTTATTTTTTCAGAAATTTGCTTTCTGAATTTATTGTTTCCAATGCTGATAAGCCATTGATAAGCCTGATTATTTAGAACCTCTAGATTGGTCAACAAAACAGGAATATCCAACAAAGAAGCTAATTTGGGATTATCGTCATAAACAGCTTCTATATGAAGTTCTTTGACAGAAGTCTTGATAATATCAATTACAACTTTTCCTTGACCGCTTGCTCCAAATAAATACATACTAATTCCCTTTAAAAACTTCTGTTGTTGCTTGCCCATCTTGCGAAATTCCCTCTCTGACAAACACTTTTTTAATCGTTAAAAATAAGATTTTTATATCTAACCACAAACTTATATTATCGACATACCATGCGTCGTGTTCAAACTTTTCTTGCCAAGAGATTGCATTACGGCCATTGACTTGTGCCCAGCCAGTGATACCAGGTCGCACTTCGTGTCTTCTTTTTTGCGTTTCATTATATAAAGGCAAGTATTGTGGCAGTAAAGGACGCGGACCAATCAAACTCATCTCTCCTTTTAGCACATTGATTAATTGTGGAATTTCATCCAAAGAAGTTTTTCTTACAAAAACGCCGATAGTTGTTAATCTGTCGGCATCGGGTAATAAATTGTCTTGCGAATCTTTTTTATCGTTCATGGTTTTGAACTTGATAATTTTAAAAATACGTTCGTCTTTCCCCGGTCTTTTTTGAAAGAAGAAAGGTTTTCCGTTGTTGGCAAAAAACAGACCGATAGTTACGACAAGGAATATGGGACTTAACACAAGAAGTCCGAAGAAGGCTGCCAGAAAATCAAGTATGCGTTTGAGGTGGTTTTTGTACATGTCTAGTTTTTAAAACAGTAATATTAAAGATTAAACTTCTGTACAGCATCTTCAAAATCCGCTTTTATGAACTCCCAATATTTTCCGTTTAGGCAAACCGGATCAAAATCATTGTCAGCTGATGCAAATTCGGTAAAATTTTTAATTATAAGTTTTTTATCATGTGAATATGGATAACGCTGCTCGTGAAGCATCAGCATTTGAGTTATTGAATACTGAGGTAATAATTCGTGTAAATCCCAAAAATCCTTTTTACGACCGCCCCGCTGAATAACATCTAATTTCATTGCGGTCAATCTGATTTCGTCTTCAATAACGCATTCCCTGATAAATGAATCCGTGTAAAACACATCGAGCTTTACTGCGATATCCGGATTCTTGCCAAGGGTATATGATTTGCCTATTGCTGGATTTATATTGGATAAATAATCGACATAAGGAAAAACCGATTTCAGGTAATGTTCTATCTCATCAAAATCTATACTGCCATATTGAGCGTCCGAAAACAAATCGATATCAACAGATATTCTGTGCCCAATTTGCAGACTCAATGCCGTACCGCCTGCCAAACGAAATGGACGAAACACTTCTGCTTTCATCAACGTAAGCAAAGTCTCTTTTAACAGCTCGTTTACCGTATTGTAGTATAACATCAGTTATATGATTTGCAATGTCATCGGTTTGAGCGAATTTTCAGATAAGACTTTCTTTACTTTTTCAGCACCGTAAAATCGTATGATTTCGTTTTGCTCCCGTTTATTTCCCCTCTCAAACACACGTCTGATAACTGCTTTATATTGTTGTTGCCAATTAATATTCTCTATATTGGTGTCCCAAAAAAGCACTTTACGCATATTTTTCAAATCGGGTTTTGGCGTATCTTTCGGTTTTTTTGTTTGCTCAATTTCATAATATACCTGTAGCAGTGCAAAAGTACCTTCTTCATAGCCTAAAGCTTGATCCACCTCTAATGACATCGGAATACTCAATCCCCTTTTACCTTTAATGAAAGCTGAAATAATCTGTCTGTGTGTATTCAATGTAACAGCAAAAGCAGCCGGTCTGATTGACCTTTTCTGAAGCTCCCGCTCTAATATAAATCCCGGATGGATTCCTTTAAACCCTTCTAAACTTTTTTCCATTTTACAAATGTAATCAATTTTGATTACAATATTTGGTTTCCTACAGAAAAACTCCAATTAAGTTTGCCATTGTTGGCAAAAAACAATCCGATGGTTACTACCATAAAAACAGGACTCAGCAACAGCAACCCCAAAAAAGCTGCCACAAAATCAAAAAAGCGTTTTAGGTAGTTTTTGTACATGGTTTAAACTCGATTTCTTTTTCTTTTAACAATCTTTTATACTCCTCCAGTAATGCATTCCAAACGACCGATTGTTCATATCGAGATTGTATCATTGGTCGTGCGTTTGCTTTTAACTTGTTATAGTATTCTTTATCCTCTATCATTTTTTTCATAGTTTGTTGTAACGCATCGACATTTTTTACAGGAATGATAGTACCATTTTCCCCCTCTATAACGATTTCATTACAACCGTTAATGTTTGAAACGATACTTGGTAAACCCATAGCGCCTGCCTGCATTATCACATTAGGAAAACCTTCACGATAACTTGGAAAAGCCAAACAGTTGGCGATTGCAAAATACGGACGTACATCTTTTTGAAAACCAACAGAGATGATATTAGGATTAAGTTCAATTTCTTGCAAAGTTTCTGCTTTCAACGGATCTAATTCAGATTCAAAAGGTCCCACTAATAATAGTTTACATATCTGCGAATTTGCGTCCCGATAGTCATCGGGATTGCAAATTTGTGAAAAAGCTGCTACTAATTCGTTGATTCCTTTATCACCAACCAATCTACCGACAAAGACAAATACAAAATCAAAATCAGAAATACCTAGTTTATATTTTAATTGATTTTGTTGATCAATTGATATATTCTTCTTTGAGAAATACTCTAAATCGATACCATTTACATTTCCATTTGCTAATATTTTTAAAGGTTTTGATGTGATTTTATATGCAATCAAATCGTCTTTTACGCCCTTCCCCTCTGGATAAATATTCGTCGCTGCCCAACAAAGCAATTGATCCATTTTAATCAACAACTTTTGAAGAAGTCCTTGTTTTGAAGGAATGATCAACCAGGTAAACGTATGCATTCGAATAGGAACTCCTGCCATCTTGCCTGCAAGCATCGTGAGTAACCCGGCTTTAGGTGTAATGGAATGTACTATATCCGGTTTTTCTTTTTTGAATTGATCGTATAATTTAAAAAGAGAGATTAAGTCTTTAATCGGACTGATTCCTCGTTCCATTGCTATAGCAATAGTCCGAACCTTTTCTCGTTCGCGCACTTCGTCTAACTGATCTCCATCAGAAGAGACTGCAATCACTTCGTGATAGTTTGCGAGGAATCTCAATTGCCCTGTTAATAGTACGTTGAGTGAAAGCGGTATCGTTGCTGTCCGAATAATTTTCATTATTGATATAGTGATTTTATATCATTTATCAACCTGTCTCTACTTTCCGTTACCAAATTCATGGATTTTGAAATCTTTTGCCTCACCTCATTATATTCGTCCATCGCTTTGTCATACATACCAATCAATATCTGCGGTTCTACGTCTTGAATTTGAATCACATACTCATTCAGGTTGAAGTCTCCCATAATACCTTTCGCTTTGTTTCCTCCGTAACCAATTGCAATTGAAGGAACTAACGAGGTCAACGAAAAGATAATAGAATGAAAACGCGTTCCGATAAAGAAATAAAAGTTAGAATAAACGGCTTTCAGCGTTTCACATGTCAGGTTTTCATTTATCCATCTCACGTCTGGATGGTTTACCTGTTTCAGCAAGTCTTTGATCGCATTGCGATCATCTTCATGTGAATTTGGTCCCAATGATTGATTACAAAGCGCTACTTTATAGCCACGTTCCAAAATGTGATTTGTTAATGCAACGACAGAATCTATATATTTTTTGTATAGACTTTCCGGATCCTTATGTCCTGGAAATCGCCAAGGACGTATGGTAATACCAACAATTTTGTCATCGTTCGAAAAGTCGTATTTTCTTAAAACCTCTTCTGCCTTCTCCTGACTACCTTTTTGAAGAAAGAAACCAAGATCCATCTCTACCGGGACTTTCTTCTCTAATAGCTTCTCTAGACTTTCTGCAGAAACGTGCTCTCGTGCATAGGTTAAGTCAAGCTTCTGAAAAACTGCTTTCACTTGGCTCTTGACCGTTAGCCCTTCAAATGGTCCGAACGAATTTGGAAAAAAAACTACTTTCTTCTTTAACTTCTGAGCTAACCTCACATAGAACAGGAAGTACCACATCAGATACGGTGCAGTTTTCTCCCCATAGGCATGGATAAATCCTCCACCTTTAACAAAAACCGCATCTGCCTCACTGAACTCTTTTACGGTATTGTATACCTTCTCTGAATACAGCTTTTTTACTAAGGGTAAATTGTTACAAATTTCAATTAAGGTCTTGGTCGATAAGAAATCAAGACTTGCATTTTTGATTTGTTTTGCTAGTTCTGTCTTTGACTCCTTAATATGTTCATCCTTTTTATGATTCCCTCTCCGTGGGTGTTGCAGGATATTCTCTATCATTTTGAAGCCGTGATCTATTGATTGTTGACATAACAGAGATTTCTCTTCTGGAGTATCACCAGAATTGAGAATAAAAATCTCATCATAAAGCTGTGTATCTTTCACGAGTCTATAGCTTTCCCAAACCAAGGCTTGATCACCTTTATTCAAATCTGTTACTCCAGGTACTATGATCGCTTTCATTTAATTTTCTATTTTAGAAATTTTTGACCAATAATTAAACCTTCTTTCGGTTAAAATTTCGTTAGTATATTCTTTAGATTTTGAGAAGTTCTTTTTACTCATTTCAATTAATTGATTTTTATCTTTAATGATTGAAATTATTTGTTCTGATAATTTATTATAGTCGCCTGGTTTATGTAAAAACTCATTATCTAATAATTCAGGAATACCCGCAATACTAGATGCTAGTACAGGGCATCCTCTACCCATAGCTTCTATTACAGATCTTGGTAATCCTTCTTGTTTGGATGGATGGATATAAATATCTAAAGTATCTAAGAATCTAAAAACTTCCTCACCTGCTTTTAACCTACCAACAATTATTACGTTTTCATCTAAATTATATTGTTTAATTAATCCTTTTACATATTTGTCATCTCCACCACCAACAATGTATAATTTAATATTTAATCCCGATTGATCAATCACATTTCTTAATGCTTTTATAGCAACATCGAAACCTTTATATTTAGCATTTAAGAATCCGATTAATCCTAAATTTAATGAGGTTTTTTCACTATTTAATAAATTAATGTGATTTTCTAAAACTGATTGCTCAAAATCATCTATTATAACATTTGAAGCGTAAATGTTTAAATTACTTGAATTAGGATATCTTTTTTGTAAAAAAAATTGAGTCACATACATACAAGCTAAGCTATTTCGTATAGCCTTTTTAGTTTTAAAATACAAATAAGGGGCTGTAATTTTACCCAATAATGAGCCATAATTCCAAGTAGAATCCCAAATACATCCAACAACTTCAGAAACATATTTTATTTTATGTTTTTTACAAATTTCAACACAATACAAACCAATTGAACTAGGTAATCTTATCACAACTCTGTCACTTTTAATAACAGATTTTTCTAATTTGTTTTTAATTATATCTGCTTTCGTATAATAATCCTTTCCTCCTGATACTTCATAAAGTAAATTGAATTTCACTTTTTTATGTTCAGTTTCAACTAACCCTGGAACAGGTTCAGAAATTTTTTTCCCTCGAGCAATTACTTCAATTTCATCATAAAAATTTTCAAATCTTTCCCAAACTGTTCTTGATAATCCTCCGCTACTATATATTTTACCATTTAAATCGTAAAATAGATGATCATGAACGAAAAGTATTTTTTTCATAAGATACATAGTTATTAATATTTAAATACATTTTTTACAGTTTAAAATAAAACTCATCAAAATTCTTTTTATAATCAAATCTTTGAATTGTTTTTTTCCATATAACTTGTCATAAAATTGGTTAAACCGAACTTTGTAATCAAATTTTTTAGACGTATTATTCTTTAATAGCTCATCTTTTTGAACACCATTACTA
>JAAYLC010000095.1 GCA_012522045.1 Bacteroidota bacterium
AAGTGTTCAACCTTTTTTGTACGCATCATTTCAAATGATAGACCACTAAAATGTAATAATAATCTTGAACTACTTACACCATAAATAGTATCACCTACAACCGGATGATTCATACTTGCTAGATGTGCCCTTATTTGATGGGTTCTTCCGGTTTCTATTTGAACTTTGAGTCTTGTTCTAGTTGCTTCATACCCAATAACTTCATAGTGGGTTATTGCAAGTTTACCATGGTTTGAGACAACCATTTTCTGCGTTTTAGTATCCTTAGATAACTTCGTTTGAATAGTTGACTTGGGTACTTTAACTTTATTTTCAACAACGCATATATAGGTTTTTTCTACTTGTCTTGTTTCAAATAAATGCGATAAATATGCTAACGCAATAAAGTGTTTAGCAAACAAAACCATACCAGTTGTCTCTTTATCTAAACGATGTGCTGGTAATACTTGATGAAAGTAACCGTATTTTTGAAAATACATATTGACAAGTTTGGTTAAATAGATTGGACTAGCACCATCATCATGAACAATCATGTGTAGTGGTTTGTTGACAATAAAAATATCATCATCTTCATAAACAATATCAAGTGATACATCTTCTACCGTATCCATCACATAATTTTCTAAGTGAATATTAAAGACATCACCGGTTTTAAGTCGATATTCTGAGTTCACAGTTTTATAATTAACTTCAAACAAATGATTTGAACTGTATTTATAAATTGTTGGTTTACCGACATGGTAGTGTTGTAAGAATTGTCGGATACTGAATCCATTGAATGTTTGATCGATTGTAAAGTTTAAAATTTTCATGTAATTTTGTTTTCCTTAAAGTAATTTTTGGTTGCATATGTAAATGTATCCAATAAAAAAGTTTTTGCAGAAATGGCAATTTCAGATTTATCGCTTAAAATATCAAAAGCATGATAACCACCTGCAAAGATTTTAAAGTGAACTTGATTACCTTGTAGTTTTAATCTTTCTACATAATCAATTGTTTCATCTTTAAAAGGTTCTACACTACCAACATAGGTTAATATGGGTGGTAAGTTTTTTAAATTCATTGCCCGTGCTGGTGCTGCATAGTAAGGTATTTTAGGATCACCATAAAGGTCACCTAAATAAAGTTTCCATGCAAGTTTATTATGTTTAGAACTCCATACAGGATCATCATTATCTTGAGCAGATGGTGTTATCATCCGATCATCTAACATCGGATAAAGTGGCATTTGAAATGCAATTTGTACCTCATTTTTATCTCTTGCCAACAAAGCTAGTGCCGCTGTAAGGCCACCACCAGCAGATTCACCACCAATCATGAGTTGGTTCGGATTAATCATATAGTTCATATGATGCTTTTTCATCCATAATAAAGCAAGATAACAATCATCAATCGCAGCCGGATAAGGCTTTTCTACCGATAATGTATAATCTGGTGCAACAATCACACACCCTGTTTCATCAATGAGTGATTTGTATAGCTTTTCATGCATTTCTGGAATGCCTAAACCATAACCACCACCATGCATATATAAAAGGCCTGGTGCATTAAATTGTCGCTTAATCGGCGCATAAATGGTCAAGCGTAAAAGGGTGCCGTCTGTTCGTGGTATAAATACTTGTTCATAATATAAC
>JAAYLC010000027.1 GCA_012522045.1 Bacteroidota bacterium
CCCCCCGAACACAGTTGATCCATTTTCTTTTTACGTTCTTCCACTTGTTGTTTATAAGCCCTTAATTTTTCTAATTCTTGCTCATACGAAGGAGCCGCATAGTCTGTGGGTTCAATTTTAATATTGTTCATTAAAGCCCAATTTACCGTAAATTCTGCTCCAAAGAATAAAATTAAACACGTATAGTACACCCATAAGAGAATTAATACCAAACTTCCTGCTGCACCATAAGCTGAAGCCGGATCGGAAGTGGAAAAATAAAATCCGATTAAATATTTTCCTATCAAAAATAGCAAAGTAGTCACAGCAGCACCTATAATATTGGTTTTCCATTTTACTTTCACGTCGGGCAGCAATGTATAAATTGTAGTAAATAAGGCTGTGATGATGATTTGAGAAATTAAAAAGTTTATTAAACGAATTAAATCCGGAGGAAGTTTTACATATTGCGATCCGATAAAATCACTAAACGCATTAATGGCTGTACTGAGAACCAGCGAAATTAATAGTAACAAACCAATTACCAGAACCATTCCGAAAGCCAACGCCCGGTGCCTGATAAAACTGAGAATTCCTGTTTTTTTCAGGCGAACTCCCCAAATATCATTGAGTGCTTTCTGCAATTGTACAAACACACCGGTTGCACCAAAAATCAGCGTTCCGATTCCAACGATGATGAATATGGTCGAATTTGAAGACAAACTGGAATTGACAATGATTGATTGAATCAGTTGAGCACTTTCTTCTCCGATTAATCCTTCAAATTCTCTTGTTATCCTTCCTTGTACTGCCTGACTTCCAAAAAAAACTCCCGCAAAATGGATGGTTATTATCAATAAAGAAGGAAGTGAAAACAATGCGTAATAAGCTATCACTGCACTTTTGGCCCAAGGTTCATTTTGATTCCAACTTATGTAGGTGTCTTTAATAAGTTTGAATACTTTTTTGAATATTTTCATAGAAATGGTTGTTCAAGCGCTATAAAAGTTTGAAAATAAAAAAACCTTTGCCGCAAAGCAAAGGTTTTATAAATAAGTTTAGAAAAAATTATAACTCGTTAAAGATAGTGTGCAACAAACGTTTTTTGTCATTTATGCTTTCTTCCATCGAAATCATCGTCTCTGTTCTGTTTACACCTTCGATATCGTCAATTTGGTAAATTACATCTTTTGCATGCGAAGTATCTCTGGCACGAATTTTACAGAAAATATTAAATTTCCCTGTGGTTACGTGAGCTACAGTAACATTTGGAATGTGGCTGATACGCTCCATTACAAATTGCGTTTGTGATGTTTTGTGAATAAACACTCCCACGTATGCAATAAATGAATACCCTAACTTGTCATAATCTACTTGTAACGTCGACCCGGTAATGATACCTGCATCCTCCATTTTCTTCACTCTAACGTGAACTGTTCCTGCTGAAATGTTAAGTTGTTTCGCAATATCCGTAAAGGGGATTCGGGTATTGTCAATTAATAGGTCTAAGATCTTGTGATCAATGTCATCTAATTTAAACTTTGCCATAATAATTTTTTTGCAAAAATAATCAGATATTTTAGTTCCTCAAAACGTTTTATGAAAAAGAAGTTAGCTTTTCGCCATTTTTGTTAAAAATATACGGCAGTTTCGCTCCTTTTTTAATCATGTCTTTATTAATTTTCTGAAAATTGCTGTTTGTGCAGTCAATTTCGCGATGACCAATCAAATTGGGAAATTCTCCAATATCATCTATTACTGCTTTAAATTTTATTTTAGAACCTTCTAAAATCTCTTTGTACTGAACCAAAATATCTATTTTCCTTTCACTATCTGATAGTTTAACATTCCTAAAGATTATATCTCTAAATATTTTTACATTTTCAGGAATTAAATGATACGAATTCCAAGGTTTTGACGGAATGCAAATGAAATCAAAGAGCGCAAGCAAGGATAAAAATATATATTTCCTTGTGGTTTCTCGCTGGTAATCATTCGGAAAATGACCTGCTTCAAAAAGAATCGTAGGAACTCCTGCATGTTGAAAATAATCTCCCGCACAATTGAGGTTAAATGTATCATCATATCTGCCTACTTGATTTGGAATAAACGCTTGTAAAACCACATTCATTTTTTCTATTAATTCCATAGAATGTCGACGTGCAGCTGTGATTGAACGCATTGAATCCGCTGCGGGTGATAAAAATGAAATTGTTGCAGGATGCTTATCAACTCCAAAAATAGTTCGCTGATCGTGCATATTAAGACATAAACCGGGTTTAACTTTTTCAAAAACCTGTTTTAATACGCTGCTTTCAGGCTGAGAAAACTTTTGAAAATCCCTGTTGAGATCAACCTTATTGGCGTTTTCACGAGTATACGTATGCGCGCCATCAATATTGAGTATCGGAATTATATAAAAATGATATTCTGACAAAAGCCGGTGAACAGATTGTGTCGTTTTATGGTGTTCAACAAACTTTAAAAAATCAAATAATGCTTTCGTACACGTAGTTTCGTTTCCGTGCATTTGAGACCACATCAAAACATTTTTAGTTCCGTTCCCGAAATCAATCATGAAAATCTCTTTACCCATCACGGATTTTCCTACAGCAGAAACCCGGAAATGATTTTTATGGTGATTTAGCAAAGGTTTAATGACTTGAAAGTTTATATACCTGCCTTTTAAAGTGTCTTCAAAATTTGTGTTGTCCCAAGATTCCCAATCGTACATTTTGTTGTTTTTTACAAAAGTAAACATCAAAAAGTTTACAGTTGTCACTGGTGTTTTGTAGCCAAGAACCTATGCTATATTACAATTGTAACCCTCTAAGTTGATTGCTGTAATCGCAACTTTAACAAATCAAATATAATTATTGAAATTATTCATATTCAGAAATTTAAAATGATTTACTGTAAGTTTTAGTTTAATTAAATTTTATGTATTTTAAGATTTATCAACCTCCTATAAAAAGATTTTTTATCTTTGTTAAAATAAAAAAACACTCTGTTTTATAC
>JAAYLC010000013.1 GCA_012522045.1 Bacteroidota bacterium
AGAAATGTTAAAGAGAATAATTTTCCTCGCATATCAAGAGTTGTGGTTTACAGTTATCCTTTTGCTATCCTGAATTTAGCAAATATTTATCGTCATTCGGGAAAAGAAACCGAATTAAAACAACTGATAGAGTTGTATAAAAATCACTTAAAAATAGGTTTTGATGAGGAATATGAAGAATACATTGAAAAAGAGTTGGAGAAGTAAACTGCCTATAACAAGCGGTTTTGCAAAAGTGGCGGTATTGACTCGCAGAAAGTTACGAGTAAATTTGCAATTTTCTTACCCGTCCGAACTGTAGTGCGCCGCCGCCTTCGCAAAGCCGCAAACCGTTGTGTTTAATTTTAAATGCTACGCAACTGATATGACTGAATAATAATCATTAAATAAAACCTAATTAAAACCATATGAAAAATAAAATCATTCTTTCTACTTTAATTTTAACTCTTATTTCCTTTACCTCTTTTTCTCAACAACAAGAGTTCGCACTTACATATGGCAAATCAATAGGTACTGCAACCTATAGTATTTTAAGACAGGGATTCTTAACTGGAAATGGCTCCACTGATTTGCAAAACAATAACGCAATAGGACTAAGATATTTTAGACCAATTAATGACAAGGGAAAAACAAAAATAGAGGTGGGATTAAACTACTCGTGGGGCAAATTAAAAGTAAAACCTGCATACACGGGCGACCCTGAATTTGATACTCCATGGTACAATGATTTCAATTTATTCTCATTGCCTATTTATTTGAATCATAGTATAGGAAAATACTTCTTTATTAATTATGGATTATTGTTAGATTATCAAGACGCAGAAGAGGTTCAATACACCGGATTTGGAATTGGAACTGGATTTGGCTTTGGCGCGAAGTACAGTAATGAGAGATATACTTTCTTTATAAATCCCAAATATGAGAAACATTTATTTTTAAGTGAAAAGGATGGTTTATTAGAATTTGGAATATTGTGTGGCATTGCTTACAAATTCTAATTTCCTGTTATGGAGATTTGTAGACTTGGTTTTTTATAGAAACCAAAGAAATTGAGAATAACAATTAAGATTAAAAAAAGAACAAGCAGAAATATACAAGATAAAAATGAATAAAAAACTAAACACAACACAGTACATATTGCAGGGCGGGGTTTGGTGGTACGCCAACTGCGGATTCTCGCATCGCAGTTCCGTGTCCTTCGGACAGGAACGCTCTTCGAAATCCGCCCCGACAACATGTACCAACCGTTATCTGAAAGCCAGATGCGGATATGCCCACCGTCCTAGTGGGCAGGGAATTATTTTGAGATATGAGGTGATAAAAATGGATGATTACAAGAATTTTGCTCAAGATTATGAGGCGCTTAATCCAAAAGAAGAAATAATTCTTCAAAGGGATTTCTTTTCTCAAATTATTGAAAAGTACAATGTGAAAACCTGCTTAGATTGTGCTTGTGGTTTAGGCTGGCATTTATATATGATTAATAACCTTGGAGTGAAGAGTTGTGGGTCTGATATTTCTCCAGAGATGATTGATATTTGTAAAGATAATCTTAGAGGCACAAATATTGAACTTAGGATCGAGGATTATTGTAAACTATCAGAAACATGGGAAAGAAAGTTTGATATGATTCTCTGCGTTTCAAGTGCATTAAATCATATGTTGGAAGATGAGGACATTATCAGAGCATTAGATTCAATGTATGAAAGGTTGGAGGAGAACGGAATAGTTGTAATGTTTTCAGGGATATCTGATTTACTTGCGAGAAGCAGACCAAAATTAATACCTGCAAGAACATACCAAGACGAAGCAATTTACCATATCATTGAGTATTTTGACGATCGCGTCGTATTTAACATATTAGATGTAAAAAAAACAAAGGATTCATTCACCCATTCACTTAATTCAATGACGCTGAGTTTGCTTACTAAAGCGAGATTTGAAAGATGTCTTTCAAGAACCAAATTTGCCAATGTCAATATTTTTGGCGATTTTGATTTTTCCATGTATTCGGAGGATAAAAGCAATAGGTTATTTGCAATTTTGCAGAAGTGATGACTGTTTTAAAGGGCTGCCATCCGTGGCAGCTCTGGGTCTGGGGGCATCTGGCCTTCAGATAACACGGAATTCCCGACACTTAGAGGATGATGAATGCGGTTAAGGCGCGTCGGGAATTCCTATCCGTTGTGCTTTATGCAAAAAAGAGATTTGCTCATGAATAGAGATTGGATTGAAAATATGAAAGAAACAAAGAGACTGAAATTAAGTTTCTGGCAGACAGTAAGTCATTATTTCATCGTAGTTTTCTTTTTATTGATTCCAATATTCACGCTGATTAGTGTATTTGAAATTTATGTAACAAAGACTTATGATGGCGTTCGGAGTACTGGAGAACTATTGAGATTTTCGTTACCTTGGATTCTTCCTGCAATTGCATTCCTTTTTATTCAAAGATACCGTCTAAGATTTAAGAAAATATTGATTGACTATACTGACGAAGAATTCAAGGAGGCGGTTCAGAGGACATCAAAAGAATTGGAGTGGACAATTGACAAAAACAATAAAACTTACCTGCGAGCAAACAGGCCATGGAATTGGACAGGAAGTTGGGGAGAAATGATTACAATAATCAGATTAAAAGACGGACTATTAACAAACAGTATTTGCGACCCTGATAAATGGACTTCTGTTGTGTCATATGGTTGGAATCGTAAGAATATAAGGACTTTTCTCAAGAATCTCAATGAAGTGAAAGATGGGACTCCGCTGAAAGATGTTGTTGAAATCCCTGAGAACGAATGGTCATTAAAACGGATTACAATTAGATTATTAATGTATCCTCTTTCTGCGATAATAATTGCAGCAGGGCTATTTGCGATTTATAATTCAACATTACGCGGAACAATTGCTGGAATAGCAGGAATTTCGTTTGTTTCGATTTGGATTTATGCGGATATTAAAATGATAATAAAACAGAAATAAGCACGAAAGCACAACATCATGTATAAAATATTGGGG
>JAAYLC010000163.1 GCA_012522045.1 Bacteroidota bacterium
AAGAACTTTTGCTTGGATAGACAGTTTTAGGACGTTATTAGTCAGATTTGACACTTTGGACAATTCCTGGTTGAATTGGCATTATTTGGCTTTTGCTCTTATCTTGCTAAAAGTTTAAATGAGTTCAGTGAAAAGAAAGGATTTAAAGCCGAACCTATTTCCTGATAAAAATAGGTATCGTTGTTTTTGTTAGCGTCTAAACACTGTCGCTACTTCGTTCAGAATGACAGTGACTGTGAAACGTGTTGTTTCACATAAATTTATCTTGATTTTCTTTGGCCCAGATTAACAAACTGTTGGTTTTTGATTCCAAATTGAGTTTGGAAATAATATTGGAGCGATGTTTTTCGACCGTACGGTAAGAAATAAAAAGATCGGAGGCAATTTCTTTGTTGGTTTTGCCCTGAGATATCAGATTGATGATTTTCTTTTCCGACGGAGTCAATGAGATCCATGCTGCATCATTCACTTGCTCGCCGATGCTTTCTTTTATTTTGGCACTGAAAAAGGGTTTTCCTTCTTTTACATTTTGAATACAAGTTTCGATTTCTTCCAATGCAAACTCTTTCAGAATATAGCCGAAAATATGAAGTTCTTTGGCTTTTTGATAAAGTTCCGGTTCCTTGTGAAGCGTAATCAGCACAATACGCGTATTTAATTGTTTTGTACTGCACTGCTTGGCGATTTCCAATCCGGACATAAAAGGCATCTGAATATCCAAAATGGCAATATCTGGTTTTTTCTGTACAATTAAATTATACGCTTCACGACCGTCAACACCACTTCCTATAAGATTATAACCTTTTTCAACCAACAAATCGTTGAGTCCTTTTAATAAAAGCGGATGGTCGTCTGCTGTAACAATCGATGGGTTTATCATACGGGTGTAGGAATTTGAAATTCAACAAATGTACCTGTGTCTTTAGAAGATATTTTCATGTTTCCATTTAAAAACTTTGTTCGTTCCGATAAGGTTTTTAAACCAAGCGAATTGGAATATTTGAATTTTTCCACCACCGAATACCCAATGCCGTTATCCATTATCGAAATAAGGACGTGATTGTTTTGTTTTTTTACTGTAATTCGCATTGCTTTTGCTTGAGAGTGCTTTAAGATGTTACTCAAGCTTTCTTGAATAATGCGGTAAATATTCAATTCCAATTCTTTTGGAAAAATCGAATCTATATTGTCAATTTCCGCCGTTACAAAAATTGGGGTGTTTCTGTCCATTTGCTCTATGGTAGTTCGTATGGCACGCGTAATTCCCATTTCTTGCAATTGCAGCGGATGCAAATCGCGCGAAATGGACCGAATTTCATCAATGGTAGCATCCACCATATTCATCGATTCCGGATCTTTCAATTGAATCAGACGATTCTTAAGCACTAACAACTGCTGACCGATTCCGTCGTGAAGATTTTCTGAAATCCGGCGGCGTTCCTCTTCTTGCGATTGCAATAAGCCGCGTGTGTAATTTTCCTGAAGTGCTTTTCGTTTTTTCAATTCTCGTTGATTGCGGTACACAATGAGCAACCCAAACCCTAAGACAGCAATTGCTCCTCCAAATGACAAGGCGGCTCGGGCAATGCGGTTGTCTTTTTCTAAAAGTTGGATGTTGGTCGACTTTTCAATCAATTCCTTTTCTGCTTTTTCAATTTCATACAGGGTTTGATAATAAGCCAAAGAATTAATCACGGAACGATTGTACAGCGTATCTTTAATAGTTGAAGCAATTTTTAAATTTTCTATACTCGCTATAAAATCTTTGGATTTGTAAAAAATAGTAGCTAAGGTTTCATGGGTAGTCATTATTTCATCTTCATATCCCAATTGTTGTGCAATTTGAAGTTTCGTATTTGCCAATTCTTGAGCTTGTTCATATTGTTCAATGGCGATTAAATAATCTATTCGTGCCGACAGGTAATTCATTTCTGAGGGCAGGTCCCCTTTAAAATCACTGTTTTTAACCTCGAGATAATTTAAATGTTTTTTTGCTTCATCCAGTTTTTGAACATCACAATAGTAAGATACCAACAACGAGTGAATGCCAATATCAGCGTACAAATTGGAATCTTGTTTGTTTAAATACTGTAACGACTCCAACAATGTGGCGTATTCTTCATCCTTCATTCCTCTTTTTCGGTAATCCAACGCCTGATTGTAATACTCGTTAGGCAAAAATGAAGTCAACTCTAACTCAATCATTTTATTTATCAGGATGTCTCTTTCTTTTTTGGCTTTCTCATAAAATCCGTTCATGCTGAACATGCTGATAATCCCTTGTCGGGCGTGAATCATATATTGATATTTTCCTTGCGATTCATAGAGCCGATAAGCCATGTCAAAATCTTCTTGTGCAGAAACAAATTGACCGCGATTGGAATATGCCTGTCCGCGAAAAAGATAGACATCGGCACGTTGCAGCGTGTCATTTTCAGTAAAATACCTTAACGACTTGGTATAATCTTCAAGGGCGTGAGAAAGATTTATTTTTGAATAAGCACGACCGCGTCTTAAATAAAGTCCTCCCAAAATCACACTGTCTTTGATATGAGATTTTTGTGTGAGAACGTCGTCAATGAGCAAAATCGCAGACAACGGATCGCCAGCATAGGACGTCAGGGTGTGCTGCACATTGATTGCACTGCGTGCAGCATCTCTGATTCTTCCGTTATTCAAAGCGATACTTACATACCGTTTGGAATAATTTATAAACATCTCGGGATCGCTTCTGAAAGTACGAATCATCAGAGAATCCAATGCAAGTAACTGCATTTCCGGGGCATCACTGCCTTCAAATAAAAGTCGGTATTGTTCGATATCTTGTGCAAGGGCAATGCCGCTACTAAAGACCACAAACAATGTGAGAAAACAATTTCTGATTCTTTTCATACTAAATACAGCTAATTACAAACCCGAAATTTAAGAATTTTTTAATAAATCTTTATAAGAATTGCATGAACAACTCTTTTCATCCTTTAAAGTAGAAGCAATTCCGACCATAGTCGATGACTGCACGTTGGGTTTTTAAAAAATCGGCTCCGATGATTCCATGTACTGAAATTCCGTCCATCTGCATTAAAGCTTGATTGATATGATGCAAATCAAGCAATACAAAATCCATATTTCGAAACGATTTTTTACCGAGCTGAAAGGTGTTTTTCTTAGATATCATGGTATCCATATCGCCTGCTCCTGCTCCCACACCTTTCAGCACGCTGTGTTCTTTGACAAGGAGAAAATGATCACTTTCATAAAGTCCGATGCAACTGACTGAGGCACCGGTATCTAAAATAAAATCGCCTTTGATGGAATTTATTTTTCCGTGAAACAAATAATGTCCCGAAGCCAGCTTTTTTAATGGAACCCGAATAAACCCTTTGGATTCCATGAATTGACGCAATGTACTCATTCAGTATTTTTGTGTAAAGATAGAAAACAAAATAAGTAACTTTGCCCGAATGATGATAGATACACATACCCATCTTTACAGTGACGCTTTTCAGGATGACCGTCCGAAAGTAATTGCACGTGCCCAAGAAGCAGGCATTAAAAAGTTTGTCATTCCCGCCATTGATTCTTCTTATCATCGGGCGATGTACAACCTAGAAAAACGATATCCCGGCATGTTTCTGATGATGGGACTGCATCCCACTTCTGTAAAACCAGAAAGTTTTGAAAAAGAATTGCAACTCGTGCGTGCGGAATTGAAACAAAGAAAATTTTATGCCGTTGGAGAAATAGGAATTGATTTGTACTGGGAAAAAGAGACTTTGGAACTCCAAAAAAAAGTTTTTAAAACACAGATACAAATGGCAAAAAAACACAAATTGCCCATTGTTATTCACTGCAGAGATGCGTTTGATGAAGTTTTTGAAGTGCTGGAAACAGAAAAAGACGACCGACTGTTCGGCGTTTTTCATTGTTTTACCGGCGATTATGAACACGCTCAAAAAGCCTTGTCATTCAACATGAAGTTGGGTATCGGCGGTGTAGTTACTTTTAAAAATGGAAAAATTGATCGTTTTTTAAATAAAATTCCGTTGTCTGAACTTGTTTTGGAAACCGATGCTCCTTATTTAGCTCCGGCTCCTTATCGTGGGAAAAGAAATGAAAGCAGCTATTTGACGTACGTTTGCAAAAAACTTTCAGAGATTTATCAACTGCCGGAAACGGAAATTGCCAACGTAACCTCAGCTACAGCAACCCAATTGTTTCAAATCTAAAAAAAACATTCTTCATGCGAGCGCAACCCACTATTATGTTAATCTATACCGGAGGCACCATCGGAATGATAAAAGATTTTGAAACAGGTGCTTTGAGAAATTTTGATTTCGATGAATTGCTCAATCATATTCCCGAACTCAAATTGTTGGATTGTACTATTGAAACAGTGAGTTTTAAAAAACCCATAGACAGTTCCGACATGAATACGGAAGCGTGGATTGCATTGGCAGAAATAATCGAAAGTCAATATCACCGTGTGGATGGTTTTGTCATTCTTCACGGGAGTGACACCATGTCTTTTTCGGCATCCGCATTGAGTTTTATGTTAGAAAATTTAGACAAGCCCGTAATCTTCACCGGCTCTCAGCTTCCGATTGGAGATTTGCGCACCGATGCCAAGGAAAACCTCATCACATCGATTCAAATTGCCGCATTGCGTGAGAACAATCAACCGGTCATTCGTGAAGTGGGTCTTTATTTTGAGTATAAATTATTTCGCGGAAATCGCACGACAAAAATCAGCGCAGAACATTTTGAGGCGTTTACGTCTATGAATTATCCGCCGCTTGCAGAAAGCGGAATGAACTTGACCATTAACAGAGAGTTGTTGTTTCGCCCCAACTTAAAAAAACCGCTGATTGTTCACAAAGAATTGGAAACCCGAATTCTCGTGATTAAAATGTTCCCGGGAATAGATAAAAATACGTTTGAGTACCTTACCAATTATCCGCATGTACAAGCGCTAATCATAGAAACATACGGCACGGGAAATGTAACTACCGAAAGTTGGTTTTTACAAAAGTTACGAACACTTACAGCCCGCGAAATTCCAATCATCAACATCACGCAATGTGAAAAAGGCAGCGTGATGATGGGATTGTATGAAACCAGTACGGAGTTAAAAAAAATCGGAATCATCAGCGGAAAAGACATTAATTTTGAGGCTGCAATCGCCAAAACAATGTACTTATTAGGTAAAAAGCTTTCTTTGAGCAGTTTCAAAACATTTTTTGAAACTTCTTTAAGGGGAGAAATGGATTAAAATTTTTTAAAAAAATAAATTTCAGTAGGTAATATATTTTTAGGATATTTGGCAGCCGAATTTCGGAATTAGAAAAAACATTCAGTTTCTTAGAAAGAAATTGAATTAATAAATTATAGAGAGGTGGCCGAGTGGTCGAAGGCGCACGCCTGGAAAGTGTGTATACGCCAAAAGCGTATCGAGGGTTCGAATCCCTTCCTCTCTGCAAAAATTTTGGAAGGATTATTTATTCATGGAGCATAATATAAAGGTACTTTTAAAGTTATCTAAGAGTACAACCTTTTTTTAAACACGTGAATAAATAGATTATTTATTTTTACTTCTGATTTTTTAATTAATTTTATACCCTAAATTTAAAACTAAACAAATATTAAGTCGATAGCAATGAAAAAACTTTTTTCCGTTATTACCGTTGCCACAATGGTTTTTGTAGGCACTTTAAACGCAAAAGCGAATGTAATTGATACCCATTCCAACGTACACGAAGCATTAGTAAGTGCTACAGTAGTTACCTTCATCCAAGATGATGCAAGTGCAACAGGAACTGAAGAAGTAGGTTGGCATCAAGGATTTAAAAACAGATTTATAGAAGGTGGTCCGGTTTGGATGTCTCCTGTTCTTTTGTGTTTAATCTTAGGTTTGGCTATATCCATTGAAAGAATTCTTTACTTAAATCTTTCTACTACAAATACCAAAAAATTAGCGCAAGACGTTGAAGAAGCGTTAAACAGTGGAGGTATTGAAGCAGCCAAAGAGGTTTGTAGAAACACAAAAGGTCCCGTGGCTTCTATTTATTACCAAGGATTGGATAGACACGACGAGGGCATTGATGCTGCGGAAAAAGCAGTAATTGCTTATGGCGGTGTACAGATGGGTCAATTAGAGAAAAATATTTCTTGGATTTCATTGTTTATCGCATTGGCTCCAATGCTCGGTTTCCTCGGAACTGTTGTGGGGATGATTATCGCGTTTGACAGAATTGAATCTGCCGGAGATATGAACCCATCTCTAGTAGCAGGAGGTATTAAAGTAGCGTTATTGACTACCGTATTCGGTTTGATTGTCGCGATTATTCTACAAATATTTTACAATTACATCATTGCAAAAGTGGATAGCATTGTGAACAGTATGGAAGATGCTTCAATCACCTTAATCGATATTTTGGTAGATTATAAAAAAAGACAACAAATTTAATTCAGGTATCAAAAAATGAATTTATATAAATTAATTAAAATATTAGCTATTGTACTAAGTTTGGTAGGTGCAGGATTTTTCTTGTACATTCTTATACAAGGGAACGAGCAAGTGCAAAATACAGGAGAAGGCGTTGATTGGTTTATCACTATTGCGTATATAACCTTGCTTTTAGCTATTCTTTTTGTTCTGTTTTTTGTTATAAAAGGAATTCTTTCTGGAAACATCATGAAAACCTTGGTTCCTTTAGGAGCATTCTTGGTTATTATAGCAATATCCTATGGTTTGGCTGACGGTTCAGAAGTTACCTTAAGCAATGGCACTGTGATTTCATCCACGCAATCCAAATGGATAGGAACGGGATTGTACACATTTTATATGGTTGCAGGAATCGCAATAGCTTCGATGATTTTGAGTGAAATTAATAAAATTAGAAAATAATGGCAATTAGATCAGCTCCTGAAGTAAATGCGGGCTCTATGGCCGACATTGCATTCCTGTTGCTTATTTTCTTTTTAGTTACTACAACTATTGAAAAAGATTCGGGAATTGCACGTCAGCTCCCTCCTCTTGAGGAGGTAGAAAACCCTCCAAAGATTAGAGAGCGAAATTTACTTATTGTTTCGGTCAACAGAAATGACGAATTAATGGTAAATGATCAGCTTATGGAATTGAAAGATCTCCGTCAGGCTGCTATTGACTTTTTAGATAACGGAGGAGCTCCTGCTAATACTGCGGATTACTGTGATTACTGTCAAGGACGTAGAGATCGAGAATCTTCGGACAATCCGGATAAAGCTGTCATTTCAGTTCAAAATGACCGTCTGACATCCTATAAAATGTATATTGCAGTTCAGAATGAATTGGTAGCAGCTTACTATCACCTTCGAAATAGAGAATCACAAAGATTGTATGGTTGGAATTATACCGACATGTACAATGCATTGGAAGAAGGACAATACCAAGGCAATGAAACTTTGTTAAAAGAGAGATTGGAAACCATACAAAAGATGTATCCTATGAAGCTTTCTGAAGCTGAACCGAGAAGGTCTGGACAATAAAAATATATGAAGTAATGGCAAAATTCACTAAAAGATCATCCGGCGAAACACCTGCAATATCGACTGCATCTCTTCCTGATATTGTATTTATGTTGCTTTTTTTCTTTATGGTTGTTACTGTGTTGAGAGATGACAACTTGATGGTCCGAAATACGCTTCCAAAAGCAGACCAAGTAGAAAAATTAAAAAAGGACAGATCCGTTTATATCTATGCAGGAAGACCGAGTGATAGATACGTTGAACAATACGGAACTGAAGGAAAAATTCAAATTGGAGATAAATTTACTGATATTTCTAATCTCAAATTTGCATTGACAGAAGCTCGGGCGAGATTGTTACCGGAATTACAAGACCGGATCATGATTGCCCTAAAAGTTGATGAAGAAACAAATACAGGCTTGGTTACCGATATCAAACAAGAATTGAGAGAACTCAATATGTTAAAGATTATTTATGTTACCAGTCCGGGGAATGTTTTAGACTATCAATAAATAAAAAAATTAAAATAACTTAAAGACGTCTTATTTCAATTGAATTAAGACGTCTTTTCATTTGTATATTTGATAAAAATATCGCCCCGTATGCCGCGTATAAAAATTTATCTGGTATTCCTAAGTTTGGTTGCGTGTACGCCTGCTTTTTCCCAACTGGCACGTGAATCGGCACTTGCACCGGCAGATTCGCTCTATCGTGAGGATCAATTCTATCTGGGACTAACCTATAACTTTCTAGTCGATAAACCTTCCAATCTGACAAACAGAGGATTTTCCGGAGGAATTCACGGTGGTTTTCTCAGAGATTTTCCTATCAACAAACGAAGAAATCTTGCAATTGCTATCGGCATGGGCTTGGCATACGACCAGTTTGGACACAATTTCTTTGTCGGAGCGAATGAAGCGGATGAAAGTATTTTCAGAATCTTGGATGAATATGTGCATTACGACTCCAACCGTTTTAATATGGCTGCAATTCAACTCCCCATCGAATTCCGATGGCGCACGTCCACACCCACCGATTATCAATTTTGGCGGATTTATGCTGGTTTAAGACTGGGGTATGTTTATTGGTTTCAATCCTATTTTAAACAAGCAGACAACAAGGTTGTTCAAACCAAGATTGATGAATTTAATCCTTTCCGACTGAGTACTTCGCTTGCCTTTGGATATAGTACTTTTAATTTTTACATTGCTTACGACTTCATTCCATGGTTTGATGAAGGAAAAACCTTTAATGGAGAACCTATCGATTTTCAGAGTATGAAAGTCGGATTAATTTTTTACATCTTATAGCCAATAATTGTATAAAACAAATTGCGGAAGTGCTCCTACGAAAAAACCGACCAGCAATTCGGGAACGGTGTGTGCATTTGCAGTCAATCGAGAAGAAGCAACCCACCCGTTTGAAAACAACAAGAAACTAATGGTCGTCAACAAATGAATCTTAAAATGAACGCTTAATCCAATCACAAAAATCAACAATGCTGCCACTCCCATTTGATGCAAACTAACTTTTACTTTCAACAACACCATAATTAATGCAGCAATTACTGAAAACAACAAGCCTATAAAGAAAAAATAAAGCTCCGGATTGTCGTAGGGATGAAGTACTTTTTTGACAATCAGTAAAAGCAACAGACAGAGTATCATTAAGGGATAGCGTCGTTCCCGAACGTTTTTTAAATAAATCGATTCAACCAGTCCCAACGAGCGGAGAATAAAATAAGATACAAGGGGAATGGCAATGGTAATGATGGAAATAGAAATCAGATGCGTTCCGGCCCATTCCCAATCGATGAATCTCGGAGTAAGTGAAAAATACAAAGTACTTCCAATTAACGGAATTAGGAGCGGATGATAGAGAATCGATGCAATTTGAAGGAATATTTTCATCAAATTTCTTTTCGCAAGCGTGCAACGGGAATGTCTAGTTGTTCTCGATATTTGGCTACTGTTCGTCGGGCAATCGGATATCCTTTTTCCAATAAAATTTTTGCCAATCTGTCGTCGGTCAATGGTTTACGCTTGTCTTCTTCTGCCACCGTAAGTTCCAAAATTTTTTTAATTTCCCGTGTGGAAACATCTTCTCCTTTTTCATTTTTCATAGACTCGCTAAAGAGGTCTTTTATCAATTTTGTTCCATAGGGTGTATCTACATATTTACTGTTAGCAACGCGTGATACGGTTGAAACATCCATATTGATTTTATCGGCGATGTCTTTGAGAATCATCGGTTTTAATTTTCGTTCGTCACCGGTCAGAAAATATTCCTCCTGATGTTTCATAATTGCATCCATAGTAACATAAAGCGTTTGCTGACGCTGTCGAATGGCATCGATAAACCACTTTGCAGCATCTAACTTTTGTTTGATGAAAAGGACGGCTTCTTTTTGAGTTTTGGATTTACTCTTCGCTTCTTTATATCCTTTCAACATATTGGTATACTCCGAAGAAACGTGAAGCTCCGGTGCATTGCGACCATTTAATGTCAATTCTAACTCCCCGTCAACAATCCGAATGGTAAAATCGGGGACAATATGTTCAATCATTTTTGTATTTCCGGCATAACTTCCTCCGGGTTTGGGATTTAACATTTCAATCTCCCGAATAGCTTCACGAAGTTGGTCTTCGGAAATACTCATTTTCTGTTGAAGTTTTTCGTAATGCTTTTTTATAAACTGATCAAAAGCGTCTGTCAAAATCTCTTTGGCGTGGATAACCGATGGCGAATCCGTTTTTCGTTCTAATTGCAGCAACAGACATTCTTGCAAATCGCGGGCGCCTACTCCTGCCGGATCCAATTGTTGTACAATTGACAAAACATGACTCACGCGTTCTTCTGTAGTATAAAGATTTTGTGTAAATGCCAAATCATCGACAATCTCACTGACTTTACGCCGAATATATCCACTTTCATCTACACTTCCGATTAAAAATTTTGCAATTTCTTTTTCCTCCTCGGTCAATCGGAACGTGTTTAATTGCTGTAATAAATATTGATTAAAAGAAACACCCGATGCGTAAGGAATTTCTCTATCTTCATCATCGGCACTGTAATTGTTAGCAGACAATTTATAACTGGGTATTTCATCATCACTCAAATATTCATCTACATCAAATTCCGTTTCGATTACCTCATTGCCTTCATCGTAATTCTCTTCATAAGTATCTCGATCGTCATCTTCATACGCTTCCTCATCTTTGCCGCGTTCCAATGCCGGATTCTCTTGAAGTTCTTGGGCTATGCGCTGTTCAAATGCAAGTGTAGGAAGTTGAATCATCTTCATCAACTGAATTTGTTGCGGAGACAACTTCTGAGAGAGTTTTAAATTTAATTGTTGCTTTAACATACTTCTTTACAATACTTCATAAAGTTAAAAAAAACCAACCACTCAAAAAAATAAGCAATCGGTTTTTAAGATTTTACCAACGATTCAGACCGTTTTCAATAAGCAAACGGATTAATACTCCGCGTTGCCCGGTGTTCGCGGATAAGGAATAACATCGCGAATATTACTCATTCCGGTTGCAAATTGTACCATGCGTTCAAAACCTAATCCAAACCCGCTGTGTACTACTGTTCCGAATTTTCTTAAATCCAAATACCAATATAATTCTTTTTCATCGACATGCATCGCTCGCATTTTGTCTAACAGTACATCATAGCGTTCTTCACGTTGTGAGCCGCCCACAATTTCTCCAATTCCGGGAAACAATACATCCATCGCGCGAACGGTTTTCCCGTCGTCGTTTAATCGCATATAGAAAGCTTTGATTTTTGCAGGATAATCAAACAGTATGACAGGCGATTTAAAATGTTTTTCGACCAAATAACGCTCGTGTTCCGATTGCAAATCCACACCCCAATCGTCTATTAGATATTTAAATCGCTTCTTCTGATTGGGTTTCGATTTTTTGAGAATCTCAATTGCTTCTGTATAGCTGATTCTCACAAATTTGTTATTGACAACAAATTGCAATTTTTCGCGCAATTTCATCGTACTGTGTTCGGCCTCCGGTTTGTTTTTATCTTCTTGCAGCAATCGGTTTTCCAAAAACTCCAAATCATCGTCACACTGTTCCAAGGCATAGGTGAGAATGTATTTTATAAAATCTTCGGCCAAATCCATGGTGTCGTCCAAATCGTAAAATGCAACTTCCGGCTCTACCATCCAAAATTCAGCAAGGTGACGGCTTGTATTGGAATTTTCAGCTCGAAAAGTAGGGCCAAACGTATATACTTTTCCCAAGCCCATGGCATACGTTTCTGCTTCTAACTGTCCACTTACCGTAAGATGCGTTTCTTTTCCGAAAAAATCTTTGGAAAAGTCTATGGCTCCATCTTTAGTTAAAGGTGGATTTTTTGAATCAAACGAGCTTACCGTAAACATCTCTCCGGCGCCTTCTGCATCACTGCCCGTAATAATGGGCGAATTCATATAAAAAAATCCTTTTTCGTTAAAATATTTGTGAATGGCAAACGCAAGTTTTGAGCGCACGCGCATAACCGCTCCAAAAGTATTGGTCCGAATTCTCAAATGCGCTTGTTCTCTCAAAGTTTCCAGAGAATGTCTTTTGGGCGAAAGAATGGTTAGTTTAACTTCGTCAGGATTGGCCTCTCCCAAAATCTCAATGCCTTCCACCTGAATTTCAACGCTTTGACCTTGCCCTTGACTTTCAACCAAAGTACCGGTAACGCAAATTGAAGCGCCTATATTTATTTTATTTAAAACAGCCTCATCAAATGATTCATAATCAACAACACATTGAATGGTTTTTATAGTCGATCCATCATTTAAAGCGATAAAACGATTGCTTCGGAAAGAACGCACCCACCCGCAGACAGTAATTTTTTGGTTTAGCAAATCTGTCTGTAATAAATCTGATACAGTCGTAGTATACATAGTATTGTGTTTAAAGCGCAAAGATACTTTTAAAAAATTTTAAAAAAAATGAAAGCCAAAAAGACGTACAGGAAGTTTTTCAACAGTCTGTTTTCGTTTTAAGTTGATAATATCAACAAAAAAGCGACTTTTTTGAAGTCGCTTTTGAATAGTGTTCGTTATTGATAATCTAAATCGTCATGATTTCTTTTTCTTTCTTCGCATAAATCTCATCTACCCGTTTGATGTATGTATCCGTTAATTTTTGGATATCATCTTCCAAGGATTTTTTTAAATCTTCGGAAATGTCCAATTCTTTCAGACTGTTATTTCCATTTTTACGGTCGTTTCGGATACCGATTTTAGCTTCTTCCGCGATGGCTTTGGCTTGTTTCGCAAGGTCTTTTCGTCTTTCTTCAGTAAGTGGCGGCACATTGATGATGACGCTTTCGCCGTTATTCATCGGATTAAAACCGAGATTTGCATGAAGAATTCCCTTTTCAATTTCAGGAATCATCGATTTTTCCCAAGGTTGTATGGTAATTGTCATTCCATCGGGCGTGTTGATGTTTGCCACTTGACTCAGTGGCGTCGGATTGCCGTAATATTCGACCATAACGCTTCCCAACATAGACGGAGATGCTTTTCCGGCACGAATATTCAGAAACTGTTTTTCCAAATGTTTCAGAGCGCCTTTCATGGCGTCCTCTGTCGTTTCCATTATTAAATCAATTTCTTCTTCCATAACATGCTTTCCGCAACTGCGGAGGTTTTAAATTTGTTTTAATGCAAATTAACTGTTGTTCCTATTTTCTCTCCGGAGACAACTTTTAACAAATTGTCTTCTGTATTCATATCAAAAACAATAATCGGCAATTTGTTTTCATGACTCAAAGTAAAGGCGGTAGTATCCATTACTTTCAGACCTTTTTGCAATACATCTTCAAAGGTAATAAAATCAAACTTAGTGGCAAGTTTGTCTTTTTCCGGATCGCTGGTATAAATTCCGTCCACGCGGGTTCCTTTTAAGATAACGTCGGCATCAACTTCAATGGCTCGTAAAACAGCCGCCGAATCGGTGGTAAAATAAGGATTTCCGGTACCTCCTCCGAAAATTACCACTCGACCTTTTTCCAAATGGCGAATTGCTTTTCTGCGAATAAACGGTTCGGCAACTTCATTGATATTGATAGCTGTTTGCAAGCGTGTAGGCACGTTTTCGTTTTCCAGAGCACTTTGCAGGGCAAGACCGTTAATCACTGTGGCAAGCATTCCCATATGATCGCCTTGTACGCGATCCATCCCACTGCTTGCTCCCGAAAGCCCGCGAAAAATATTCCCGCCGCCAATGACAATAGCAACCTGGACGCCTTTGTCCGTTACTTTTTTGATTTCAAGTGCGTACTCTTTCAAACGTTGCGGATCAATTCCGTATTGCTGATTGCCCATCAACGCTTCACCTGAGAGTTTTAGTAAAATTCTTTTGTACATAACCCTGTTTTGTTGGGCAAAAATAATTAAAAATATGTTTTAAAATTACTCCCGCTAGAAAAAGCTTCGACGGTCGAATTTTGACAGAATAAAAAATGATTCAATATGCCTTTGACACATAATAATAAAACCAATCGAAATTCTGACAATCTCGATTGGTTTTATTCCCTTTTCAAATCTTTCTTATTTACTCAATTTGGTAAAATAATGGTAAAACTGTGGAATGGTTTCGATTCCTTTCAAGAAATTCCATATTCCGAAATGTTCGTTTGGCGAATGAATGGCATCGCTGTCCAATCCAAAGCCCATCAAAATACTCTTGCTTTCCAGTTCTCTCTCAAAAAGTGCAACTATGGGAATGCTTCCGCCGCTTCGTTGAGGAATGGGAGTTTTTCCAAATGATACTTCATAAGCTTTTTCGGCGGCACGATAACCAATGCTGTCAATCGGAGTGACGTAAGCTTCGCCTCCGTGATGCGGACTTACTTTTACCCGAACACTTTTGGGTGCTATTTTTTCAAAGTGGTTTTGGAACAATTCTGTAATCTTTTCCCAATCCTGATCGGGAACCAAACGCATGCTGATTTTAGCAAAAGCTTTGCTCGCAATAACAGTTTTTGCACCTTCTCCGGTGTATCCTCCCCAAATTCCGTTGACATCCAATGTGGGACGAATGGAATTGCGTTCATTGGTGCTATAGCCTTTTTCACCATGGATATCTTCAATGCCTAATGCCTTTTTATACGCATCCAAGTCAAATGGAGCTTGCGCCATTTTTTTTCGCTCTTCTTGAGAAAGCTCCTCGACATCATCATAAAAACCCGGAATGGTGATGCGGTTATTTTCATCGTGAAGTTGTGCAATCATATCACACAGTATGTTAATTGGATTGGCTACTGCTCCGCCATACAATCCGCTGTGCAAATCGCGATTCGGACCGGTAACTTCCACTTCCACATAACTGAGACCGCGCAAACCTGTGGTAATGGAAGGAACGTCTTTGGCAATTAAGCCCGTATCGCTAATCAGAATAACATCATTTTTTAATTTTTCTTTATTTCGCTCCACAAACCAGCCCAAGCTTACACTTCCTACTTCTTCTTCACCTTCTATCATAAATTTTACGTTACACGGCAATTGATTTGTTTTGACCATGTATTCCAATGCTTTTACGTGCATATACATTTGTCCTTTGTCGTCGGAACTTCCTCGTGCAAAAATCGCTCCTTCAGGATGCGTTTCCGTTTTTTTGATAATCGGTTCAAAGGGCGGACTGTCCCACAAATCCATTGGATCCGGTGGTTGCACGTCGTAATGTCCATAAACTAAAACGGTCGGCAGGTTTTTATCGATTATTTTTTCTCCGTAAACAATTGGATTTCCGGGAGTTTCGCATATCTGCACCACATCACATCCGGCTTTTTCAAGTTGAGTTTTAACGGCTTCGGCAGTACGGATGATCTCTTTTTTATAAGCCGGATCTGCACTAATTGACGGAATTTTCAGAAGCTCTATCAATTCATCCAAAAACCGCTGTTTATTTTCTTCAATATAATTTTTTGCACTTTTCATGAACATTTGTTTTTAAAAAAATTTTACGGATTTCCATCTTAATTTCACAACTTTTACGAGGAAATGAAGATGTGCTAAAATACAAAACTCTATTCACAACCTTAAAAGAAAGTGTCGGAATCTTGACAAACCGATGTATTGAAAGAAATTCTATCGTGCAAATAAAAAATCTCTTTGATTTTATTGAAGAATGTAAATCTTGATTATATTTGCACCTCGTTTTTACAGCATTGCTGTATTTTAAAATTTATTGGCGGGCGTGGTGGAATTGGTAGACACGCTAGACTTAGGATCTAGTGCCGCGAGGTGTGGGAGTTCGAGTCTCCCCGCCCGCACCATAAAAAATAAGCCGTCTCGATGTATTTTGAGACGGCTTATTTTTTTGTATGCATTTACGCTGTGATTTTAAAGTTCCAACGCTCTTTTCAAGTCATTATTCATCAACAGTTCAATCGGGTTCTCCAGCGCTTCTTTAATTGCGACCAAAAATCCTACCGATTCCCTACCGTCAATAATTCTATGATCATAAGACAGGGCAAGGAACATTACCGGCGCCACTACGATTCCACCATTGCGGACGATTGGACGCTCCACGATATTGTGCATTCCGAGAATTGCCGATTGTGGCGGATTCAGAATGGGCGTTGAAAGCATACTTCCAAAAACACCTCCGTTTGAAATTGTAAAAGTTCCGCCGGTCATTTCATCTACCGTAATTTGTCCGTCTCGGGCACGCGTAGCCAATCTTTTAACTTCATTTTCAACTCCGCGGAAACTCAAATTTTCTGCATTTCTAATCACTGGAACCATCAGTCCTTTGGGGCCGGAAACTGCAATCGAAATATCTTTAAAATCAAAAGTCTCCATATAGTCACCGTCAATCATAGAATTGACTTCCGGATACATATCCAAGGCCCTGACCACAGCAAGGGTAAAGAAAGACATAAACCCGAGACCCACGCCGTGTTTTTGCTTGAATTCTTCTTTATATTGCTCTCTGATTTCAAAAATTGCACTCATGTCAACTTCATTAAAAGTAGTTAACATGGCGGTTTCGTTTTTTACGGTGACCAAACGTTCTGCAACTCTGCGACGAAGCATAGACAGTTTTTTTCGCTCACTTCCTCTGGCACCGCCACCGGGAGTTCCCATTGAGGGTGTTGCCTTGATGGCGTCTTCTTTGGTAATGCGACCGTCTCGACCGGTACCTTTTACATCCTCAGCGGTCATGGATTTTTCTTCCAATATTTTTTTAGCAGCCGGAGAAGGTGTCCCCGATGCGTATGTTGTCTTTTCTTCTTTCTTCTCAGAGGTTTCTTTAGCTGCTGTTTCCTTTTTAGGTGCTTCTTCTTTCTTAGCCTCTTTGGATTCTTTTTTATCTTCTGTGCCTGCAGATTCCGGTTTTGCTGCATCGGTATCGATAAGACAGACCACATCACCTACTTGTAACACATCGCCTTCTTCTGCTTTTAAGGTAATAATACCGCTGGCTTCTGCCGGAAGTTCTAGAGTAGCTTTATCGCTGTCAACTTCGGCTATGGGTTGATCTTTTTCCACATAATCACCATCAGATACAAGCCAAGATGCAATTTCTACTTCGGTAATTGACTCTCCGGGTGAAGGAACTTTCATTTCTAATGCCATAATACTTCTTATTTTGAGCGCTAATTTTTAGCTGTTTGAATGCTTATATTATTTTTAATTAATGATGTATAAAGTTACTGAATCTTTTTAAGAAATTATTTCTGATTTTTATCAAAAACACTTTCTATTACTTTAGCGTGTCTTGCAAAGGATCTCACTGAACTTCCGGAAGCCGGAGCCGCATACATTTTTCTGCTGCAAACTCTAAAGCTGGCAGCTTCTTCAAGATGCAATAACAGGAACGAATAAGCTCCCATATTTTTCGGTTCTTCCTGAGCCCAAACGATATCGTCTGCATTTTTATACTTCTTGATAATTTCTCGGATTTCCTTTTTTGGCAAAGGAAATAATTGTTCGATGCGAACCAATGCCACATCGTCTCTTTTTAATTCTTCGCGTTTTTCTAATAAGTCATAGTAAAATTTACCAGTTACAAAAACCAACGATTTTATTTTATCCACTTTCGCATCGGCATCGTCAATAATCATTTGGAACGAACCGTTGGCGAGCTCTTCCTTGGTAGAAACTACTTTCGGATGTCGCAACAAGCTTTTCGGCGTGAAGACAATCAACGGTTTTCTGAAGGGCATCAAAACCTGTCTTCGCAACAAGTGAAAGAAATTGGCAGGTGTGGTCACATCGGCGACATACATATTGTTGGTTGCGCAAAGTTGCAGGAAACGTTCCATTCTCGCCGAAGAATGCTCTGCACCTTGTCCTTCATAACCGTGTGGCAACAACATGACCAATCCGTTTTGCAGCTTCCATTTATCTTCTGCAGCCGAAATGTATTGGTCAATCATAATTTGTGCTCCGTTTACAAAATCGCCAAATTGAGCTTCCCATAAGACAAGCGATTTTGGACTTGCCATCGCATAACCGTATTCGAATCCGACTACGGCATATTCCGAAAGCAACGAGTTATAGATATAGAAGGTTCCTTGATTTTCTTTAATCTGGTTCAGGGTGCAAACTTCTTCTTCGCTGTCTTCTACTTTAATAATAGCATGGCGGTGTGAGAATGTTCCTCTTTCCACATCTTGACCGGACATTCGTACATCGTTACCGGACTCCAATATACTTCCGTATGCCAGCAATTCACCCATTGCCCAGTCGAGCTTATTTTTTTCAAAATACATCTCATGACGGGAATTGATTAATCGCTCAATTTTTCTGATAAACTTTTTATCTTTAGGAAGTTGCGTTATTTTTTCAGCAATTTGTGTCAATTGATCTAAGGAAATTGTAGTATCAATTGTTTCCAACATCTTCGCTTCGCTTACACTGTATTCAAAGCCTTCCCATTTGCCTTGCATTATTGGAGTAACTGTGGCATTTTCCTCTTTGCGAGAAGATTCAAAATCTTCTTCCAGCAAGGCTTTGTATTGGGCTTCCATTTCTTTGGGAACACTCTCGTCAATGACTCCTTGTGCAATTAATTTTCCGGCATATATATCTTTTGCGTTTTTATGATTTGCAATAATCTTATAAAGTTTAGGCTGTGTAAAGCGCGGTTCATCGCCTTCGTTATGACCGTACTTACGATATCCCAACAAATCGATGAATACATCCCGACCAAAGGCCATTCTAAATTCAAGTGCAAAAAGCATGGCATGCACAACCGCTTCGGCATCATCGGAATTTACGTGTAAAATTGGCGAGAACGTAACTTTTGCTACATCTGTACAATATAGTGAAGAACGTCCGTCCAAATAATTGGTGGTAAAACCTACTTGGTTATTAATCACAATGTGAATGGTTCCACCGGTTTTGTATCCGTCCAATTGTGCCATTTGAACGATTTCATAAACAATTCCTTGACCGGCAATTGCAGCATCTCCGTGATCCACAATGGGCAATACATTTTCGGGATTGTCTTTGTGATAGTCATCTTGTTTTGCTCTGGCAATCCCTTGTACTACTGCGCCTACGGCTTCCAGATGTGAGGGATTTGGTGCAATGTTCAGGTTGATTTCCTGACCATTGACATTTCGTTTAGAGGTCCAACCCAAGTGATATTTTACATCTCCGTCAAAAATATCTTCAACATAATCTTTACCGTCAAATTCGGTAAAAATATCTTTTGGACTTTTGCCGAAAATATTGGTCAGCGTATTTAATCGCCCTCTGTGAGCCATTCCCATCACAAATTCTTTGACTCCTTTTTTGGCAGCACTTTCAATAAGAATATCCAGAGCGGGGATTAAACTTTCTCCACCTTCGAGTGAAAATCGTTTTTGACCGACGAACTTGGTGTGAAGAAAATGCTCGAATCCTACAGCTTCAGTAAGTTTTTGTAAGATTCTTTTTTTCTTGTCCGAATTAAAATTCGGCTGATTGTTGGTCTTGTTTAAATATTGTTGAATCCAATCAATTTCCTGAGGATTTCGAATATACATATATTCAATCCCGATGGCATCACAATATGTTTTCTCTAAATGCCTGATTATTTCATCCAGAGTGGCAACTCCGATACCGATTATTTCACCGGCTTGAAATTTCAATTTTAAATCAGCTTCAGACAATCCGAAATTCTCAATGTCTAATGTGGGTTCATATTGACGTCGTTCTCTTACCGGGTTTGTTTTGGTAAAGAGATGCCCGCGTGTGCGATAGCCGTCTATGAGTCGAATTACTTGAAATTCTTTGATGATATCGTCGCAAGAATCTTCATCAGGTTTTTTACCTGAATCTGAGATTGTTCCATCAGAATTTAAGGCAGATTCACTTCCAAAGTCAAAACCTTGAAAAAATGCTCTTAAACTAGGTTCAATACTATCCGGATATTTCAAATATTGCTCGTATAATTCTTCCAGCTGGGTGGGGTGAATGGTATTTAGAAAAGAATATTTATCCATTATTTTAAGAAAAAAAGCGCTTGTTTATTAAACGATACAAAAGTACAAATAATTAGTTCAATCTATGACAAGTTTCTCATATTGCTGTTACTATGAATACCTCCCGTAAAAAGAAATTCACGGTGGTATTCCCGATAATTCTATGTATTTCTTTCCATTAATTCAAAAACAAAGGTTTTCAGCCATGTTTTTTTATTTTCAGGCAAGGATAAATTTTCCAAATTATCAAAAGCAATCTTACGGTATTTATCAATTTGCTTTTTAGTTGCTTCAACAACCCCTGCTTGATTGTAAATTTCTTTGACGGTTTTTATTTTCTGTCCGGCATCTTTGGGAGTAATAGAAAAAAGATGCAACAATTCCTCTACTTGTTCCGGTTTTCCGTGTTTTTTTGCCAAGAGGAACAAAATTGTTTTCTTATTGGCAATGATATCGCCACTTTTTTGTTTTCCGAAAAATTTCGGGTCGCCAAAAGTATCCAGATAATCATCTTGTAATTGAAAAGCTATTCCCAAATTTTTTCCGAACTCGTATAGTTTCTCTTGCTCTGTAGCAGAAGCATCTGCCACAATCGCTCCCATTTTCATAGCCGCTCCCAACAACACCGCTGTTTTTTGCTCAATCATCAAAATGTATTCTTCCATACTTACATCCTCACGATTTTCAAAATCCATGTCCAATTGTTGTCCTTCGCATACTTCAATGGCAGTTTTGCTAAAGAGCTTTGCCAAATCTCTAAACTTCTCGGGTTCGTACGATTCAAAAAAACGGTATGCTAAAATCAACATGGCATCTCCGGACAGAATGCCGGTGTTAACATCCCATTTTTCATGAACAGTAGGATATCCTCTTCGCAGAGGCGCATTATCCATAATATCATCGTGAATCAACGAAAAATTATGAAACATTTCTACTGCCATAGCCGCAGGCAACGCTTTTTCATATTCATCTGCCAACAAATCACAGGTCATTAAAGTTAAGGCGGGACGAATTCGTTTCCCTCCGATAGAAAGGATGTAGTCAATAGGTTTATATAATTGTTCCGGTTCTTTTACGATTGTCGTTTCTTCTAATTTCCGATTTAGAAAATCTATGTATTCTTTAAGGATTTCCATTTAAAAAAAAATTTGTGTAAAATTAATCCAAGTCAATCAATTCGATAGCATAATAAACAAAAAGTAATTAGCAACCCCATTTTTTAATTAATTAAAATGTATCCAAAAGCCGGCATCAGGCTAAATCTTGTTTGTTACGGATTCGCAATACAATAGATTAATTGAGTAAATTTGCACGCGTGATAAAAATCCGATATCGGACAATTATCTTATAAACTAAAAATTAGGAAATTCATGTATAGAACGCATACCAACGGAGAATTACGTATCAATGCTGTTGACAAAGAAGTCGTCTTAAGCGGATGGGTACAAAAAGTACGCGATAAAGGATTTATGATTTGGGTTGATTTACGAGATCGTTACGGAATCACTCAACTTATTTTTGATGAAGAACGAACTTCCAAAGAAGTCATGCAGGCAGCTTCTGAATTAAGCAGGGAATATGTAATTCGCGTAACGGGAACAGTGATTGAGAGAGAGTCTAAAAATCCGCAACTGCCCACCGGCGATATCGAAATTCTCGTTAAAGAATTAACCGTTTTAAACAGGTCCAAAACTCCTCCTTTTACCATTGAAGATGAAACCGACGGCGGTGAAGATTTGAGAATGAAATATCGGTATTTGGACATTCGGCGAACGCCGATTCGAGAAAATCTGATTCTCCGCCATCAAGTGAGTATGGAAGTACGAAATTATTTGTCCCAAAAAGATTTTATTGAAGTCGAAACACCTTATTTGATAAAATCCACGCCGGAAGGTGCACGCGACTTTGTGGTTCCATCGCGAATGAACAAAGGTCAGTTTTATGCACTTCCGCAATCGCCTCAAACTTTTAAACAGTTACTGATGGTGGGCGGAATGGATAAATATTTTCAGATTGTTCGTTGTTTTCGCGATGAAGATTTGCGTGCCGATCGTCAGCCTGAATTTACGCAAATTGACTGTGAAATGGCTTTTGTAACACAAGAAGACATTTTAAATACCTTTGAAGGACTGACAAAACACCTTTTAAAGGCTATTAAAGGAGTGGAAGTATCCGAATTTCCTCGAATGACCTATGAGGATGCCATGCGTCTTTACGGAAATGACAAACCGGACATCCGTTTTGGGATGCAATTTGGCGAACTAAATGAAGCAGCAAAACACCGCGATTTTAATGTATTTAATCAAGCAGAATTAATTATCGGGATAGCCGTTCCGAACGGAAATTCCTTTTCCCGCAAAGAAATCGATGCCCTCATTAATTGGGTCAAGCGTCCACAAGTAGGCGCCATGGGAATGGTTTACGTACGTTGTAACGAAGACGGGACTTTCAAATCATCCGTTGATAAATTTTACCAAGAAGAAGATTTTGCAAAATGGGCAGAGATTACCGGCGCCAAACCCAACGATTTAATACTTATTCTTTCCGGCGACACTCATAAAGTTCGTCCACAAATGAGTGCGTTGCGCATGCATCTGGGCGCTCAATTGGGACTCCGTAAAAAAGATGAATTTGCTCCGTTATGGGTGGTGGATTTCCCATTGCTTGAATGGGATGAGGAAACCGGTCGTTATTATGCGATGCACCATCCTTTTACCGCCCCAAAAGCTGAATCAATCCAACTTCTGGAGTCCAATCCGGGAGCGGTGAAAGCCAATGCGTATGATTTGGTTTTAAACGGCAATGAAATCGGAGGCGGATCCATTCGAATCCACGATAAAGAAACGCAGTCTGAAATATTTAAATTTCTCGGATTCTCCCCTGAAGAAGCACGCAAACAATTTGGCTTTTTGATGGATGCCTTTGAATTTGGATCACCGCCACACGGTGGAATTGCTTTTGGACTAGACCGATTGGCAGCTATTTTGGGGGGTCAAGAATCCATTCGGGATTTTATAGCATTTCCAAAAAATAATGCCGGTCGAGATGTGATGATTGATGCTCCTGCACCCCTTGACGAAGAACAATTAAAAGAATTGAATTTGAACCTGCAAATTGATGAAGCCGACTCATCAATTCCCAGACATTAATAAGATGAAGTATTTTTTGAATATTCTTTTTATTCTTGTTGTAATCGGATTGATTGTCGGTTTTGTAATTCAAAATACGAATGAAAGCCAAGGCAATTTCATCATCGGAATCTCGGTGTTAACAGGTTTTTTTATTCTAATGCCTGTTTTTATCTATCATCGATGGAAAGACAAAAAAGTAGAAGATTATCTGTTAAACCGAAAAAATATTTATAAGATGCGCGATTATCAGCATCAAAAAGAAATTGAAAAACGTGAGAAAAAGAAAAATAAATATAATTAAACTGAATCTTCTCTTATTTATTTTGCTTGAGAATGCTCACATCGCCACCAAAGACATTTCCTTCTCCGTAGGGTGAACCTTGCCCGTCCCATTTTTCCCATTTTTTATATTCCACATAGAGCGGATTGGCAGATAATTCTCGGGCTTCCAGACGGATGGCTTCAGCTCTAAATCGTGCCGAAACCACTTGAGCCGAATCTCCACGCGCTTTTTCAATTCGGGCATCGGCAAGATATTTTTCTTCCAATGCTTTTTGTTCGGCAGTCAGGTTTCGTTGTTTTTGAGTTTCTTTTTCTTTAATCTGTGCAGCGATTTTTTCGGGTAAAACAACATCGATGATTTTCACATAATTCAGATTCAGGAAATTTCCGTCAAAACTCGCACGAATCTTGTCTTCCATTTCTTTTTCCAATTCTTCTCTTTTAGTAGAAAAGACTTCTTCATATGTGTAACGGCCGATAATATCTTTAAAAGCTCCTCGGGAAATTTCATCGACAAACTTTTTGTACTCTTCTCTGTACTCCAAATGAAGATTGGCAACTTGATCGGGAATAATATTGTAATTTACCGATACCGACAAATCGATATCCATTCCGTTTCGGTCTAAGAATTTTTGTTCGTATTCATTTGATTTTCGAAAAACCTCATAGGTAAACATTTTATTCCAAGGCAGCATAAAATAAGTTCCTTGGCCGTAAATTTTGTTTACGTCGATACTTTCTGAGGCAAAAGGTTTGTACATAAAACCGCGTTCTCCCGGTTTGATGGTTGTCCAGGAATTTAGCAGAATGATGAGCGCAAAAATGGTGAGTACCACGCCAATGGCAATTTGAATATTTCTTTTATTATTTGCAGATGACATAGGTTAAGTATTTAGAATTCTTAAGATTTTTTTGCTGATTTATAATAATCTACAGTAAGATAAATTAGGTAGAGTAAAACGATCAATCCGAAAATTTTAATAATGGCAGGACTCAAAAACAGATATTTAAAATAAATAAATATCAATCCGAGATTTAAAGTTATCAAGATGATTAAAACAAACTTTTTTTGACTACTCATATAAATATTTGGGTTGTTTGGCGACAAATATACTAAGGAATTTAAAAACAATCACCCATAACTCTTTATTGCTTGTGAATTAGGATTTTACTTTAATAAAACTTTTATTCTATAGCGATATTGAAACATCGTTTTTAGATTTTATCTGCAAATGCTTGTCAACTCATTAATATTTATTTAATTTCATCGAAATTATTAACCGATAATAACAATTGATTATGAAAAAAATTATTTTATCAGGATTATTTTTCAGTCTGATTTCACTGACCGCACAGGGGCAGGCTGTAAAATCCGAACTATTCAAATCCAAAAAAGCTGCTGTAAGTCAATCGAATACGGCAACTGATACGCATAAGTTTCTTGAAAACAATTCCATTACATCTTCAACCCATTCATCCAATCTTATTACAAACAAATGCGACCAAGGAGACATTACCACAAATTCATTTGACAATGGACTTAACATTACCGAAACAACTCTTTTCCGTGTTGCAGCGGGATTTACTGTTGATCCTTCCACTATTTTTACCGTTGACACCATTACTGTCGATGTCAACCAACCGGAACTGCCTGATAGTGTAACGTTTAATTTTAGAGAGGACAATAACGGTGAGCCTGGAACTATTGTTCAGACCTTGACGACTATTCACACGGATTCGAATCAATACGGGATGGCTTTCGGAGATCCCATTTATCATTTGACTTTCGATTTGAGCAGCAACCCGTTGATTTTTACTCAGGGAGATTATTGGATGGAAGTCACCATGACTGTGCCGAGCGGTACTACTGTATGGTGGTTGGCTTCGGAAGTCGGAAGTCATCCGATTATTCCTATGAACAGTCTGGATGGCGGTGCCACTTGGGATCCTCTTATTGATACGTATATGATCTTCAATCTGTCGGGCACTTGTGATCCGGATACCACACCTCCTTCCGGGTATTGCATTCCCGGTGCCAATTGTGAAGATGACGATGTGATTACCAACGTTACCTTCAGAGAAATAAACAATCCTACAGGATGCAGCCCTGACGGATACGGTGATTATACGCATTTGACCGCAACTGTTGCTCCCGGAGATTCTTATCCGATATCTGTTACCGTTGGTAGCGGTTGGTACGAGCGCGTTTCGTTGTGGATTGATTGGGATCAGAATGAAGTTTTTGATGCTTCTGATTATGTGGGTGAAATTGAAGACGGCGGACAAGGTGTGACCTTAGAAGATATGATTACCATCCCGGCAGGCACGCCCGACGGTGAATATCGCATGCGATTTGGTTTGTTGGCTGCCGGTCAAACGGGCACAGCACCTGATGATCCTTGCTATAATAACCCGGCTGATTACGGTGAATTTGAAGATTATACACTCGTTGTCGATTCAGCAATGATAGGCATAGCGGATATTACCCGCTACGGATTCTCTTACTATCCGAATCCTGCAAACGATATTCTCTACCTGAGTACAGATAAACCAATCGTTTCTGTTGTCGGTTATAATATGCTGGGGCAATTATTAATCTCCGACAACCATTATTCAAACAATCAAATAGACGTAGGCTCCTTACCGGCAGGCGCTTATTTATTCTACGTTACTTTTGATAATGGAGAAAAAGAAAGCTTCAGAGTCCTTGTAAAATAAACAATTAACAGAATTTCTATTATAAAAACAATGCCGCTTCAATGTTGAGGCGGCATTATCATTTGTAGATATTTAATGCTTTACGATGGAAATCAAATAAACATAAAATTATTCATAATGTAACCTTTATGTAATTGGTTATTTGACATGTATTAATTAATTTTGCAGTTATATAAATTAAAAAGAACAATCATGAAAAAAATTCTACTAGGGTGTGCACTATTACTAAGTGGGCTGACGTTTGCTCAAGGTCACGAAACCTTTGACAACTTAGCAACAACCGGTAACAGTTATGGAAATGGATCTTTTATTGGTCAAAATGGTGTTGAATGGACCTATGGACAGTGCCGCGGAGATATTGAATTAAATGGAAAGGCAATTACTTTAGGAAGAAACCGAGCGGAACCTCAGTTTCTTGAGTCTGCTTTAATTCCCGGAGGAATTGGAACGCTTGAATTTTCATATATGCAAGCTTTTTCCAACGACGTTCATATGGAAGTTTATGTAAATGATGATTTAATCTATACCGCCACTACCAATGACGAATTGGAAGTTATTAAATCTTCCGGATCTATCACCGTTGAAGTTGCCGGAGATTTTGTCCTGAAATTCGTAAATCCCGGAAATGTCGGACAAGTTACACTTGATGACATTATCTGGACCGATCACGATGCAACTGTTGGAATCGAAGATAACTTAGTTACCGGTTTTTCTTACTTTCCGAATCCTGCGAACAACATCGTAAACATTCAAGCGAATCAGCCTATTTCAAACGTTGTGGCTTACAACCTTCTTGGACAAACTGTATTGAACAACAACTTCTCAAACGGACAGGTTGATATTTCAACTTTAACCTCAGGAGCTTATATCTTTAAAGTAACTTTTGAAAATGGTGCTGATAAGACCTTTAAAATTATCAAACAATAAAAAGTAATTCTTTTTTATACTAAAAGCCTGTTTCTTATAATTTTGGAACAGGCTTTTTTTAATTTATTCGATTTTAAAAATCTGTCTTGTTATAACTGCATCCGTCACAACAAATGGTTTTGGCATCATAAAAGCTTCTCGTGGCTCTAAAGAGAATAGCGGATGTTCCATCAAATCAAAACTGTATTCCAACACAGTGATGGGGAATTTATAATCTTTATCAAATATCAATTCAATTTCCAAAGGATCTTGCGCATACGGCAATATATACCTCAGAAAAGATTCATTTGCCGTTCCTCTGTATTCTTTATTCTCTGCCGATAAATCAATAGTTTTTCCATTTATCTTCACCGTGTGAAATTCCGACATTTGAACACTTTGCAATTCCATTAAATTTATTCGTCGGTTGGGAATTATCCGGATTTCCATAGTCCTATCATTCCCTATAATTGAATCGAATAATATTTCTATGGTTGCCGATTCCAACTGCCTGGAATCTGTTTCTTTATAAGCCTGATAATTCACTCCATATTTACTATAAGGCGATTGATATGGAAATTTCTCCTCGGATTCTTCTATAAACTTTGAAGTCCAAGCGTCCAAATTCTTATCATACGTGGTCCAATAAGCCTTATCACTTTCATTATCTTCAAAATACACCAAACTGTTGGGCTTTTTTCTTGTTTCAGAAAAATCGCTTTGTGAATGTGCTTTTATAACAAAGAAAATCGATAAGCCTAAAGCTCCATAATAAAACAGTCTTTTCCACTGAAATTGATTCCATATGGGAATTAATAAACCAACCAACAATACAACCATAATCATGCTAATCATCACCATTTTAAGTCCCAGACCTACGGGAAAATATTGTATCAATGGCGAAAAAATTAACAGTATCGGCACCGTAAGTATGCTTAAAATCCACGAAGGAACCGGTTTTTTCAATAAGATAACTAAAATGAAAAGGCTGATGAAAACCGGAATAATAAAATAACCTGCTCCCGGCAAATAAAATGCAATAAAGACATTCAGTAATAGCCAAATTGTTAGGGGCGCAATCAAATACGAAGCAAGTTCAGTTGATTTGATTTTTTTTCTATATATAAAAAGCATCACAAATAAACTGAGTGCAACAAAAAAGGCAATGTACCAGTGGCCGTTGTAAGGAAATCCTTGTTGAATCTCTTGATATTGAGGATATAGTGTTACAATCAATTTCCATCCGAAATAGCCAAGCAGTGCATTTAAAATCAAGGTTCCTAAAAATAGAACCAAACCTTTCCCAATACTTTTAAACAATAATTTTTTAGTGAAGATTCCATAAGCTACCAATCCGACAAATAGAATTAAGGCTACGCTTAACAGCGGAAAAATCCAAGTAAACGGATAATAAATCATTTTTAGAATCGGAAAATTAAAATACACCAAATCGTTTTCTGATTCCAAATCGGTTAAATCTATCTGAGAAAAATGAGACAGCAACGGGACTAAATAACTACCTTGATGCGCCAAGGAATTCCTGTCGAGATTGTAATAAGTATCCAACTCAGTATGATAATGGAAATGATTGTCTATAAAAGCAAAGAAAAAACCGCTGATTCCGCCTTCTTCTCGAAAAATTGTAGAATCTGTATCGTTGGGAAGCAATTTATAGACAGAGTACATCAAAGAGGAAGCAACGGGATAATTCGGATTTGCAGCGACAAACTCTTTAACCAATCGCGCATTTCCTTTGGTTGTTTCCAAAATCATATTGCTGGGTCCTGCGGAGCCACGTGCTTCAAAATTAAAAACGACTCCTACATCTTTTGCCCAAGGATGTTCGTTAACAAATAGTCGTGCACCGTCCAAACCAAGTTCTTCAGCATCGGTAAATAGAATGATAATGTCATTTTCAGGACGCATTCCCGAAGCCAAAAAAGCACGCATCGATTCTAATATTGTCACCACCCCGCTGGCAGCATCGGCAGCTCCAAAAGAAGGAATAAGCGCACTGTCATAATGTGACAATAACAAGACCGCATTTCCCGGCGAAGTGCCCGGATATTTGGCTACAATATTTATCGGTTTTGTCAGTGTTTTTGCTTTCTCATTAGCAACAAATCCCTCTTGAATGTGAGGTTCTAATCCCAATTTATGAAGTTCGGAAATAAGAATAGCGCGCACTTTCTCATTGCCTTTAGAGCCTGTATAATGTGGCTTTTTAGTGATCTCCAACAAAGGAGTCATCGCACGATCTACTGAGAATTCTGTAGGAGGAAC
>JAAYLC010000047.1 GCA_012522045.1 Bacteroidota bacterium
AAAGACGACAGAGAATGAACTTTCAACTAAATAAAAACTTGGGGAATTGGCTGACACAACTGAATGGAAAGACAGTTGACAAAATATTTCAAGTTGATTTCAATAAAGACAGAAACGAAGACATTTATTTGCCTTGGTTATTCTTTATTATATTCTCAGACTTTGACAGATTTTTAGAAATTGAAGGCGATTTTGACGGTGACCACATACGAATTAACCTCTATGACAATTCAGAACTTGACAAAAAGCTAAAAGAAAATAACCTACCTGACGAACCAGACTTGTGGCGTGTTTATGAAACTAACGAAGACGATACAGTTGGACGACTTTTAGGACAAAAAATTGAGTTTATTGAATATGGTATTGACAAAGATGAATTCGAAATCAATGGAACAAAAATCAAAGGACAAAAAGACGTTTTTAATTTCATAAGATTCAACTGTGAGAAACTCAATTTGACAATTTTTGAAGGTTCAGCGACAGGATTGGGAGTATCAGACGACAAAAACGCAAAACTGAACTTTGAAGAAACATTTGAAAAGTATGACACGAAATAAAAAAACAACCGCTAACAGCACATTTGCAATAGGCGGGATTTCGTTCTCCGCAGAATGTTTAGAGGTAGCCGAAAGTTTTGTGCTCCGCATAAAGTTCAGTGGTAAAAATCCCGCCCATCGCAAATCTGCAAAACGTTAGCAACAATAATAACACGACAAAACAATGAAAAAATTAATCTTAACAACCATCATTTTGACCCTTATAACAATTCAAGGGTATGGACAAAAACAGTGCGACATCAAGACTCATTATGAAGACTTCATTTCGGTTCAGAAATCCATTTACAATGAAAAAGCTTATTTGACAAAGAGAGTTATTGAAACGCAGAAGAAAAGTTGTTTTTCAGATTTAGTGAATAATAACCCTATGTTCATCGATTACTTACTGACAAACTTTTCATCAAATGCAAACTACCAAAACCTCTTAGATTTACCCGACAGTATAGCAATTAGAAACAGGTATTTCAATGACCTTAAAAAGGACAGTTTATTTAATTCTGTTATGACGGATTTAGTTAATAAGACAATTGACAAGACGACACCCAAAGACAGAATTTCTATGGATAAATTGCTAAATGTGGCTGTGAAATACTTTTCAATAATGAGACTTACTGACGAAGGACATTATGTTGGTAAAGTTTGTGTTGGCTTAAACGACATTAAGAAGACAGAAAGTGAAAGGAAACCATTTATTGAAGCTTTTTCATTTTCATCAATTCTTAAACATTACCAAAGTGAAGAGTATAGTATGTATGATGAATTTGTAAAGGCAATAAAAGAACTGTATAAAGTAAATCTCGGAATAGACAAAGACGAAAAATTATTACGAGCTCAGGGAGCGATGTTTCTACTAATGAGAAATAATGAAAACCTGAAAAAGATGTTGAAAAATGAATACGAAAAACAAAAAGACCATTTACCTTTCGTACTGACAGACAATTAATTACTGTTGCTAACAGG
>JAAYLC010000209.1 GCA_012522045.1 Bacteroidota bacterium
AATTGCAGTAGCTAACAAATTGCTTAAACAGGCATTTGCGATTGCAAAAAGTGGGTTGCCTTATGAAGAAAATTTTGTTTCGAAATTAAACTAAAAAGACTTGGTTTTTAACTCAGATCTTTGTTGTGCAATCGGTTTCTTTTCAGAGCATAGTTAGGTCAGTATAGTAAGATAAAACCTGCTATAATTATCCCAATTATCTCTAAAGTAATAACATTTGTTTCGTGTTGTTTTTGACGTCCAATACTAATACGGTAGAACAACATTAAAATTGATGATATAATTGCAATTATAATTGCTAAAACACCAAATTCGACATCTAAAGCTTTGAAAAGAAGTGAGAATAAATAAAGAGTTAGCGCACCTCCCAATAAAATTGAAATGTAACCAACAAACTTTTTACTCACGCCAAACAGGGTGAAAATAGAAACAAAAATCAAAGGAATAAATGTTATCCATCCGGTTATGACTGAAAAGAAAACGATTAAAAAATAGACTAAAATTTGTTTCATAAAAACTTTTAAGATGATTACCAAGCATAAAAAACCAATAATATTACAGACGCTAAAAAAGCTAGTAAGCAACCTCCGAAAGTTGATACAATCAAAAAGTAGAATGTTTTGCCGGTTCTTAAGTAGTATTTCGGTAGAACACCCTCGCGGATTGATTTTATTACCTCGTCCGAAACCTTGTTGCCAAGTTTGTAAAGGTCAATTGTTACTATGGAAGTACAAAGCACACCAAGAACAATGGATAATAGCAGAGTACAAAGTAAAGTCCGATAAAGTAAAATGTTGTGAGATTCTGGGTCGGATAGTGTCGCAAGGAGAACTACCAAAGACGATCCTACAAGAACAGTATTATTCATAACTTTAGGTAGAAGTTGAGAAGAAGCTTTATTTTTAATTGCAACGCCCTTTTCAAAAAGCGATTCAAGTTGTTCTATACTCATATATTCAATTTTTTTTCGTTTTTAACTGTTGCACAACGTGTTTGTATAAGATTAGTTGCGTTGTTTAAGCAACTAAATTAGCAAATACAAACCGAATAGAAAATCCGCTAGGATTTTCGTAAGTAGGCTTGCACTAGCAATTAATTTTATACGGTGTTGCCAGTAGTTTTTTATTTTTTAAATATCATTTTCAAATCCGCAAATAGATAAAATCCAACAAATCCAAAAGTTCCCAATGCTAAAATGTATTGTCCATTCGGAATTATTAGAAAAATGTTAAGTCCGATTAAAAACAGACAAAACGGATATGTAAATAATCTGATTAATATATTTTTAAGTGACCATTCTTTTTCTGGTTTCTTTTCCTCAACTTCTATGTCCAAAATCTCAAATATTTCGTCAAGTTGGTTTTGTTTCTCGGATAGATAAAGTTTTCTGAAAACTGAAACAAAAATTAGCAAGAAAACCGAAACTATTAGAATCGGTAACCAATTTTCTAAAAAGTCGAAATCGGTAGATAAATTGGAAAATATAAAGTAGAGAATTACGACTGAAAACAGCCCTACTATTGTTTTTCCAATCGGATTTATTTTGTCAGTTATTTTTACAAGATGATTGTTAGCGTTAAATTCAAATGTGAAAATCGGATAGAAAGTCATATTCCACATATTTTGGCTCCACACTTTTATTTCATTCCGTTTTACTTCTCCTTTTGCTCGCATATCACGTGAAAAGACATTCCATAAATGATTAAGAAAAGTGTTTTCTTTTCTCAATTCAATTAGTTTTTCAACATCTTTTTTGGTGACTTCCATTTGGTCGGTTAAATTACTGGCAACGTTTTGGTATAAGCGCAGTAGCGGGATTAATAGCACTTCACTTTCAGTTTGGCACTGACTTTTATTAAAAGCACTGACCTTTGATTAAGCACTGAACCCGCTATTTCTTATACACGCTGTTATGGGCTGGGTTCTTTTTTCTTCTGCTCAATACAATTAAAGAAATTCCAATAAAACCTATTAACCCTTTGCCCCAAATAAATCCTTTTCCATAATCAGACAGTTGTTTATAGTCAAATAAATATTGTATAAATGGAAATATTCCTATTAAACAAAGAACTATACCTATGTATAAGAGTGCTTTCTTCATATTAGTCAAATAAATTGGTATGACTGATATTTACAGCCATACCAATTGGATAATTATTTTCTGACAATAGTAGTAGTTGGTGTGTATATACCGAATGTTATTGCATTAAGTAGTCCGTCAACAAATGTATGTTTAATGGTCACTTCATAATCTTCAGCACCGCCTGCCATTTCTTTTGCATCTGAGGTACTGATAGGAGCTAAACCATATATTAAATAATGATTCATTTTCTTGTACTCAACACCTGTCTGTGAACCCTTGCCAACAGTCATTGTATAAGTGTAGCAAGAAGTCATTGATAGTGAAATACCAAATACTAAGATTAAATTAAATACTGTTTTTCTCATTTTACTTTAAATTTAAAATTCTTACTCGTAAGGCTTTTCAATTTCGCCCCATTTATTTAAGTGGTTACTGGTCTCCACTTTTTATTTAATAATTTCTATCAGTCAGTCAAAATTTTAAGACGAATCAAAAATAGGAGGTTCTCTTGTCTGTTTCATTCTGCTGTGTCGTTTTTTTACCTTGCCCATAACGTTCTGCGCATATGGTTTGTGGCGGGATAAAAACCGCTCGCCTTTCGGATAAATTTTTAATTTTCTAAAAATACTACAATTTCCATTTCAGTACAATTTCCGCCATAAACTATATACGCTGTTGTAGCACGTTTTTATTCCGTTTTATATTTTTTTATTAGCAATTCGATATAGTTATTCAGTTCATTAAATTTTTTGTTGGTAAATGGAACACCAATTTTTTTTATATATCTGTCACCCCAAAACCCTAATTCAAATGTCAAATTCACTATCAAGCCATCATAAGGATATGGCGCTGGTGGTATTTTATGTTCAGATTTATTTTCGTCATATTTAATGTCAAATTGATTTTTTGTCAGAGTAAAAATTTTGTCCATTTCAGATTTTCTTAAATTCACCATTAATGTATCTTGTGGAATTCTGTTTTTATTTTCATCATATGAAAATTTCACCTTGTAAAGGGTATTTTTTTTCAAATTATCGTAATCAAAACTGTTGGGCAAAATGATTTTATAGTCATCATCAAATAATAAATGATAAAAATCTAATTCAATTCCGAAATCATAAAACCTATTTAATTTTTCTGTTTGCGCTGACAAAATATTTGAAATCAGAAAAAATAATATTAATACAGTATTTTTCATTTTTAAATGTGCTACAACATTAGTA
>JAAYLC010000097.1 GCA_012522045.1 Bacteroidota bacterium
AACTATTAATTTTTAATATTATGAGTGGGAGATTATTTTTTTTGAAAAAGACTTTTCTAGTGGGATTAACACTGTTGTTCGTGAATTTTTCATGGGCATCTGTTGAAGAAGGAAAAGCAAATGAACTTGCAACGACTGTCGCATTAACCGTAGATTATGTTTATCATGATGGCAGTTGGTTACCATCCAATCCAGATGGGGTGAGCACAATCGTTGATAATATTACTATAGTAAACGGAGAAGTGACCTTGGAAAGCATAGTCAACGTTTACAATCTAAATATAAATGCCGGAGCTACTTTAAACATTAAAGGTATCCTTAATTTATATGGAGCGCTTGATATTAAAGGAAATCTAATCTTTAGAAGCGGTCCCGGATATACGGGTGAATTGGGTCATGTTGAACCCTTAACAAGCATTACCGGGGAAGCTACTGTGGAACAGTATTTCCAAAATAAGAGAGCATACAGAATGGTTTCCCCTACTGTTACCACAACTACTTCAATTCACGATAACTGGCAAGAAGGTGCAACCAGTAATACCCATAATCCATTTCCGAATTATGGAACACATATTACCGGAACTACAATTGACCAAACCGATGGGTTTGATGCGACTCAGTCGGGAGCGGCTTCGATGTTTACGGTAAATGTTGCTTCACAACAATTTGAGCCCATTGCTAACACAGATGTAAAAACGCTACAGGCCGGGAGAGCCTATTTGATGTATATTCGTGGAGATCGTTCTGTGGATTTAACCGATAATACTTCTTCCAGCGCCACGACGTTACGTGCAAAAGTCGCGCTTAAAAGAGGTACTGTACTACAAATGTTTTATTCTACAACGGCAGGACAATTTGTAATGATTGGAAATCCATACCAAAGTTGTGTGGATATGGCTACTCTTTTGGCTGAAGCAGAGAACTTAAATCCTTCGTTTTATTATGTATTTGATCCAACAATTAATACACACGGTGGTTATGTAACAGTTTTTCTTCCTTCGGGAACAAATCTATTAGGGTCTAGTGCCGGGAGATATCTCCAACCGGGTCAGGGAGCACAAGTTCAAGTAGTAAATGATGGAATTTCCGGAGTTGCTTTCTCAGAATATCACAAAGCAGCAGGAAATTTAACTTCTGGTAGTGTAGGAAGTAAGAGCTTGAGTGATGAGAATATGATTACAGTTCAATTGTATACTGCTGATAAGTTCGCGAATGGGGGTTCAGTTCAAGATGGAGTGGGAATTCTTTTTAGTGAGGATCACGACAATGCAATTGACCTATATGATGCAAAAAAACTAATGAATTTTGGTGATAATTTAGCCCGAAATCATGATGGTAATTATTTAAGTATAGAACATCGCAATTTGCCGCAAACAGGTGAAATTCTTCATTTATATACTGCAGATTATTCCGGTACAGATTATGTTTTTAAAGTTATTGTAGATGGTTTGCAAAAAAGTACTCTTTACTTGGTAGATTCTTATACCGGAAATAAAACATTACTTGCTGCGGGAGAAAATACTTATGCATTTCAAGTAACACAAGATGAATCCAGTAAAGTATCAGATAGATTCTCTATTGAAGTGGAGAAGTCACTGTTGAATAATAACGAGGTAACTTCTTTGGAAAATTTGACTATTTATCCAAATCCGGTTTCAGATGATTATATCTATTTAAGTACGCCGCAATTATCCGCTCATGAATTGAATATTCGAATCTCAGATATGGTTGGTAGACAAATACAATCGAAGTCCTATACTGTTTCCGGAAATTCCTTAAAAGTAGACTTCCAAGAGAATTTACCCAAAGGTATTTACCTGATGACAGTAGAATCTGCAATTGGTAATCAAACTTTCAGATTTATAAAGAAATAAATTCGAAAACTAACCATATTAAATTCAAGAGAAAAGCCGATTTTAAAATCGGCTTTCTTGTTTTATATTATGAAATTGGGTTGTTCTTCTTTGTAGGTTAGCAATATTCTTGAAGAATGGAAATTAAATCGTTAGAAGTTTGAGATCCGGATTGTCTCCATTTCATTTCACCGTTTAAATATATCATCAGCGTAGGAACTTCTTTAATTCGAAGGGCGTCGGAAAGTTCTTTGTTTTTGTCGATATCGATTTTTACAATACGAGCATTATCTTCCAAATCACTCGCTACCGTTCGTAGAACCACATTCATTTCTTGACAAAGGGGGTTGTCATCATCGCAAAAATGCAACAGTACAGGAATCGTAGACTCGATTAACTCTCCAAATTTTGACATATTTGTAGTTTAAGTGAATTAGATTTACAAATATAATATTTCAACTTTATAAATTAAGAATCTGCTTTTCTTTTCTTTCGGAGTTCAATTACAGTAATTTCCGGCCAAATTCCTACCCTACCAGGATATGCAATGTACCCGAAACCTCTGTTAACATTGAGGTAGCGTTTTGTTTGAGAATGTTCGTACATACCAGCCCAATATTTATAACGCCATTTTGCAGGACTCCATTTTAAAAAACCCGGAATTTCAATTCCAAATTGCATTCCATGGGTATGACCACTGAGGGTCAGAAGAAAATTTCGGGAATTATCTTTTACTTCCTCTTGCCAATGTGTAGGATCGTGACTCAACAATACTTTGAAATCTTTATCAGACAATCCTTCCGATGCTTTGTTTAAATCTCCTTTTTTAATAAACCCCAGTCCCCAATTTTCGACACCGACTACTGCAATTTGTTCGTTACCTCTTTTGATTCGTACGTGCTCGTTTAATAAGAGCTTCCAACCCATTTCCTTCTTTAACCTTTTTAGAAGTTCAAAGTTTTCAATTTTATCCGAACTGTTTTTCCATTTAAAATAATCACCGTAATCGTGATTGCCTAAGATGCTATATACGCCGTCTTTAGCTTTTAATTCGGAAAATAACTTTTTCCACGGATATAATTCTTTTGAAATATTATTAACGACATCTCCGGTTAATACAATGAGGTCACTGTTTTGTGCATTTGTTAGGTCGATGCCATATTTGACTTTGTCATAATTATCAAAGCTTCCGCAATGCAAATCGCTTAATTGTGTTATGGTATATCCGTCAAAAGCTTCAGGCAAGTCTTCAAATTCCAAGGTGTGTCGATGCATTTGATAATTATATCGCCCTTTGAATATTCCAAAAAGAAGCGATGTAAACGGAATGGCTGCGACACTTAAAGCAATGGTGCTGATGAATTTTCGGCGGGACGGCAAAAATCCTGTTTCGGGATCATTCGAGTTGATAAATATTCCATTAATCAATCGGTAAATATCTTCAACCAATAAAAATGGAATTACAAATAATTTTGGAACGAGAATGACAATAAATGCGCCTAAAATATAGGCTCTAAAAGGTTGAGAAGGCCTCACATTGTTAAATATGGAAAGCTCCAAAGACAACCCAATCAAAATAATAAGTGTTAATCCAAAGTAAAGGATTGACAACCAATAACCTTTAAATAATACTCGGAATGCTTGAAAAGCATAAATGTCAATCAAAAAAATGATTATAAAGAAAATTATCCACCGCAACATAGAGCGCAAAGATACTATTCCCTTTTCAAATCTATAATACCTAAATCCTTAAAATAAGTTAATAAAAAACAGAATATTATAGCTTTTAAAAGCTATTATTCTTTAATGATTTTAAAGGTCTGAAGCAAATTTTCTGACTGAAGCGTAACAAAATAAATTCCTGTCTTGAATAATTCATTTGAAGAAATGTGAATAGTTTCCGATGAATAAGTCTCTGAAAAAATAGACTGACCCAAGAGATTTCTTATGGTAACAGAAATTGCTGAACCAGATGGATTAGGAAGTTTAATTGTCAATGAATTTCCAATCCAAGGATTGGGATAAATTTGAATATCATTTAATTGATGTGAATTTAACCCAAGAAAATTTTCGGTATGAATTGAAAATCTGTTGGAATCAGTGCTCAGCGCGTCAGAAAAATCAATTTCAAAAAAGTAAGCTAAAGAATTGTTGGTAATAGGAGTGGAGGTTTGTAAATAAGAATCATATAAATAAAAATCAAATGGATTCAGTCCCTGCAACTCCACATTTAATACATACTTATCGGTAGTATAACCTGAAATGTATAATTCGAAGATTTCGCCATTTGTAGGAAATTGACGTTTTTCAATGCTTAAATACGAACCTGCTTTATTAATGGCTAAATTCTCATAAAAGTTAAATGGCTTGATAGCATCTTCCGAAGTCACGGCATTAGAATATTCATTATTAAATATAAAACCAATGCCATCGTGTACCGTACCATTGTTTTGAAAGTTTTGTTGCGTAAACAATTTTATCGTCATCATATCTGATGCCTTTAATTGGTTGCCCGTAAAATTCGAAGTATTGTGATTTCCGGGAGCTTTACTCATTTCGGTGAATTCTAAATTTGTCGTTCCGGTTTGCATTAATGAAACTTGTGCCGCTGCTCCAGATTGCAAAAATTGATTTACAGAAGATTCCATAATGTTCAAACCATCGGGAAGTGATATGGCTACATAAGCCCCGTGGGTTCCCATGGATGCATCGTAAACATAATAATAGTCGGGATTAAGATTTGATGAAGCGAAAACGATATTCATATCGACAGCGGATTGATACGGATTTCCAAACATTATGAAATCTCCACTATTTTGAGTACTATAATTTTGTGTGATATTCCCTGTAGCCAAAATTCCTTTTGCTCTAAGTGTGGTAGCACTGTGAGAATTATTGTCTGTAAGATCAATACTTCGATCACCACGAATAAACATCAGGTATGCATCTCCGGCATTTAATGTGTTGATGTTGGTGTTAGCTATCGGAACAAATTGCTGATTGTTAGAGTCGACTTTAAACATAGATGCATTTCCGGATTGAGTCGCATCAAAACCATTTTCTTGATCGTTTTTTGTTCCGGTAATGTGCGTGCCGTAATTTGGTGAAGGATTGTCTGTATTTGATTGCGCTCCTTCCTGCCAATTGTCATGAATTGATGTTGAGGTAGTAACAGAACTGGACACCATTCGATAGGAACGTCTGTTTTGCATATAGCGTTCTACAATTACTTCACCGGTAATAACTGAGGTTGCCGAAACTGCAGCCAAGGCTCCGTCAGTGGTTGCTGTGCTTTTAAAAATCAGATCACCGGATAAGGTCATATTTCCTGATAAGTGAAGTGTATTCCATATGTTCAATGTAGCTCCTCCCCAAACTTCAATATTATTTACATAAGTTTCAGATGATAAATCTGCAACACCGTTTTTAATGACAATGTTATCTTGAGAAGTGATTATCCCATTAGGATCTTGTGGACTCCATTGTGCGTTTTCATAGCTATAGGTGATGGGCAAGGGCTCAAACCGAATTGAAAATCTATCGGTAGCACGACTGGGTGAGTTGCTGGTTGTTGCTACAGAAAAATTATAAGTGTTTAAATGATTCACTAAGGTAGTGGTGCCGGTATAGGCATCGTCTAAGTATATATTTACTGAGTTTATGTTGCTTACATGAAATTCAAATACATAATGAATGCGTGTATATCCGTTGGTGTATAGTTCTAAAATTTCTCCGGGAACAGGCAATTTTCGCTGTTCGATACTTACAATGGTTCCTTGAATATTTCGTCCTAAATTTTCATTAAAATTCATAGGTTTAAGCGCATCGCCATTGTCAAACCCATTGTTGTAATTGTCATTAAAAAAAATCCCTACACCATCATGAGGCAAATTGCCTGCTGTATGATTTGCTTCTGTATATAATTGTACATAAAGATAAGGATTTGGAGTTTGAGCTGTTGCCGACGAACTTGTAAAACTGCAAATGAAAAGACCAAAGAGTAAGGAAATCAGAAAAGTTCTCATTTATTTAACTTCAGGAATTAAAAATTGTAAATATATCATAAACAAAACAAAAAAATCAAGTGTCAATGTATTTCTGACACTTGATTTTATAAATGACTTATTAAAGACAGTTTAGAATCTGATTAAAATGGTGAATGTCCTACCAAATTCTTACACGATCTTCAGGTTTTACATACATTCCATCTCCTTCTTGAATATCAAAAGCTTCAAAAAATGCATCAATATTTAGCAAGGGTTGTACTGCGCGCACTTTTCCGGGAGAATGCGGATCAGTTTTAATTTGATTGATAAGGGCTTCTTCCCTGATTTTGGTACGCCAAATGGTTGCCCAACTCATAAAAAAGCGTTGTTCCGGAGTAAATCCGTCAATATTGCCGGGTTTTCCGTTTTCTTTATAAAAGCGTTGCAAACCGTCATAAGCGCCTAATACACCTCCTAAGTCTCCGATGTTTTCACCTAAGGTAAATTTACCGTTGATATAAACCCCTTCCAAAACTTCAATATTGCTGTATTGTTCTGCCAAAGCGTTTCCTCGTTCGGTGAAATTGGCTAAATCTTCTTCGGTCCACCAATTTACAAGATTTCCGTCTCCGTCAAATCGTGAACCGCTATCATCAAATGCGTGAGAAATTTCATGACCGATAACCGCTCCAATGCCGCCATAGTTTACAGCTTCATCAGCTTTATAGTCATAGAAAGGAGGTTGTAAAATTGCGGCAGGAAAAACAATCTCATTGTTTAGCGGGTTAAAATAAGCATTGACCGTATGCGGATTCATCCCCCACTCTGTTCTGTCAACAGGCTTGTTGATTTTGCTCAAATTGTATTGAAGATTCCATTTGCGAACGGCAATCATATTGTCAAAATAAGTTTTGTCTTCTGATACTTCCATCGTTGAATAATCTTTCCATTTGTCAGGATATCCGATTTTTACCGTGAATTTTTCTAATTTTTCTATGGCTTTTTCCTTGGTGGTTTGGCTCATCCAATCCAGATTTTTAATTCGTTCCTGAAACGCATCAATGATATTGTCAATCATAATTTCCGCTTTTTCTTTTGCTTCCGGAGGAAACATTTCATCTACATAGACTTGCCCCAAAGCTTCGCCTACTGTTGCATTCACCACTTCAAGAGCACGTTCGTCCGCAGGTTTTTGTTTTTGAGCGCCGTTTAATGTCTTTTCATAAAAATCCCAATTTGCTTTTTCAATTTCTGGAGTGAGAATTCCGGCAGCGTGATTGAAAGTGCTCCAGCGCATCACAGTTTTCCAAGTATCAAGATCAGGAGTACTGAGTATTTGACTGACAGTTTCCATATATTTAGGCTGCATTACGATTAAGGTGTCTATTTGCTCCTCCACTCCAATATTTCTAAAAAATTGCTCCCACTTAATTTGAGGAACTAACGCTTGAACATCATTCATGCTCATTGGATTGTTGAAATTTCTAAAATCTCTGCGAGCCACTTTATCTAATTGAGGCTCGGCAAGTTTGGTTTCAAACGCTAAAATTTCTTCTGCTTGTTTTCTGGCTTCGCTTTCCGAATCCCCGAGAAACTGAAGCATTCTTGTAATATGGTCAACATATTTTCGGCGGATGTCTTCTGCATCTTCATCCTTATCCGTATAAAAATCGCGCTCCGGAAGTCCCAGACTTCCCGGTGTGATGTAAGTGATGTTCATAGCACTGTTGTTGGGATTTGAAAAAGCAGCAAGCGAGAAAAACGGCTGAGACACAGCAGCGGCATTTTCACTTATGACCTTTTGAAAATCCTCCATTGTGTTGATGGAATCTATTTTTTCTAAAACGTTCAAAAGCGGTGCGATTCCTGTTTCTTTACGCGCAATAGAATCGATTGCTTTGTCATAAACTATAATCGCTTTTGCTTGGTCGGTTTCCGGACCGTATTTTTGATTTTCGCGAACATCAGCGATAATTCTAAGAACATTTTGAGTGGTTTCTTTGCGAAGAATATTAAATCCGCCCCAACGTGTTTCATCGGCTGGAATTTCTGTGTTTTTCATCCAGTTTCCATTGACGTAATTGTAAAAATCATCTTTCGGACTTACCGAAGTATCCATATTTTCCAATAGGATTCCATGACCTTCCTCTATCTTGTTGGATTCATTGGTTTTACATGCCACCATCCCGATTGAGAATGCAGTGATTGTAAAAACAGATTTAAAAATGGTGCGTTTCATTTAATTGTAATTTTTAATATTAAGTAAAAAGATTTTGAATAGGTTCTATTCGTTATTGATTTATAATTTTATGTTTATGATGTGGTATCGGGTAATTGTCGCGAGTTTAATTCTTCTTTTTCATTTTGATGATACAATGCATCAATCCTGTCTTTCTCTAATTTTTCATTGAGTTGTAGAATAAGATTGTTTAATGCCACCTTTAGTTCGTTAATGGCAATAGAAACTGCCAGAGAATCAATTTGTTCAACATGAAGTTCTTGATAAAGCAATTTTGAACGCGTTTTTACGACCATCAATCTACTTTTAATTATTTGTGTGTCAAATTCGGAGGGGATTCTTTGTGTTAACGAATCTGAATAGCGACTCATAATTTCCGATTTATTGCGAAGTTCCCCAAGTGTACTTCCTTTAATATTACGAGATTCGCTCATTAAATCTTCCAATTCTTGCCATGTGCGAACCAGTTCTTGCGCTTGGGGGGTTAGTGCATAAGAATCCGTTGCGTCCGTAGTCATAAATTCTGCTCGTGGAGATTCTCTCACAAGGTTTATTTCCCGGACATCTTCTTTACACGCATTTAGAAAATTCAACAATAAAAAAAGAACAAGGGTATTACGCATAAGCTTGTCAAAAAGAAACAAATATACTCAGATTTCTTGCAATAAAAAGTATTCTTTACAGCATTTTAACTTCTTTTTCATTTATACAAAATTCATCTTATATCCTGTCATATATGCTCATTTTATCCGATATTCGCACTAAAATTTTTGAATGGAAAAAAGAATCTTAATTATTGGTGCAAGTGGCCAGATAGGGACAGAGCTAACTTCTTTTCTAAGAGATGAATACGGTGCAGAGAATGTAATAGCTTGCGATATAAAAGAAGGGAATGATGAACTGATGAATGGCGGTCCTTTTGAATTTTTGGACGCTACCGATTTCAATAAAATAGAAGCGCTTGTACTTAAATATACTATTACGGATGTTTATCTGATGGCTGCCATGCTTTCTGCCACTGCTGAAAAACACCCCATGAAAGCATGGGACTTAAACATGTCTTCTTTATTTCATGTGCTTAATTTGGCTAAAGATAAAAAAATTGAAAAAGTCTTTTGGCCTTCAAGTATTGCAGTTTTTGGTGTGACAACGCCTCGAACAAAAACACCGCAACATACGATAACCGAGCCTTCTACCGTTTACGGAATCAGCAAGCTCACCGGCGAACGATGGTGCGAATATTATCATCAACAATACGGCGTTGATGTTCGGAGTATTCGCTATCCCGGACTTATCAGCTATAAAACCCAACCGGGAGGCGGAACGACAGATTATGCCGTTGAAATATATCACAAAGCACTTCAAGAGGGCGCGTATTCGTGCTTTTTGAATGGAAATACAAAACTGCCGATGATGTACATGGACGATGCCATTCGTGCAACATTTATGTTGATGGAGGCGCCCAGCGAAAATATTACCATTCGAAGCTCCTACAATCTCTCGGCACTTTCATTTGATGCGGAGGAAATAACAGAAAGTATTAAAAAACACATTCCGGATTTTTCGATTTCTTATGAACCCGATTTCCGTCAAGCGATTGCCGACAGTTGGCCGGACAGTATTGATGATGCTCAAGCTCAAAAAGATTGGGGTTGGAAAAGTGAAGTCTCTTTGGATGAAATGACAGCGATAATGTTAAAGCATCTAAAAACGCAATATCAATAACCGTAAAGAAAATTTTATCGGATTAACTGAATTTTTTCAGTTCAAACTTTTCACCGTCAAATACGCCGTACGTAAAATGAGTAATCCAATCTCCTAAGTTGAAATAAGTCGATTTATCAGCGATTTTTATTTCCATGGGAAGATGCCTATGCCCGAATACAAAATAATCGTAATGTTTGTGTTCCAATTTTCGTTTGGCATATTGTGCGAGCCATTCGTCTTCTTCTCCCAGAAATTTGGTGTCTTCCTTCCCGGAAATCAATTTGTTTTTTACCGAAAGATATTGCGCCAAACGCACTCCAATATCCGGATGCAGCCAACGGTATAACCATTTGGAAAAAGGATTGGCAAAAACTTTTTTCATTCGTTTGTATCCTTTATCTCCGGGACCTTTACCGTCTCCGTGTCCGATGAAAAAACGTTTGTTGTTAAACTCAAATTCTTTCGGGTGATGATATACCGGAATGTTTAATTCGGTTTCAAAATAATCATCCATCCACAAATCGTGATTTCCTACAAAAAAATAAATCTGAATGCCGCTGTCACTCAGCTCTGCCAATTTGCCCAGCGTTCTTACAAATCCTTTTGGAACAACCGTCTTATATTCAAACCAAAAATCAAATAAGTCTCCAAGCAGAAAAATAACTTCGGCATCGTGTTTAATGCTGTCTAACCATTCTACAAAAATTTTTTCGCGAGGCAAACTTTCACTTCGGGTTGGCGCTCCTAAGTGATTGTCACTGGAAAAGTAAATTTTTTTGCTTTTGGGAATTTTCATTGAATAAAGATAATAAATGGAATGTATGGCATTTTTTTTAATTTAATTGTCTTCTGCAAACCATTCCGCATAGCTGGATTCAGTTTCCTGAAGTTTTAAGGAATGCAATTGAATGTTTTGAGGAAGGCGTTTTTGTATTTTTTCAGCAAAATTTATTACCAACATTTCGCTTGTGGGTTGAAAATCGACTAAAATGATATTGTGTCCCTGTTCTTTGAGTACTTCAGCAAGTTCGGCGTGTGGTGTATTCTTATTTAAAACAGTCGCATGGTCGTAAACCGAAATGATTTCTTCCGATACAATTTTTTTTAAATCTCCAAAATCAATCACCATTCCAAATTTCACATGATTTTTATCGGTTATAGGACTTCCTATAACCGTAACAAAAAGTTTATAGCTATGCCCGTGTACATTTTTACATTTTCCGTCATAACCATAAAGCGCATGACCTGTTTCGAAAGTAAATTTCTTTGTGATTCGAATCTTTTTCATAATGCAATATATAGAGACAAAGATAAGATTTCTTAAAAGAAAGATTCATCCAAAGAATTCGTAAAATACTACTTTTTAGGTATTGTAAAAATCTGTTCTCTCCACGATTTTTGCCCAATAAACACTTATAAAACAATTTATCATGAACCGAATTTTATCAATTCTACTTCTATTTATTTCAATTTCAATAGTTTCATGCAGTTCTGATGACGATGGTTCACCCGCAGGAGATATTATCGGCATGTGGGAATATCATAAAGTAGGCGGATTTTCAAATGGAAATGAAGTTTTAATTCCTTGGGAACACGAATGTCCGAATGAAAAAGATAAAATAGAATTCCGCAGTGATAATACCATGAGAATCTATGAATATTGGGACGACTGTTCGCAAGATTTCGATCAAGGCACCTGGAGTTTAAATGGAAATACTCTCACCACAAATGTGGACGGATATATCCAGGAATCAGAAATTGTAACATTGACCGAAACAACTTTGAGAATAAAATTTGATGAAGCAAATACAGATATTGCTTTAATGGAATTTAAAAGACGATAAATTCCAAACTTGTTTACTTATCTAAAGTGCGGGGAAGATTCTTATCTTTGTCGCACTTTAATTGAATTTATGCCGAATGAACTTTTTGAGCAGTTGGACTTCGTTGAAAATCCATTGTTCGAATCGATAATTGAAGATTTAATTAATCAGCAATACAGTGTCGTTGACCACTTTTTCTCCGATAAAGAAGTTTCCCTTCTCCGACATTCCCTTTTAGCCAAATATGATTCCGATCGTTTCAAAAAATCTGCTATCGGAAGTAGAACGCAAGAAGAAATCGATAAAACCATCCGTGGCGATTTTATTTTTTGGATTGACGAAAACCGACAAGGCGAAGCAGAGCAGGCTTTTTTCACAAAAATCAATGAATTTGTTCAATATTTGAACACAACTTGTTTCACGGGAATTCTTGAAAAAGAATTTCATTACGCCGTTTATCCTGTTGGTACTTTTTATAAGAGACATTTAGATACTTTTCAAAATGATGACAGACGGAAGCTTTCGTTGGTCTGCTATCTGAATGAAGAAAATTGGCCAAAAGAAAACGGCGGAGAACTGACGATTTATACAAATGTAGGAGAAATAGACATATTGCCTTTACCGGGAAGAGTCGTTATTTTTGAAAGTCAATTTTTGGAACACGAAGTAAAGCGTGTTCAAGCTTCCAAAAGGTTGAGTATTACCGGGTGGCTGAAAACAAGATAATATTTAAGGAGCAAGCGGGACATATTTTTTTCTGAATTTGATGTAAAGGGCAACTCCTCTGAAAGCTATCCAAACGGATAAAGCAATCCAAATTCCAACCAGTCCGCCGTTTAAGTATTTGGAAGTATAAACCAATGGGATAAAACATAAAAAGGTTGCACTGAGCAGGATATTTCGCAAATAAGCCATTTCACCCAGACCTTTAAAGATGGAATCATACGTAAATGCAAACGCATTTAAAGGAAGCGTAAGCAAAACGACATAGAACATATTGTAAAAAACTGTTAGCACCTGTTCGTCTTTTACAAAGAGCAGTCCCAGCGGTTTGTAAAGAATAATCCCAAAGAAAACTAGAATTCCTGAAACAATCAGATTGTATTTGTTGATTCTCTTCGCCACATTGAGCAATCCGTAAAAATTTCGTTCTCCCAGTAATTTGCCGGAGAGCAGATTTGCCGCTGCACCAAATCCGTCGAGGAAAAAAGCAGAGAAAATCCAGATGTTAAAAGCAATGGTATGTGCTGCAACAAATTCTTTATCCAGATTTGCCGCTTCGCGAGTTGCAAGTATAAGCGTAACATTTAGAGCGACGGTTCTTACAAAGAGATTCAGACTCATTGAAATTAATCGCTTGATTTCCGGATGAAAATTGAAGTTTAAAGCAAGACTGATATCGGTTTTTTTTATGAGGTAATAAAAAGCCATCACCGCCATAACCATTTGAGAAATCAAGCTTGCCCATGCCGCTCCTTTGATGTCCATTGGGGTAAGGAATCCTTCCCATCCATAAACTAAAAGAAAATCCAATCCGATATTTATACCAGCACCTATTATTGCAATGATCATTGGCCAAAACGTATTTTGCAAGCCTCTAAAGACCCCGAAAACCGAAAATGTAAATAAAGTCAAAGGAAATCCCCACACGCGAATGTTGTAATAATCGATGCTGAATTGTAAAACCAATCCTTCAGCATTCATCATTTTAAAAATGTCTTCTACAAAAAAATAGGTTCCGAAAAGAATCAGTATTCCAATGATGATATTTCCGAAAATTGCTTGCGCATGAAAATCTTTAAGTTCATCTATTTTCCCTGCGCCGAGGTTTTGAGAAATAATAGTAGCAATGGCGCTTCGAGTCTGACCGAGAATCCAAATTAACGCTGAAAGAAAAGCTCCCACAATACCCACCGCGGCAAGTGCTTCAATTCCGTATTCTTTCATATTTCCTACTACTGCCGCATCGGTGGCTGACAACACAGGCTCTGCGATTCCTGATATAATGGCCGGAATAGCAAGTTGCCGAATTCTTTTAAATGAAATATCGGTTTTCATAAAGGGTGCTACAGAAATCGGTTACAATTAAGCGTGCAAAATTAATCAAAAGCAAAGACTAGCAATTAAAAACAAAATAGAGCTCAATTTGAATATGTTTTTTGCATCCTGTAGAATACTTTAGAAACTTTTAAAATTATACATTGGATTTATTGATGAGAAAAACTATCTTTGCGCCGTTCAAACCGAGAGGTCTGAATTTGGAAGAAAAAACAATATTTTTCTTTACAGTTATCTAAAATATAAACAGTTATAGAATGGCAAAAGTTTCAGGAAAAGTTGCACAAGTAATTGGCCCGGTAGTGGACGTTGTATTTGACAGCGGAACCGAGCTTCCGAATATTTATGATTCACTGGAAGTTCATTTTGGTGGAAGCACATTAGTTTTAGAAGTTCAATCGCACATCGGAGAAAATATGGTTCGTACTATTTCAATGGACTCTACCGATGGTTTAAGTCGTGGTGTTGAGGCCGTTGCAACAGGAGCTCCAATCCAAATGCGTATTGGAGAAGCAGTACACGGACGCCTTTTTAATGTTATTGGAGATGCAATTGACGGAATCGGAAACTTGCCGAAAAGTGGTGAAAACGGATTGCCGATTCACCGTGAAGCTCCAAAGTTTGAAGATTTATCAACTTCCACCGAAGTTTTATTTACCGGGATTAAAGTAATTGACTTAATCGAGCCGTATGCCAAAGGAGGTAAAATTGGACTTTTTGGTGGAGCAGGAGTTGGAAAAACTGTACTTATTCAAGAATTGATTAACAATATCGCCAAAGGTCACGGAGGACTTTCAGTTTTTGCTAGCGTTGGCGAACGTACGCGTGAAGGAAACGACCTTCTTCGTGAGATGTTGGAATCGGGAATTATCCGGTATGGAGATGATTTTATGAAATCGATGGAAGCCGGCGGTTGGGACTTGACAAAAGTAGATAAAAATGCGATGAAAGAATCTAAAGCTACTTTTGTGTTTGGTCAGATGAACGAACCTCCGGGAGCACGTGCACGCGTGGCGCTTTCCGGTCTTACGATTGCCGAGTATTTCCGTGACGGAAGCGGTGAGGGGCAAGGAAGAGACGTCCTTTTCTTTGTGGACAATATTTTCCGATTTACACAAGCAGGCTCTGAAGTATCTGCGCTTCTTGGGCGTATGCCTTCAGCAGTAGGATATCAGCCAACATTAGCTACCGAAATGGGTGCGATGCAAGAGCGTATTACTTCTACCAAAAGAGGTTCCATTACTTCCGTTCAGGCAGTTTACGTACCTGCGGATGACTTGACGGATCCGGCTCCGGCTACTACTTTTGCCCACTTGGACGCGACCACAGTATTGTCACGTAAAATTGCCGAATTGGGAATTTATCCGGCAGTGGATCCATTGGATTCAACTTCGAGAATTCTTACTGCCGAAATTCTTGGTGACGAACACTATAACTGTGCACAGCGCGTAAAAGAGTTGTTACAGCGTTATAAAGAATTACAAGATATTATTGCCATTCTTGGAATGGAAGAGCTATCAGAAGAAGATAAACTTGCCGTGAATCGTGCACGACGGGTACAACGCTTCTTGTCACAACCTTTCCACGTGGCAGAGCAATTTACAGGAATTCCGGGAGTTTTAGTTGATATTAAAGATACCATCAAAGGCTTTAATATGATTATGGATGGCGAACTAGACCATCTTCCGGAAGCAGCCTTCAACCTGAAAGGAACTATTGAAGAAGCCATTGCAGCAGGAGAAAAAATGTTGGCTGAAGCCTAATAAAAATAAGGAGAAAGCCGATTCCGATTATCGGCTTTTTTTAATCTTAAATTCTTAAAAACGATGCACTTAGAAATAGTTAATCCCGAAGCGTCTTTAGTATCCGGTGAAGTTGAAAGCGTTACTGTACCCGGTATTGACGGTGAATTTCAGATGTTGAAAAATCACGCGCCTATTGTTTCTGTTTTACAAGCCGGAAAAGTAAAATTTGAAGGCAATCCAAAAATCACGGAAGAATATAAAGGATTATTTTCTAAAGAAGGCAATAAATGGGTTTTCCACATAGACGGAGGAACCGTAGAGTGCAATAACAATCGCGTGATTATTTTAGCCGATTAACAAATCTTCTTTTATATAGTTTTAAAAGTATATCCTTCACGCGATAGCGTCTCCAATACTTTCGGAAGTGTATATCGTAAGTTTCTTTCTGCTTTTTTACTATCGTGAAAAACGATGATTTTTCCCGGTTGACTGTTTTCCAGTACATTTGATAAACAAGTTGTTTCTGAAGTATTAGAATCATAATCATACGATAAAATACTCCACATAATCAACCGATATCCTTCATTTCTGAGCGCAGCAGCTTGCCTGTGCGTCATTTTACCGTATGGAGGTCTGAAATAC
>JAAYLC010000148.1 GCA_012522045.1 Bacteroidota bacterium
AAATACTTCTAAGCGCAGGTTTTTTCAATTCCGGTGCATCCTATCTTTTCGTTTTGTTAAAATTTGTTATTTTAGTGCAAAATAATATCAAGACACAGCGTTCATAAGGAATATATCCGCAATAAATGGATCAGAAGTGTCGGATATACTAATGTTGTGGGCAAGCCAGAAGAACAGAACAGATGAAGATTATGAAAGAAATGTATTTTTATTTTTTTTGCCAACGCACGGGAAAACAACTTTTGACAACCCGCAAATGGCACATTTGGTTTTGCCCGACACACAAGCCGACCCTTCGCAAAACCAAAAGAGCCATTTTTTGCCAACGCTTCAAAAAAGAATTTAGATTATGATAAGATTACCAAATATTGGATTAACATTTACTGACGGTGACGAATGGGAGGAGTTCTGTCAAAGTTGTTTGAAGATTAAACATCAACATCATAACTTTAAATCTGTTCCTGCTGATTCAGGAGGTGATTATGGACTTGATGGTTTCAATACTAACGGAGATGCTTATCAATGCTATTGTCCCGAAAAAGAATATACAGATAAGGAGTTGTACGAACACCAAAGAGATAAAATAACCAGCGATATTCAAAAACTATTCGACTATCAAGATAAATTAAGAAAAATATTAAATGGGTGTAAAATCAAAATTTGGCATTTTACAACACCTCTCATAAAATCTAAAGAATTAATACTTCATTGTAACACAAAAGAGAATCTAGTAAGAAGTTGGAAATTGGATTTTATTGATGAAGATTTTCAAATTGGGCTTAAAGATTATGAGTATTTCCTTCCTGAAATACCTCACATAATTGATTCCGGAAAAATAGTAAATCCAATGAGTTATCAGGAACTAGACTTTCAAAGTCCAGAATCTTCGACTCAAACTATTGAAGAGTTCAAAACAACATATAAGAATAATACATTTGTCAAAAATGGATTGCGTAAAAACGCAAAATTATATCCCAACAATGGAGAGGATTATAAAGATAATATTATTCAATTAACAGATTCACAAATAGAGTTTAACATCATAGGTGAAGGTATTTTAAAACAATGGTCTAATTCATTTGATAAACAATATGAGAAATTTATTCGAGTAAAAAATGCTCTTGGAAAACGCATAAAAGCTGAAAGTTTAATTCCAGTCAAAGACAACAATGAAAAATTGAAAGAGATAAATAATACTGTCAGAACAATGATAAATAAAGAATTCCACTATTTATCAGAATCAAACAAGGAGGAACTATCTTCTTATTTAGTTTCCTATTGGATTTTGGAATGTTCATTAGATTTTAGTTAGTATGGAAGAAAATAAATATATATCATTTACCGAAAGAAAAACGCCACTTTACCCAAATTACAGACCTATGTACAAGGTGGCTCAAATTCTTTTAATTTTGTACTATAATGGCTATGCAGGCAAAGCAAGTTTATTAAAACTTCATCTTTTTTCTTGGGCAATGAAATCATACGAGAATATGAATAGTCTTAAAGAATTTGTGACATCAAACTACGAACGAAAGCTTCACTTTTTTGGAATCGAATCAACTTTAAATAGGGCTTTAAACCTTGCCTATGCTGAAAAACTAATTGATTTTGAAAATGGCAGTTACAAACTTTTAGATAAGGGCAAGGTATTCGCAGAGCAATTAATTGAGGATAAAACACTTTTTGTTAATGAAAAGCAAGTACTTAAACTGATTGGGAAAAAAATTCCTGAAAGAATCATAAATAACTTAATAAACCATTGGAAAAATGCTTAAAATAAAGGCCTTAAAGATTAATATCAATACCGACAAAGGGATTTATGGAACTCCTTTAATTCAATTCAATGATGGACTGACAATTATCAAAGGTTTTAATTCTACAGGAAAAAGCACATTATTTCAATCGATACTTTATTGCTTGGGCTTAGAAGAGCTTATAGGAGGAAAGAACGAGAAAACAATGCAATCCGTTCTTAAAAGTGAAATATTAAATAATGAAAGCGAAATTGAAGCAAGAGTAATTGAATCAAACATTTTATTAGAAATTGAAGGCACATCAATTGTAACAGTAAAGAGATATATTTCCAGCGAATCAAAAAAATCTGAATTAGTCGAAGTATTTAATGGACCTTTATTGACTGCACCCAATCAATATGATTACGCGCCAATGTATGTTCACGACAAAGGGGCCGCAGATAGTAAAAATGCTTTTGGATTTCATTCGTTTTTAGAAAAATTAATAGGTTGGGAGCTTCCTCAAGTGCAATATAAAGATGGTAGTCAACGGAAATTATATTTACAGAATATATTTCCAGGCTTTGTTATTGAACAAAAAACTGGTTGGACAGATTTCTTTGCAACAATTCCATATTATGCATTACCTGATAGAGAAACGAGGGCAGTAGAATTTTTATTAAATCTAGACTCTTGGAAAATACAACAACAAAAATCAAAATTAAAGCAAGATAAAACCGAACTGATTATAGATTGGAGGAATAAATACACAGAATTCAAGTTTTTAGCGAACCAGATAGCTTGTGAAGTTAGAGGAGTTTCGAATCAACCCGAAATAATAGAGTCAAAAAACTCTGTTTATTTTGTCTATGTAACCGAAGATAAAACTTATAATTTGACTGAATACATAAGTTATTTGGAAGATGAATATTCCAAAATAAGCGAATTGGAAATTCCAAATGTGGGAGATTTAGCAATAGAAAATGAATTGAAAATAAACAGTCTAACCGATCAATTAAGTCAGTTATCAATTAATCTTTCAAACGTAATTAATAGGAAAAACCTAACAATAAGCAAATACAACTCCTTTAAGGATCGATTGTCAGAATTGGAAAATGATAAAGTGCAGAATGAATATCATTTAAAAGTAAAAAAGAAAGGTGCTGACGAAGGTTTTGCTATTGCACACGATCATTGTCCTTATTGTAGCCAAGGACTAGATGACTCATTACTACCAAAAGATATAGAGATTGTGCCAATGCAAATAGAGGAAAATTTAGAATATCTGAAGGCTCAAATCAATCTTATTAAAATATACATTGACAATCACAAAAACGATATCGATGACCTAGAGCGTGAGATTGAAAGATTAAACAGAAAAATTTCTGAAACTAGAAGTACTATCAGAACTCTGAAAACACAATTGATAAGTGATAATAGAATGCCTTCTGTTGAACTCATTGAAAGGAGATTAAAATTAAGAACACGACTTGATTTGTACAGAAAAAAATATGAGGAATTAGTTTCATTTCAAGAGGATTTTAAGATGCTATCTGATGAATGGGTTCAAATTCTTGCAGAAGAGAAAAAACTCCCTAAATCACTTTCTAAATTTGATTACAGAAAAATATCAGAACTTGAAAAGCGCTTTAAATCACTTTTAGTGGATTTTCATTATCGCAGTAAATCCTTAGATGGAATTAGTATTTCAAGAGAAACTCTCTTGCCAGTAGTTGAGGGATATTCCTTAAAGTTTGATTCATCAGCTAGTGATTTCACGCGTGCGGTTTGGAGTTATACGCTTGCCTTAAAAGAAACTTCTGAGAAATTTGAGGGCAATCACCCAAATTTATTTATACTTGATGAGCCAGGGCAACAAGAAGCAGGAGATAATGACTTTCAATTTTTATTGAAAAAGTTAGGTGATTATCCCAACACACAATCGATTGTATTCTCTTCTTTTCATCAAGCTGATTCTACTTTCTTAGCTTGTACAGAAGGGGTGAAATTTGATCTGATTGATTTAGGAGAAGGAAAATTTATTAAAAAAATGATTAAATAACAATATGAGCTTAAACAAACAAAACTTACAATCTATCATCAACTTCATTTGGACAGTTGCAGATGATGTATTGATAAATAAATTTCTTGAAAATCAATATCAAGATGTAATTCTGCCAATGACGGTTTTAAGGCGTTTGGACTTGGCACTGGAACCAACCAAGGACAAAGTACTTAAAACACACAACGAATTTAAAAGTAAAATTGACAATGTTTATGAAATTTTGACTAGTGAACCGTATGGGAGCGGTTTAAAGTTTTACAACACTTCACCATTTACAATGAAAAAACTCCTGGATGATCCCAAGAATATTGATGCGAATTTTTTGGATTATCTCAACGGTTTTTCAGAAAATGTGCAGGATATTATTTCTAAATTCAAGTTTCGCAATCAGCTAAAAACCTTTGAAGAAACAGGCATTACTTTTTCGTTGATTGAAAAATTCTGTAATCCAAAAGTAGAACTCAGCCCCGACAAGATTTCGCCAATGGCAATGGGTTATATGTTTGAAGACTTGATTCGCAGGTTTAATGAAAAAACTAATGCAGCCGCAGGGCGACATTTTACACCGAGAGAAATTATTGAATTGATGACACATTTGGTGTATTTGCCTGTAAAAGACAAAATTCAAAAAGGTACTTTTTTGGTGTATGACCCTTGTGTGGGCTCGGGAGCTATGCTCACCCAATCCAAACACTTTGCCACCGACCCCGAAGGAGAAATCAAATCGACAGCTACTTTCCATTTGTACGGACAGGAAAACACAGGCGAAATGTATGCCACTTGTAAATCGGATATGTTGCTTAAGAACGAAGATCCCGAAAAAATCAAGTTTGGTTCTACTTTGAGCGAATACGGTTTTGACCCTGATTTGAAATTCAATTTTATGCTCACCAATCCGCCTTACGGAACCACTTGGAAGCAGGATATTGACAACCTGAATGTAGGCACGGGTAGAAAAGTTGAAATAAAGGACAGGCGCTTCAATCTGAAAATCAAAAACTTCAAAGGAGAATTGGAAGAAAGAAGTTTAACTTCCCGAAGCAATGACGGACAGTTGATGTTTATGCTCCATATGCTTTCTAAAATGAAAGACCCGAAAGACGGTGGTAGCCGTATTGCTTCCGTTCACAATGGTTCGGCTTTGTTTACAGGCGATGCAGGCAGCAGCGAAAGCGGTATTCGTCAATACATATTGGAAAATGATTTGTTGGAATGTATCATTCAGTTACCCAATGATATGTTTTACAATACGGGCATCACCACCTACATCTGGCTATTGACCAATGTGAAAGAAGAACGCAGAAAAGGTAAAGTGCAGTTGATTAATGCTTCTTCAGAAGAATTTTATCAGAAAATGAGAAAGAGCTTGGGTGATAAACGGGTAGAGTTTAAACCTGAGCACATTCAAATGATACAGGAAATGTATTTTGCTTTTGAAGAAAATGAATACAGCAAAATTTTTGATAATGAGGATTTTGGCTTTTATCAAATTACGGTGCACCAGCCCGAAAGAGATGAAAAAGGCAATATCATAACAGATAGCAAAGGCAAGCCTAAAAGCGATAAAAACTTAAAGGACACAGAAAATGTGCCAATGCGTAAAGGTGAAAAATACCAAGATGTAATCAATGATTACTTCAAAAAAGAAGTATTGCCCTTTGCTCCTGATGCTTGGTATGATAAAGCTAAAATGAAAGTGGGATTTGAAATTGCCTTTAATAAATATTTCTATCAATATGAGCCCTTGAGGGCATTGTCTGATATTGCCAATGATATTTTGGCTTTGGAAAAAGAAACCGATGGATTGTTGAAAGAAATTATTGAATAATCGCTACACCGTCACAAGAATTGGAAAAAGATAAATGACAGAAAAATATCAAAATAAATACCGCATACCGTCTGCACGATTACAACATTGGGACTACCGATGGGCAGGTGCCTATTTCATTACGATATGTACCAAAGACCGTTTGCATTATTTTGGTGAAATTGAAAATGGAAAAATGATTTTGAATGAAATTGGCAAAATGGTTCAAAACGAATGGAGGGAAACCCCAAAAATTCGACCGGATATGAATTTGGATTTAGGCGAATTTGTGGTTATGCCCAATCATTTTCACGGAATATTAATTATTGGTGAAAATGAATATAATGGAAACGGTGGTTATCGTGGAAACGATGGAAACGGTGGTTATCGTGGTTATGGTGGAAACGGTGGTTATGGTAGAGACGCAATGCATTGCGTCTCTACGCCAACGCCAACGCCAACGCCAACGCCAACGCCAACCGAAACCACCAACCAATTTGGTCCACAACGTAAAAATGTTGCATCCGTTATACGTGGATTCAAATCATCGGTAACCAAAAATGCACGCGTAATCATTCCTGATTTTGCGTGGCAACCCCGTTTTTATGACCATATCATTCGTGATGACAAATCTTTTAAAACCATTTCCAATTATATTATTAACAACCCTGAAAATTGGGACAATGACAAATTTTATGGCAATCTATAAACCCTATCCAAAATATAAAAATAGCAACATCCCGTGGCTGGTAGAAATTCCGGAGCATTGGGAGGTGAGAAAGGTTAAATATCTTTTCAAAGAACAAGACAAAAGAAGTTTAACAGGTAGTGAAGATTTACTTTCTGTATCTCAATATACAGGGGTTACCAAAAAGTCTGATAAAGTTGCTAATGGAGATCGTTTAACCAATGCCAAAACACTTGAGGGCTATAAAATTGTGTCAAAAGGTGATTTGGTCATCAATATAATGCTCGCTTGGAATGGTAGTTTGGGAATATCTAAATATGATGGTATTGTTAGTCCTGCCTATTGTGTATATAAACTAAAGGAGGGAAATGAAAAATATTTTGGTTATCTGTTCAAAACAAAAAACGCTCAACAAGAATTTAAAAAGAACTCAACTGGTATTATTGATAGTAGATTGAGATTATATACAGATGATTTTTTCTCAATAAAAACCGCAGTTCCTCCGTTCGAAGAACAAACCGCCATTGCCCGCTTTTTAGATTACAAACTGGCAAAAATCAACCGCTTTATCCAAAAGAAAAAGCAACTGATCAAACTACTCAACGAGCAAAAAGCCGCCATCATCAACCAAGCCGTTACCAAAGGTTTAGACCCCAATGTCAAAATGAAAGATTCAGGTATTGAATGGTTGGGGGAAATTCCGGAGCATTGGGAGGTAAGCAAAATTAAATGGTTGACACCTGTAAAAAGAGGTGCTTCCCCAAGACCTATTGATGATCCTATTTATTTTGATGAAGATGGAGAATTTGGTTGGGTTAGAATTGCAGATGTTACAGCTAGTGAAAGATATCTTGAAAATACAACTCAAAAATTATCAGAGTTAGGCAGTTCTTTGAGCGTCAAGCAATTTCCTGGTGACTTATTTTTGAGTATAGCTGGTTCTGTAGGGAAACCAATAATTACAAAAATAAAATGCTGTATTCACGATGGATTCGTTTGGTTTCCATTATTGCAGATTAATAAAGAATTTATTTATTACATATTTATAGCAGGTAGATGCTATTTGGGTTTAGGGAAAATGGGAACACAACTAAACCTGAATACCGATTCTGTTGGCGGGATAACTATTCCTTTACCACCAACAAATGAAATTGATGATATTGTTGAATTTCTTGATTTAGAAACAGCCACCATCAACACCACCATTTCCACCATCGAAAAAGAAATTGCTTTGGTAGAAGAATACAAAACGGCATTGATAGCCGAAGCGGTTACTGGTAAAATTGATGTGAGAGGATATGAAGTGCCTGAGGTAACAGAAGAGGAAACCTATGAAGAGATAGAAGAAGAAATTAGTATTACATCTGAGGATGCCGAAGCATATCAAACAGTTGAAGAATGACAAAACAAACAGATACAACCGAAAAAGGATTAGAAGTTCACATTGCCAACTATTTGGCAAATGAAAACGGCTATTTACTTCGTGAAAACAAGGCTTACGACAATGTGGCTTGTTTGGATAGTGAATTATTGTTTGAATTTTTAGAAGCTACACAGCCCAAAGCCGTTGCCAAATTAAAGGCTCATCACAAAGACCTTTACAGGCAAAGAATAAGCAAACGCATCAATGATCAAATTAAAGCAAAAGGTGTCATTGAAGTATTGCGAAAAGGAATAACAGACGGCTTTACGGCTACCAAACTGCATTTGTTTTATGACAAGCCCGTTTCTAATTACAACGCTTCTGCCAAAGCTTTGTACGAAGCCAACCTCTTTTCGGTGATGCGGCAAGTTTATTTTTCGCCACTAAATAAAAAGTCATTGGACTTGGTGGTCTTTATCAATGGTATTCCGATTATTTCCTTTGAGTTGAAAAATGAACTGACCAAACAAAATGTAAAACACGCCATCAAGCAATACAAAACCGACCGAGATCCTAATGAAGAACTGTTTCGCTTAGGTAGGTTAATGGTAAATTTTGCGGTGGACACCGAAGAAGTTTGGATGTGTACACAACTCAAAAAGGAGAAATCATACTTTTTGCCTTTCAATAAAGGTTACAACAACGGAGCAGGAAATCCGCCTAACGGAGGCATAAAAACCGACTATTTGTGGAAAGAGATTTTGACTAAAAATAGTCTGACTGACATTATTCAGAATTTTTGCCAACTCATTACCGAAGAAAAGGAATACTTGGATGAAAAGGGCAAAGTAAGAACACGAAAAGAAAAGAAACTGATTTTTCCACGCTACCACCAATTGGTTGCCGTTCGTATGCTCTTAGCTGATGCACAAGCCAAAGGTTCAGGACAAAAATATTTGATTCAACATTCCGCAGGTTCGGGCAAGTCCAACTCCATTTCTTGGTTGGCTCACCAGTTGGTGGGTTTACACGACAAATCAGGAGAAAACAATATTTTTGATACGGTAATTGTAGTAACAGACCGCAGAGTTTTAGATGCCCAAATCAGGGAGAATATCAAACAATATCAGCAAGTAAAAGGTGTAGTTGAAGCCATTACCGAAGGCAGTAAACAATTGAAACAAGCACTTGAAGAAGGTAAAAAAATCATCATTACCACCATTCAAAAGTTTCCTCACATTGTTGAAGAAATTGGCGATTTGCCAGGGAATAATTTTGCTATCATCATAGATGAAGCCCACAGCAGTTTGAGCGGACAAATGGCAAGAAAACTGAACGAAACACTTTCTAAAGATATAGATGAAGAAGAGTTGAAAGCGAATCTGGAAGAATTTGAAGATGACGAAAATGATGAAGTTACTGGAGAAGATTTGATTCGTGTTTTGATAAAATCAAGAAAATTACTGCCTAATGCCAGCTACTTTGCATTTACAGCCACACCAAAGAACAAAACCTTGGAGCTTTTTGGTGTTCCATATCAGGAAGGCGATAAAACAAAATTCAGAGCCTTTCATTTATATTCAATGAAACAAGCCATTGAAGAAGGTTTTATTATGGATGTTTTGCAAAATTATACAACATACCAGAGTTACTATGCTTTACTGAAAAAGATTGAGGACGACCCTGAATACGACAAGAAGAAAGCACAAAAGAAGCTCAAACACTACGTAGAGAGCCACGAACACGCTATCAAGAAAAAAACGGTATTGATTGTCGATCATTTTATTGATGAAGTGATTAAAAAGAGGAAAATAGGCGGTCTGGCTAAAGCAATGTTGGTAACAAGCTCAAGGGCCAATGCGGTGAAATACAAAAAGGCTTTCGATGATTATTTATTAAAAATCAATAGCCCTTATAAAGCTATTGTTGCCTTTTCAGGAGAGATTGACGGACAAACAGAAGCCAGTTTGAACGGTTTTTCCAGTGCTAATATCCCAAGTGAATTTGAGAAAAACGAATACCGTTTTTTATTGGTAGCCAATTAATACCAAACAGGATTTGACCAACCGCTTTTGCATACAATGTATGTAGATAAAAAGCTAGGTGGAGTAAAAGCCGTGCAAACACTTTCAAGACTTAATAGAAGTCATCCATTGAAGAAAGACACCTTTGTTTTAGATTTTGCCAATACCGCAGAGGATATTGAAAAAGCATTTAATCCTTATTTTGAAAGCACTATTCTCGGCGATGCAACCGACCCCAATAAATTGTTCGACTTGCAAGATGCTTTGGATAATTTTCAAGTTTATACCAAAGAGCAGGTTTTTGAATTTTCAGAAAAGATTCTGGCAAACGTACCTGTTGACCAATTACACGCAATGTTGGACACATCTTCCGAAATTTTCAGAAACGACCTTGCAGAAGAACAACAAGCAGATTTTAGAGCAAAGGTTAAAACATACGTTCGACTTTATATTTTCCTTTCCCAAATTGTACCGTATGAAAGTCCATACTTGGAGCGTCTTTACATTTTCCTCAATCACCTACAAAACAAACTTGGCGGTGATACGTCACTAGATTTGGCACAAGGGATTTTAGACAACATTGATATGGACAGCTACCGTTTGCAATTGGAAGCCACAACGAATATGGTAATGGAACAAGGTATAGATTTAAAGCCAATTCCAACCGATATGAGAGGCGGAAGTTCAGAACCTGAAATTGACAGGCTTTCAAACATTCTGCAAACATTCAATGACCGTTACGGAACTCAATTTGAAGATGCCGACAAAGTGAGAAGAATGGCAGAAGATATCGTAAATGATGTTGCCAAAAACAAGGATATGGTTAGCTCTTTAAAATACTCCGACGACCAAAATGCCAGAATAACAAGTGATAAAATTGCCCAAGAGGAATTACTAAAACACGTAACTACAAATTTCGACTTCTATAAACTCATAACAGATAATAGAGATGCTAGAGAAGATTTCAACGCTATGGTGTTTGGTATGGTGAAGGAGTTGATCAATAGAGGAATGAATATGCAGGAATAGAATATGAGACTAACCATTCAAATATTGCTTTTTGTTATTTCATACGTGCCTTTGTACTTCATATTGTTTTTTCAAAACCTTAATGATAAGCTTTGGACGATTGAAAATACTTTCATTGGCTTGAAAGAGTCCGTTTTAATCAATAAAGTTTCAATCGCTTTTTTGATTTTAATTGTTGGTTCAGTTTCGCTTTATTTCATCTTGTATAAAATCGTAATAAAGTCTTCCCACGAAGAAATTCAAGTTGTTAGAATTCAAGACAATCACGCAGAGCATTTATCCTATTTAGCGACTTATATTTTGCCATTTATTGGTTTAAAGTTCGACACTTGGCAAAACATACTATCAACTGTGGCTTTGTTTTATATTCTTGGTCACATTTACATTAAGACTAATCTAATTTTGACAAATCCCACCTTGACTTTATTCGGATATCACATTTCAAAAATTGAAAACGAAAAGGAAAAAATGAAAATCATCATACACAAAAATCCTTTAAAGAAAGGCCAAACTGAAAAGGTTGTTTATTTGACTTCCAATGTGTATTTACAAAAACTAATAGAATGACCAGACAAGAACTTATTAATCATTTAGCGTTTCTTGAAATTGAAGAAACCCCAACTGTTGAGGTTTATATCCTTGACCAACCTGTTTCAACTGAAAACGGAATTGATTTAAATATCTACAAAGGAAGAATGCACGAAGATTTAGACCAGCAAATAATCGACACATTTTATCCGAAAGTAAGAAGTCGCTTAATTAGAAAGCAGTATGACTTAGTTTCTTATAATCCTGCCCTTACACCTGACAGAGCAGTAAATTGGTTTTATCCAAGTAATGAAGTTCCTTTTTATGGCATTGTATTAGAAAAGCTAGGCGAGCTTGATGATGAAAACCCAATTTATTATGATAACACAATTCTTCCTTACCCTGATATTTGGGCTTTATGGATTAAAATTAGTGTTCAAGGAAATGATTTCTATTTTCTAAGAAAAATAACTCCACAGAAAGTTCTAGATACAGGAGGTAAATTGGCACTTATATTCAGTCAAACCGTTTTCAGAAAACTTGACCAAAATGTTTTAACCATAGATGGCAATTTTGATGTGTTTGCCTTAAACGGCACATTGATTTTTGAAAACAAAACAAATTTTGAAAAAACATTACTATATGAGGAAGTAAAAAGACAAGTAGCAAATGAAACCTTAAATGATATTCAAGCAATAGACATCATTGAAAACTTTGAGGAATTGAGAGGCTTTTTAGAAGACGATAAGCATTCCATCAATAAGCTAAACAAGCTCAGAGAGAAAGAATACTTCAGACACAAAACCTTTGCAGACTATCACAGAATTATCCGTGATTACAATGTCCCTATAACTGTTGATGAAGCAAATGGCAAGTTCAATATTTCTAGTAAAGGCGAAGCAAAACACCTCATAAAAGTATTGAATGATGATTATCTAAAATCAGAATTGACAGACTTAAAATATGCAGCCAATAGTAAAGAAGAAACAAATGCCAACGCATAGCAGCCACACACATTGCCAAGCCCCACCAGCCAACGCTCAAACCAAAGCTTGGCAAAGAGTGTGTCTGCCCCAACGCACGGACAGAAAAAGAAAAAGCACGGGCACACAACAATACCTATACGTAATGCGGGAGAAAGTACTGATATGAAAGCAATTACATTAAATATACTAACTGCTAAACGGACAGTGAAGTGCCTTGAAATCCCGCACTACGCATAGCCTTGACCGTTGGCAGCAATTATGAGAAAGATGAGAACTACACTAATAATAATATTTATACTCTTTTGTCATTTTTTAAATGCACAAACAAATTTGACAGTTAGAAACTTCTCTGACATATACGACAGTCCATTCTATGCGTACAAAGAACTTGGTCTAAAAAAACCAGAAAAATTAAAAAGATTGTATGAAGGCGAGCAAGTACAAGCGGTTGGTCTTTTTGTTGTTTGGGAAGAAGATAAAAACATAGGCGATTTATTAGTCAAAATCGAAGATAAATACGGATGGATGTCAAGTTTAGCTTTTTACACGTATGATATTAAAAATGTACCCAGACTAAAGAATGTAAAAGTTCTAAATCAATATGATTTAATTAATAAAGAGACTATTTCAAATAAAATTGCCCCAATTAAAAATGAACAAACAACTATTGGAAACGCAGATGAGCCAATTGTTGTAACTAAGGACAAACAAAAAATTGAAACAAATGACAATACAAATTTGATTGTAATTCCTATGAAAAAAAATACTGGAGGAACTTTTACGATAGATTGTATGGTTAATGGTTTAAAATTAAATTTCATCTTCGATACTGGTGCTAGCAACGTTTCTATTTCGCTCACAGAAGCCTTATTTATGTTAAAAAATGGTTATTTGAGTGAAAATGACTTAAAAGGAACTGAATATTATTCAATTGCTAATGGCGATATACAAGAAGGTACAGTTTTGAATATTCGAGAATTAGAATTTGGAGGACAAAAATTGAGAAATGTAAAAGCAAGTATTATTAAAGAACTTGGCGCACCACTTTTACTAGGACAATCCGCAATTAGTCAATTAGGGAAAATTATTATAGACTATCAAAATTCAACTTTAACAATAATAAAATAAATAACTGTTGCCAACAACGTGTATATCTCATTGCGGCTGAATTCCTAATCGGAATTCACCGCAATTTTGCTATCTTTGGTTTTCGGCGGAAAAGTCCGCACGGACTTTTCCGCAACGAGCCATACACGCGGATTAGCGGTAATTTTACCAAACAGAATGTTGAACATAAAAAAATATAATCCGATGAAGCTATAAGTAACTGTCCAAAATATATAAACTTAAACCTTTTCATTGCTTTCAAAAAGTAATGGAATTTTCTATTATTAACTTTTAAAAATTAGAAAAAATGACACAGTTACAAATGATTAACATAACAAAATCTATAGCTCAATATGACGAAAATGTTTCCGCTGTTTTTATGTATGGTTCATTTACCAAAAACGAAGGAGACAAATATTCTGACATCGAATTTTACATCTTTGTAAAAAATAAAGAAAATTTCTCGGCAGAAAAATGGGTAAATCAAATTCATCCTGTGGCTTTATATTTTATAAATGAATATGGAACCGAAGTTGCTATTTTTGAGAATTTGGTCAGAGGAGAATTTCATTTTTTAAAAACAGAGGAAATTGAAATTATCAAATCTTGGGACGGAATAGTTACATTTAGCGATTTTGACCAAATGAACCTAATCGACAAAGACGGACATTTAACGAAAACGCTTAATCAAATCAAAACGAAATCGCCCGAAAGAATAACAAATGAAAACATCTTGTGGTTAAGTCAATCATTACTGAATGTTGTACTGACAACAAGCAACTTGATTAAACGAGAAGAATTTGCTCACGCTCATCACAGTTTATCAAATGTGCAGAAATACTTGCTTTGGCTTATAAGAGCAAGAACAAGCAAAACGCAACATTGGGAAAGTCCAACTAAAAGTCTTGAAAAGGATATTGATACGACTTGGTATTTTGCGTATAAAACAGTAACATCGGATTTAAATCCTAAAAATATAATTTTAGCTTTTGAAAACTCATTAAATTTATCGGAAAAACTATTTGACGAACTAAATATTGAACCAAAAATGAAAGAAATCCTACATGAAATAAGAAAAAACTACCGCTAACATCGGAAACCGTTGCACAACCCTTGATTTTCCTCCACCAATCCTCAATAATCAAAAAAATCGGCATTTATAGAAGCGATTTAAGCGATGCTTATTTTTCAGTTCCGATACAAAATCCAGAAATTCGGATGGTTTAAAAA
>JAAYLC010000033.1 GCA_012522045.1 Bacteroidota bacterium
AAAAACTGATGCAAGGTTTACAGAACAAAATGTTTTTCCTTCACCACTTACCGAGGAAGTTATCAATACAGTTTTAGAACCTACGATTCCTTGCTTTTTATAAACAAACTGTAAGCTGGAGCGTAAATTTCGAAACGCTTCGGAAATTGCCGATTTCGGACTGTCAAATACTGCAAGATTGGTATCAGTAGGATTTTTACCGATTATTCCCAACACGGGCAAAGGTGAAATTCTTTCAAGCTCTTTGACATCTCTTATTTTATTATCTAAAAAGACTCTGACAAAAACAAGTAACAGCGGAATGAAAAAACCAAACAATCCGGCCATTACATAGTTTAATTGCGTATTGGGACCTATTTGTCCACCGCCCGTATCTTTTGCGGTATCAATTACCATCACATCGCTGACATTCGCTGCTTTTACTAATTCAGCTTCACTTTTCTTGGAGAGAAATAAATTATATGCTCCTTGACTAATATTATAACGCCTTTGAATTCTTAATAAATCTTGTTGTTCTCTGGGAAGTCTTCGGATTTCTCCTTCGTACCGTTGGATATCACGATCAATATCGTTTAATTCTTTTCGCAATAAACCTTCACTGGAACGAATGTTTTCTAACAAAACCACTTTAATTGCATCTATCTGGCGATCAATATCATTAAATATCGGCGCATCATCTTTAAAGGTATATTGCAGCTTGCTTCTTTCCTGAGATAATTGCACAATTTGTCCCACTCCCGAAACAACACTTCCTTCCGTAATTCCTGCTACCGAAGGTGCCGGAACGTTTCTATAATCTGAACGTGTGTTGAGATATTCCTTTAATATTTGATAATAATCTAATTGGCGATAAATATCTTCTTTTTTTAAATCAAGAGAAGAAAGTCTTGAGCTCAGCTCCGTTCCTTCTCTGTCTAAGTCATAAATTGCCGTGCGATCTCGAAATGCATTTAATTCATCTTCAACTCGCGAAAGTTCTTCTAACTTTTTATTCAGCGTACTATCAATAAACTGAATGGTTTTGGTGGCAAAAAGATTTTTCCGTTCCAGCATGTCTTCGCTTAACACATTGACGGATTCGTTTAAATAATCAACCAGCTTTGCCTTATTTTCTCCTACCATTCCCATTTTGAGTACAGACGACCCCTTACTTTCGGGAGAAACTCTAACGGATAAATATCTTTTAACACTGTTATCAAAGTCTGAAAATTGAATGTAATAAGGAACCCCGGGTCTTGTCATCACATCCGGGTTAGGCATAAATGTTCCGCTAAAATATGGCAATTGAATACGTTCTCCTATTTTGTAATCTTCTTCATATGTACCCGCTTGAATGTATAATCGCGTCTTTTCTTTGGTGCTATAATTTTGCAAAACAAAATTTCTATCTTCAATTACATCTAAAGTCAATGTAAAATTGACAGAATCCTTAAACTCAATTTTTAATTGTTGATTTAGGAGTTGTGCACGCGACGTATCAATTCTTACAACAAACGGAGTGCGACCGTAAGCGTCAATTTGTTGATATTTCCCATCGACATAATAGTTCATATAATATTGAAGACGCTCTACCACTTTTTCGTTATGTGAACGCGATCTCAACGTTATTATGGAGGTATTGACTTTATCGGTCGTTCCTCCCCAATTAAACACAAGACTTGTATTACTCGTAAAAAACGGATTTTGATCATCTCTGATTGAAACCAAATTCTCAATCATGTAAACCGGTAATTTACGAACGTTTACATAGTAAGCTATGGAAAATGCAATCACTAGAAAAATTAGGAACAAAGGCCAATGTGCCAGCAAACGGATTATATATCCTTTGAAATCAAAGGTCGTTTGCTTTTCATTAATGTCAAATTCTTCATTCATAATTTCTATAACCTTCTAATAAGTAAAGCAGTAGTTGATATAGCTCCAATAATTGTAGCAATAGTACGGAAAGAATCCAATCCTGTAGTTCCTGTACCCCATGATTTTTGTGGCAAAGGATTAATTAGTATCAAATCATTTGGTTTGACGTAATAATAAGGAGAATTCATAGCATCTAACTTGGTTAAATCGATGCGATGCACACGTTGTCCGGAGGGATATTGCCGAATTATTGTAACATCACTCCGATCACCGGTTATGGCAATATCACCACTGTTTGCGATTGCTTCCATGATAGAGAGCTGATCTCTGTATATTATGTTTGAACCCGGACTGTTTATTTCTCCATTGATGGTGTACCGAATCCCGGCAAGTTTTACGGTAACATACAGATTGGATTCCTCTCGGAAATAATCTTCTAACAATATTTTTTCTAATTTTTCTCTAACTTCATCTACCGTATTCCCAAGGACATCTATATAACCGATAAGTGGCATCCGAATTTGACCTTGATCGTTTACCACAAATCCATCGTAATATAATTTTTCTTCACCGGTTGCATTGGGGCTGGCATCACTTATGGGGTTAAAAATTCCCACTTTTTCTTGATCTAATGCTTTAATACGAATGCTTAAAAGATCATTTACTTGGAGTCTGTATGGCTCTTGTTTTTTTCTTAAAAATGTAATGGTATCCGATTCGTAAGGATTCTCTTGTAAATAGGTCAGCTTCTTTATCGGGATACAAGAACTCGTAAATGAAAAAAGTGTGATAAAAAGAATGAAATAATATAATCTCATTGGTTGTTTAATGATTGTCGGGCACAAATATAAAGCAAGATGCGAAATAAATAAATTTAATTCTAATTAAAACCTTATTTCGAATTAATATATTTACTTATTTCTTCATTATGAAAAATCGGATACAAAACTTTAATTTGCCAGATGATTAAAAATGTATACTTTTGCATCCTCAAAATTGGCATAAAGGTCAGTTTTTTACGGGATGTAGCGCAGCCTGGTAGCGTACTTGCATGGGGTGCAAG
>JAAYLC010000048.1 GCA_012522045.1 Bacteroidota bacterium
TACCAAAGAAGAGCTTATCTCCAAAATATTCGACCTGCAATTCCAGCTTGCCCAGTACAAACGCATTGTCCACGGTCAGAAAAGGGAACGCTTCGAAGGTGACAAGAACCAAATGAGTCTTCCTTTTGAAGCCGATGCTGAAAAAGTGCAAGAACAGCAAGAGGAGGTCAAGGAAAAACTCTCCTTTGAACGCCGCAAAAGAAAATCCGTACACCGGGGGCGCATGCCGCTTCCCGACCATCTGGAAGTTGTGGAGATCGAGATCTATCCCAAAGAGGATATTGCCGATATGGTATGTATCGGCAAAGAAACTACCGACGAGCTCGAATACGAGCCGGCAAAGTTCTACATCAAAAGATATATCCGCTACAAATATGCACCTAAAAACAAGGAAGGCGTATTTATCGGGGAGCTTCCCGGTCGTGTCATCGAAAAAGGGATTGCCGGCTCTGGACTTTTAACCTCGATTCTGGTAGACAAATATATGGATCACCTACCGCTCTATCGACAAGGGCAGCGTTTTAAAAGAGCGAAAATACCCATTGCGCCTTCCACCTTGGAAGGGTGGGCGCGGCAAAGTTTGGAACTGATAGATATTCTTTACAGACAATTATTAAAAGACACAAAAAGCCGGGGATATCTTCAAGCGGACGAGACGCCCATTAAAGTAATCGATAAAAACAAAAAAGGCACTGCCCATCAAGGATACTATTGGGTGTACCATAACCCCATTGATAAAACCGTGTTTTTTGACTATCAGCCAGGCCGCAGTGCCAAGGCTGCGGAAAACGTATTGACCGGATTTAAGGGATACCTCCAGACCGATGGCTATGCCGTGTATGATAAGATCGGGAAGCGGCAAGGAGTAATCCATCTAAATTGTTTGGCTCATGCGCGAAGGGAATTTGACAGGGCAAAGGACAACGATAAAGCAAGAGCGGAAAAAGCACTTACCTATATTCAACAGCTTTACGCCGTGGAAACCTTGGCACGCGACAAAAAAATGGAGGCAAGTCAGCGCAAAGAACTTCGACTGGAAAAATCACTGCCCATTATCAACGAATTTGGAAAATGGATGGTGGAGGAATTAAAAAATCATCACATCCTGCCTAAAAGTCAAATTGGCAAGGCCTTCCGCTATAGTCTGGATCGGTGGGATCAACTCAGTGCCTATCTGCATGACGGAATCTTGGAGATAGACAATAACTTAGTGGAAAATGCCATTCGTCCTGTGGCTCTGGGAAGAAAAAACTATCTCTTTGCCGGGTCGCATAAAGCAGCCTAACGCGCTGCCGGCATATATTCCTTCTTTGCCATCTGCAAAAAACACGAGGTTAATCCATACCAGTGGCTAAAGTACACACTTGAGAATATTCTGACCATAAACCATAAAAACCTTCGGGATTTGTATCCGCAGAATTTTAAAAAGTCGCAAGCGGAAAAATAGTGTCAGAAATTATTAGCTTGCTAAACAAGATGTAGTTGATGGGATGGATACCGCAGATAAACTCAACTTCTCTACCATAAAATAAGGGCTGCCCCAAAACCAAATCTTTTTCAAAAGCATCGTAAATGATTCTTAAATATTCTTCAGCATACATGATTTTTTGATTCATCCGATCTATCACCTCTGGTTCGGGAATGCCGGACTGCTCGCACAGCAAACCGAGATCGTTTACAGTTCCCAATGCACTCGCTACGCGCTCGCTGCCGATGTTTTTGTTGTTTATTTTCATTGCTTTAATCATTGAAGAAATAACCGACTCCACATTTGAAACATTACCTCATTTGTTTGGAATTCTAATTACAATTATATTTTTTTTCTTGTTTCACATAAAATGTTTTATCTTTATTTTGCAGATGCCAAAATGAGAAATTATAAAAATAAACATAATCCAAATCTGAAAATTCAGGTAGTTCTGAGCGGAAAAATGTTTTTCTAAACAAAAAATCATACTCACTATCTGTAAGAATGAATACTATTTTATTATCTATAGTAGTCATATATAATTCATTATTCTTTACAGTTGATTGTTTTATTAAATTGGGTAAAAAAGTTTTTGATAATAAAAAAATTGATGAATCCTTTATTTCTAAATACCAAATACCTGCTTTGCAATTTTTATTTTCAATCATTATACTTTCAATTAATCGACTTAAATCTTCCTCTTCAAAAAAAACTAATGTAGCTTGATTTTTTTGAGCTTGTACGTGTGGAAAAAAGAAAAAAAATATTATGAGATATCTCAATCTAAAAATTATCATTGTCTATTCGATTTTAAAATTACAGGTGTAAGATTAAAGTACTACCCATTTTCTGTACCACAATTAGGCTGATTTAAGTTGAATTATTCTTTCAAATTTATACAAATCTTTTGGTTTTTTATTTCTTATTCCCTGATGTTTTCTTTGGTTATATTCCTCA
>JAAYLC010000092.1 GCA_012522045.1 Bacteroidota bacterium
ATGATCCCATCATATGAACATAGGTCTATTCTAAATATTCTCAAAATTCTCAATATTCTCACTTCTCGTTTTTGAGAATTTCCCTGTTTCCCGCTTCTGAGAAATTGGCGATATTGTCAATATTGTCAATATTATCACTTCCTCATTTTGAGGATATCTGTGTGGAGGAAGAAGATTCCACGGATTTTAACGTATTACACGGATAAGGGCGTGGGGCATGGGGCGTGGGGTTTAGCCGCGTAGCGGCGACAGTTTGGTAGAAAAGCCACCCCCCTGGTTCATTAAGCCGCGTAGCGGCGACAGTATGGTAGGAAGATTTCGCGGATTTTAACGGATTAGGCGGATGATGCCGGGACAGGGCATGCCCTGTCCCTACCGGAAGAATGGCCGGATCTTCACCCTGAAGGGGTGTGTTTTTACAGAAAAGAAGAATACACTTGATCCAGCCTTTGCACGATCCTCTTCCGCTCAAATTCATTGATTCAATCGAATGTTTTTTTCGCCCCGGTTTTTAAAAACATTCGTATATGAAAAGATAATAAAAATCAAAACGGAACCTATTAATCATACAATCAATAGGTTATAAATGCTTATGATAAAATATCAATACCTGTAACCGAAAATTATATATCGGGTATTTACGAAAGTGGTAAATTTATTGCGTAAATAACACGTTACCTGTAATTAAAAAAACAACCATTCATGAGACTCACAAACCAAGTTTACGGCGTATCGAACGATTTAATTGATACATACATTGAAAGGATTTCTGTTGATGAAATTTTTTTAAAGGGTCTTCAGAAGAATAAACATATCATTGTTTATGGGGCCTCAAAACAAGGTAAAACTGCTTTAACCAACAAGCATTTAACCGAGCAAGATTATGTAAAAGTGAATTGCTCCCCGACTTCAACAACGTTAGACATTTATAATTCAATAGCTCGGCAGTTAAACATTGAAATTATTGAATCTCACGAAGTGACAACAACCATTGGAGGTGAAGCAAAGATTGGATTGAAAGCCAAGGTCCGAATTCCATTTTTTGGAGGTGCTGACGCTGAAACCGAAGCTTCTTCCTCAACAGAGAGAGAAAACGGAAAATCCTTTAGGATAATAGACTTTAATTTAGCATTAGCTCAAGACCTTTCTGAACTTCTTAAAAAAGTTAAATTCAAAAAACGTATTATTCTTGAAAATTTTCATTATCTAAATGAGGATATTCAAAAGCAATTAGCTATTGATTTAAGAATTTTTGAAGATTATAATATTCTGTTTATTGTACTTGGTATTTGGCGTGAAAAAAATCGCTTAGCTCAGTTTAATGGTGATCTTTTGGATAGAGTAATTGAAGTTCCAGTTGAACCATGGGAAAGAGGTGACCTAAAAAAAATTGTTGCGGAGGGTTTACCTCTATTAAATACTAGCTTCACAAATGTAGTGGATTATATTATTGACAGTTGTTTTGATAGCGTAGGTGTTTTTCAGGAAATTTGCAAAGAATCTTGTTATGCCGCAGGTGTAAATGAAACAAGTGAGCATCTTGTAGAGATAACAACAGATAATGTAAATGAAGCTATTGAAAAAAAGCTAGAGGATTATTCAAGTCGACATAAAAGATGTTTAGAAAGTTTCATTGAACAAAAGGCTCGTTCCTCACAAGAAATTCCGTTGTATATTCCATACTATTTTGTAAAAATATTATTTCAAGAATCGATTGAGAATATTTTTCAAGGATTAAAAAGAAAACCTTTGCAGGAAAAAATAAAGCTAATTCATCATCGACCAGACGATGTAAGATCATCTGATATGGGGTATTTTCTTAAAAATCTTGTAGCTAGTCAACGTTCAAAAAATATTTCACCACCCATTTTCGATTTTGATAATAGTACAAGTTCCATAAAAATTATAGACTCAACTTTTTACTTCTTTATAAAGAATTGCGATAGAGATGAAGTTGTAGGAGATTTTGCTTTACCAGAAGGACTAGATTAATAACTGCTGATATCATCGCATATGCCCAATGGCTGGTTTGCTGCGTTTTGCAAGGCTTTTCGCCCGCTTAAACTTCTCTATGGTTTGACAATTGAATTGTCAGCAATCAGCCAATGGGCATATGCTTAGCGTTGCCGACAATTTTGAAGTGGTCTAATGTCTTCGGACCGTTTTTTCTTCAAGGAATTGTTTTGCTTAATGAGGGGGTCTGGGAAGACGCATAACTTTTTTAATTGTTTGTTTCTTTTTAAAGCTGCCGCCAGATACCGCTCTCCGGTAGCCTATTGGTTTTGCTGATATTGAACCCCTTTGGGTTCTGCCCCGGGCAGGAA
>JAAYLC010000096.1 GCA_012522045.1 Bacteroidota bacterium
GTATAACCAACACTACTGTAACCATATCCTTTTTTGTTGTATGATATGTAAGGTCGTCTTTGTGCCATTGTTTTATGTTTTAAGGGTTCACTATATTATACGTAAAGATACAAAAAATGTTTCAGATAAGAACATCAGATAAATCAATATCTAAATCTTTTTGAATTTTCTTTACGTATTTGCGCTGAAACTTATCATTCCAAGTTCCAATATTATTAATTGCTTCAAGCAATATTTCTTCGTGATTTGTTTTTAATATTCTATCCAAATCTTTTAATTTATATTCCATTCTGCAATCAAAATATTTTCTTTTATAACGCAACACAATATGTGAAGGTGCACATACTTTACCTTTACCATTTTCAAAATAATCTTTATTGTCATTATAATAAGAGCATGAATTGTGTGTGAAATTAATTAAAACCTTTTTATTTCTCATATTCTTATTAATCCATCTAATCATTGCCAATGCAGAAATACCACAACCACCCAAATCAATGTAAGAAACTTTACTTAAATATTCTCTGACTTCATCAAGAGTTTTCATTTTATGTTATGTTTGTGTTCACAATATTATACGAAAAAACCCCTGACAAGGTTTCATCAGGGGTTCACAAACAGGCAATAAAACACACAAACTAAATCAGCAGCTTACAAACAGGAATTGAAGTAAAACCACTTTCAACATATTTTCCTGTAAATTCAATAACCTTTGCATCAATTAAAACTTCCATTATTCCTGCATTTTCGGAATAGTTTTTAATTAAAACCTCATCGTCTTTCAAAGGATAATCGGGTATATTTACCGTTGCAATAGCAACAGGTGCGCCATCTTCCATATCGGTTAATTTGATTGCAGTCCTGTCATTATTCCTATACTTTTGGAGTTCAACAACACAATCATATCCAAGGAATTTTACAATTTTTTTCATTGTCGTGTGTTTTAAAGGTTCGCTTTATTATACGCAAAGATACAAAAAATGTTTCATTTACGATTTATTTTTTCTTCTTTTTTGAAAATAATGTATTGAACAAAAAGCCATATGAACATTGATACACTTGGTAATGACAGAACAATAAAAAACCACCACCAAGCAAATTTAATCAAATCCATATATTGAACAAACAACATAAATCCAAAAACTATAAGTGTAAATGTAACAATACCGATAAAAAATCCTGTACTACTTTTCATAACTTCCTCCTTTTGTTTTTAATTAAAAACCGTGTACTTTAAAAAAGTCAATAGATTTCCACCTACGATTTTCACCATCCCATTCATAGATTTCACGAGAATCACCATCGGTGAAAAAATCTAATGCTTTCAATGCTCCATTGCCATAACCTGCTTTTGTCATTGCGTTTGAAAAATCTCTACCCTCAATCGTTTCAGATTTTCCATCCAACCAATAAAGTGTAAATGTTTTTGTTCCCATTGTTTGTGTGTTTAAATTAATACTCCGTACATTATATTATACGTAAAAACTCCCTGAATGGTTTCAGGGAGTTATGTACATTGACCGCCTATTCTAATTTCCACACACCATCTGAATATATATAATTATATTCTTGTCTCTCTTTCCAAAATTCCAATTTCTCTCCCCTATCCCTGTGGTATGCGATTGTTACACCTTCTGCGGGTTTGTCAAAAGAATGTTCTTGTCCTTCATCGGGTTTTACCTTTGCATCTAAAAAGGACAAATTACCCAATGCCATAAGTTCACTAACCTTTTCATCAGTATTGTAATTGTCATTCAGGGTCGGTAACATATGTTCGGGATAACCATCCCAATGACAGTAAATTGGTTTTAGGAATTTACTACCTACTTTTGCTCTAAGTCTTGAACGTGTTGCCATGATAATTGTTTTTTAGGTGAATATTAAGTTCATTATATTATACGTAAAACTCCCTGAAAGGTTTCATCAGGGAGTTTAATATTGTTACCAACTTATTTTAAATCGGTTTTACCTTTACTGAATATCCGTATTCCATCATCTTGTCCTGACCAATTTCTTTAACCAACATTTCAATAAATTGTTCAGGCACATCGAAATTAAAACGATAGTTAGGATATTTCTTTTTCAATTCACCGTTGTTTACTTCAATTTCGAGAATGAAGTTTTTACGGGTAAATCCATTTCTTTTTTTGGGAACGTAACTTTTTTCAATATCATCGGGGTCAACCCAAAAACCAGTGTCTTCTTCATCACCACTATAAAGATAGATTATTAAATCATCTTCATCAACTTCCCCAACAATATATGGTAATCCTTCATATATTACCAACATTCCTTGTTCAATTTCTGAGATTTTCATTGCTATGTGTGTTTAAATTAACTACACTATATTATACGTAAAGATACAAAAAATGTTTCATTCTTCAATTATTACTGCTTCATTTGTTGTTGTTTTATAAATCAAATAGCCATCGATTTCTTTTTGTGTGCCCTGAAACATATTCTCAATGATTTCAGCATATTGTTTGAATCCCTTTTGAGAGAATCCCCAATCCCAACCAACTTTTTCAGCTTTCACCATATTTTTATAGGTGCGTTTTGGATTTTCAATTTCCATATATTGATTTTGGTTAATTTGAGTTTCCCTTTGGTATTCTCTTTGTTCTTTTGAAACGGACATTGACTGCATAACTGCTTTACGTTCCTTACGTGTCAAATCATTTAAAGACTTCTTTCCTCTTTTGATTTGCTCTACCAAATAGGTTGTGTCAACTTTTCCCATTGCTGTAAGTGTTTAGGTTAGTACTTTATTATATTATACGTACATTGCCGTAAAAGGTTTCAATGCCAACCATATGGGTTTCTTATTTCAACTTTACTTTCAATCCATTCCATAACTTTACCTGCATAATATGACGAAGTTAA
>JAAYLC010000157.1 GCA_012522045.1 Bacteroidota bacterium
CCGGAATTGAAATTTGTGAAGTGCAATTATTTCACTTGGCAAATACGATAAAAAACACAGAAATCAATCCTGAAATCAATCCTTATTTGCCTGCTATTTCAGAAGTCTTGGAAGATTTTTCAAAAGAAGAATTGTTGAAAAAAGTGTTTTCTGTTGAGTTTACGAGATTCTTTAACTATTACAAAAACGCTAAAGATTTAAATACCTCCGCAGAAAGTGATTTCGACAATTCGGATTCTATCCGATTTTTTATTAATGTCGGTAGTAAAGACGGATTTGACTGGATGCGTTTAAAAGATTTTCTCAAAGAGTTGTTGCAACTCGGGAAAGAAGACTTATTCAAGGTTGATGTAAAAGACAGCTTTTCGTTTTTTAATACAGACAGCAAACATCGCGAAATGGTTTTTGAAGTATTTAAAAATTTTAAATTAAACGGACGAAACATCAACGTTGAAGAAAGTCAAGATACGCACAGCGGTAGAAACAGAGGAAGAAAAGGAGACCGACGTAAATCCGGAAATGAATTCAAACGCAGAAAAAGCAGTCCTCAGTTTTCAGAAAGAAGAGAAGGACGTTCACGCAGACGCGAAAAACCGACCGTCCCGGGAACCGGAGGAAAAAGACGAAGAAAATAATTTTTTATTCAGACAAAAGAAGAGGGCGTATCGCCCTTTTTTTGTTTTTAAATCTGAAGCATTTTACTTAAAAATGATTAAATTTTTTAAAGTGATTCTAATTGGAGAAGTTTCAATTTTATAATTCATTTTATTTACCGCATCTGACAGATTTTTTATAATTTGCTCGATTGATATTTTACACCGATGAATCAACTGAATTTTAAAAAATTTATACCGCATATCATTGCGTTTGTTCTTTTTGTTATTGCTGCATTGGCTTACTTTAATCCGGTATTGAGCGGAAAAGTTATTTATCAAAGCGATATTGTTCAATATAACGGAATGGCAAAACAGCAAAATGATTTTCGCGAAGCCACGGGTGAGGAAACCTATTGGACGGATGCAGCTTTCGGAGGAATGCCAACCTATCAGTTAGGAGCCAAATACCCTAACAATTATATCAAACAACTCGATCTCAGCATTCGTTTTTTACCGCGTCCTGCTGATTATCTCTTTCTTTATTTTATTGGGATGTACGTACTTTTACAAGTGTTGAGAATCGATTACAGACTGTCAATTCTCGGTGCGTTGGCATTCGGATTTTCCACGTATTTAATAATTATTCTGGGAGTTGGTCACAATGCAAAAGCCCATGCCATTGCGTATATGCCCTTTGTTTTAAGTGGAATTTTTCTAACTTTTCAGAGAAAATACCTTTGGGGATTTATTTTATTAACCCTTTCGATGGGGCTTGAATTGGTTGCAAATCACTTTCAGATGACGTATTATCTTATGATTCTGGTACTGATTATCGGAATTGTATATTTGATAGATGCCTTTAAGAAAAAAACAATCCCTCATTTTTTTAAAGCTGTAGGAATTATGCTGGTTGCAGTTGCAATTGCTATCGGAATGAATGCCACCAACATTCTTGCGACTCAAGAATATGCAAAAACCTCGACAAGAGGACAAACAGAACTGACCATTAATTCCGATGGAACCCCTAAAGATTATCAAGACGGGCTAGATTTTGATTACATTACGGAATACAGTTATGGAATATTGGAAAGTTTTAATCTTTTTATTCCGAGATTTATGGGAGGAAGTTCCACAGAAAACTTGCCGAAAGATTCCAGAACCATGGAAGAATTGATTAGAATGGGAGCTTCTCCTCAGGAAGCACAATATATTGCGCAACAAGTTCCGATGTACTGGGGCGATCAAACCTTTGTCGGTGCTCCGGCGTATGTAGGCGCAGTGATTGTATTTTTATCGGTTTTAGCACTTTTCTTGGTAAAAGGCAGATTTAAATGGTGGATTACCGCTGCATTTTTATTGACTTTATTTTTATCCTGGGGAAGAAATTTTAGCGGACTTACCACATTTTTTATCGAATATTTCCCGATGTACAACAAGTTTCGGGCAGTCTCATCCATTCAAGTAATCATTGAATTAATCCTTCCTATTTTGGCGGTTGTGGGCTTGCATCAGTTTTTTAATAAAAAGAATAGTATTGAAGAGAAAAAGAAAAGTCTATTATGGTCGCTGGGAATTGTAGGGGGATTGACGTTGATTTTGATTATGTTTGGTTCGAGTTTATTTGATTTTGCCAGTCCGTATGACAGTTATTTCAGACAAGAACTCGGATTGCCTTTTATTGAAGCCGTTCGCGAAGACCGCTTGTCATTATTCACTTCCGATGCAATTCGGTCATTAATTTTTGTAGTGCTGACGGTTGGAGTTCTTTGGTATTTTGTTGTTGATAAACTCAATAAAGGAATAGCCATCGCCGCGCTTACAATTTTGACTGTGATTGATTTGGTTGGTGTGGATCGGCGCTATGTAGACGACAAACCGACTAAAGAAAATGGCTCGCCGCAATGGGTTTCTAAAAAAGACATTAAAAATCCGTTCTCCAAAACTGCTGCGGATATGCAAATTTTAGAAGATGAAGACCATTTCCGTGTGTATGATGCTACTTCCAATGCTTTTAATACGGGGCGAACCAGTTTTTATCACAAAGCTGTCGGCGGATATCACGCTGCAAAACCCGGGCGAATGCAAGATTTGTTTGAGTTTTATATCAGCAAAGGAGATATCGGAATTCTCAATATGTTGAATGTAAAATACATTATTATTCAAAATGAAAACGGAGGTCCGATTGCGCAGCGAAATCCTTTTGCAAACGGGCCGGCTTGGTTTGTCGAAAATGTACAACCGGCTGCAAATGCAAATGAGGAAATTTTGCTTTTAGACAGTTTGAACACTAAGGAAACCGCGGTTATCAATGAAGCATTGATAGCTAAAATTCCATCTCAACAAATTCAAAGAGACACGACAGCAACCATTGAACTTTTCTCTTATCAACCGAATCATTTGGTATATGAAACCGAATCAACTACGGAACAACTTGCCATTTTTTCTGAAATGTATTATCCCTATGGTTGGAATGCTTATATAAATGGGGAGTTGGTCGAATATTTCCGAGCCAATTACCTTTTGCGTGCAATGGTGGTGCCTGCCGGACATCATCAAATTGAATTTAAATTTGAACCCAAAGTAATTCAAACCGGAAGTACAATTTCGCTGGTCAGTACTTTGTTTTTTGTGCTGATTACAATCGGTGGAAGCGTAATTTATAGGAAAAAGAAAACGGATTCTCTCGGTTGATGCGCGTATTAATCATTACATATTATTGGCCACCTGCGGGCGGCCCCGGCGTACAGCGTTGGTTGAAATTTGTAAAATATTTGCCCAATTACGGAGTACAACCAATTGTGTATGTTCCTGAAAATCCAACGTATCCCATTCTCGATGCGCATTTAAATTCGGAAGTAGCGGAAAATATAGAAATTATAAA
>JAAYLC010000091.1 GCA_012522045.1 Bacteroidota bacterium
ACATTACCAATCTTGATGGCGAAATAAACCAACATATGGAGTATTTACCGTTTGGCGAAACGCTTGTTGAGGAGCATTTAAACAGTTATAACAGTCCGTTTAAATTTAATGCCAAGGAGCTGGATGCGGAGACCGGGAATTATTATTATGGGGCGAGGTATTACGACCCGAAGTGGAGTGTTTGGTTAAGTGTTGATCCGTTGGCGGATACACCAGCTAATGTAAGTTGGAGTCCTTACATATATGTATGGAATAATCCACTCAAATTTATTGACCCCGATGGAAGGCATGGGCAAACAACTATTGTTGGCGACAATGGAGATGGAACATATACTGTTAAAGATTGGGTAGATGATGGAAAAACAGATATTGTCACGACTGACGGAGTAAAGATTGGAAACTCGTTAACCACACATTCATTTGTTGATGATCAAGGTAATGCAGTTGAAGGGGCTGTAATTGATCCAAGTGATAATTCTGGTCAAGAATTTTTTAATAATGAAGCTAATCGTGGTGAAGTATGGATGTGGTCATATATTCCAAATGCAACAGGAGGTAAGGATTATGACTTTAAGCGTGATGGTGCTGAGCCTGGAGATGCTAATTATAACAATCCTCAGTATCACTATAGAGGTATGTCCTTTGAAGGAAAAATAGCATCAGCTAGGGATGTTGGCAATTTTACAGCAGGTGCAGTTGCAGCACACAATGGTCTTGATTGGGGTGTTGCTAGACTTGGTTTTGACGCCTTGCAGAAATGGCAAGATAAAAATATTTTTTCAATAGAAGGTACTCCAACACAATCGGCTCAACGAGCTGGCTTCAATATGGCAAGACCGTTATACAATAAAAAAGTTTATCAAAAAATTACTAGTGATCCTTTTTACGGCAACAGACAAAAATGGTAAAACGAAGTATAAAAATATTAATATTTTTAGTCCTAATCATGGGTGGCGTATTTCTTATGTTAGATCAATCAAGAGATTTTTATTGTTTATCTGACGGTAAATGTGTTACAGTTTGGAAAAGAGTTGGTGGGAAGTGCTATATTATTACAGAAAAATATTATGGCTTACTTAAACCTAAGGAGTATATCGAGACAGAGAATTTAAATGCTATTACTCTTCTCTTTGATAGCCAATCTAATTACGATTTTATACTTTCAAATGACTATGGGAAAAGACTAGAGATTAATGTTCCCAATGCGAAAATTAAATATTTTCCGTCTAAAAGCAGAGATAATTTTGTAAATTCTTATTATGTGGACGGTAAGATAAAGAAAGGTGTAAAATATATACAAATAGATATAGGTGCAGGTTTAGTAGTGTTAAACGGAACAATACAATAAGATACCCCCCCGATCCCACACGATTGCATCGTGTGTGCCACACCGCTTGCGCGCCGTGGACCTGAATCCCGAGGCGCCTGCCGACAAACCGCAGATAGCCTCTTACATATACAGTGCCGACGGCGAGCGTACCGTGCGCTACCTGCCGGGCAGGTTGGATGCCTATTACAGCGCCAAGGATGCCGGCAGTGCCGACCGACTGGTGCAATCGATTTTTTTAAATCCGCTCAGTTCCGGTAGTTGATCCATCGTTCCGTAATCTTGGATAACGCCTTTATTGATGTGCATCCACGCATTTTTGAGCGTAGGCAGCGTTTTCATTTCACTTCCGGAAAGCATTTGTGGAGCATCTTCACGAACTTGAATGAGTTATTTGATATTGATGAGTAATAAATTCATATAACAGGGATTCTTAGATTAAAAAAGCATAAAGATAAGGAACTTTGGAGATACCTTCCTAAGCTGAATGGGCTTCATTTTTTGAATATATTACGGGGATATTTTTCCATTCTCCCTTATTCCTATTAGTAAAATTTCCTTTGTCTTTACTGATATATTTTTCATTTTATTTTTATATTAAGTTAAATTAATGTTATATTAGCATGCTGTTAATTTAGTTTTTGTCAAACAATCTAAGGCTTTCCAATGACAACCATCAAAAATCATCATATAGACCCCCCCTCATTAAATTATCTCTACTTTATTTCCTTCATTGAAGGAGGTGTTGTAATGGTTACAGAATTGGCGGGCGCACGGCTGTTGGCTCCGTTTTTTGGAGCTTCGCTTTATAGTTGGGCATCCACTTTATCCATCACTTTATTGGCATTGATGACAGGCTATTATTTTGGTGGATATGTCACTACTAAAAAACATTTTAAATCACCGACTGCCATAATATGGTTGCTGCTGCTTAGTGGTCTATTTGTTTTGTTACTCCCTGTAATAAGCAAAAGCATAATGGAGAGTACCCTTCACCTGTCATTCTTTACCGGATTGATTGTTTCTCAAATGTTATTCCTTTTTCCGCCCATATTTCTGATGGGGATGATGAGTCCGATGATTATTTTCCAAATTACACATTCCGTCGAACAAGCCGGACGCTCCGCAGGAAATATTTATGCCATTTCCACTTTTGGAGGGATTTTGTTTACAATGGGTTTTGGATTTGGCATTATTCCGAATTACGGAATCACATTATCTCTTACTGTTTTAGGCATCTTTGTGGTTTTATTGGGACTCTTTTTTTTAATACGTCGGAGAATTGCAGTGGTCAAAACAGTAGTAGTTGTTTTTGTGATTATTATTTCGACATGGGAAGCCATAAACCATTATACCAATCCAAAAGAACTTTTGCATCCGTCTGAAAGATTAGTGAAAAAATCAGAAGGGCTAATGGGAGAAATCCGCATTACGGATTTACGGCAACGAACACCACAAGGAGAACCTTTCTATTCACGTAAATTAGAAGTAAACAATATGTTGCAAAACCTTGTACTCAAAGATTATCCAACAGTTAGCTTGACTTATTATGTAACTTTCATCCGAAGTTTGATTGGTCAACTGCCTCAAAATGAAACTGCATTGTTAATTGGTTTGGGCGGTGGAAGCATTTATTCCGATGCCAAATTATATGGAACAGATATAGAAACCGTGGAAATCGACCAGCGTATATACGATTATGGCCTAAAATATTTTGGGATGGAAGATCATCCGGAAAAAAATACTATTACCGATGGTCGATATTTTATAAATACGGTTGATAAACAATATGACTATATTATTCTTGATGCAGTGGTGGGGGAAAGTGCTGCCGGACAATTACTTACCAAGGAGAGTTTCCGGAAATTATATCAAATGCTGCCTGAAAATGGCACTTTAATTATTGAACATGGCGGGATTATGGATTTTTCTTCAAACAGTTTAACTCCTTCTATTTATAAGACTCTCGAAGCCGTTGGTTTCAATGTCTCAATGTACAATCCCATGCAAACAAAAACATTTGGGGATGTTGTATTTATTGCCACTAAAAATGATACTTTTAAAAAAGAAGCTATTTTTATCGCTCAAGATTTTCTTCTAAGAGGCGGTCCTATGATTGATTATGAAGTTAGTAATTCTGATTTTGACGAAACCAAAGCAGTTGTATTAACTGATGATAGAAACAAAACCGATATATTATTGCGTCCACATTTTATAAGTATCAGAAATTCCGCCCGCCAAAATTTAAAGACGCTGGCCAAATAAAAAAAGTGCTTTAATATGAACGGTTTTTATTTTTTACTTACCCTTTTAGTAAAACTTCCTTTATCTGTATTGATTTTAATAAAATAAATCCCCGAATTCAGGCGGCTTACATCAATTGAATCTCTATTTCCTTCAAACTGTTGTATTTTTCTTCCTTGGATATCGTATAAAATGAGTTCCTTTATCAGAACCCCGGAGGCGTGGATATTTAAAACATCATCTGCGGGATTTGGGTAAATCAAAATCCTTGGTGCTGATGCAGTAAAATCATCAACATCCAAACTTTCCACGATAAGCGTTTCGACCGTATTGGTGATAATGGGAGGGTTGAAATCGAAATAAATCGCAGCATCTCCTGTAATTACATCGCCCACTTGAACATCGCTTTTCGGTCTTATTTTATACGCTACATATCCGTGGCTTTCCGGTTCGTTTGAAATGCTGTCCGGCAGGTGGATATTGTCGAACATAAATTCCACGTGGTTACCGTCTTTTATTTTTATGTAATAATCGTGGCTGGCACTGATGGGAACAAACGTGTTCCAATCCAATTTGGGGTGGAGCGTGTCTAAAATACGCACGTTGATGGCACTCGCCGTTCCGGTATTCTGGAAACGGATTAAGTAATCTAAATAGTCATCCGTTTTGTCGATGTGCAGTTCTTCGCCCTGCAAAACTTGTTTGTCGTTGGGATCATAAGAATTGACCACCACTTGAGCCAAGGTATAAGTATTGTCAGTAGGCGTAAAATCATTGGCCACCGGAGTTACGTCTGCCGTAAAGTTAAGAATATCTCCTCCATTGACCGTTGGTGGTTGAAAAGTCAGCATAGTGATTTCCACCTCAAATTTTTGGAAGGGCTGCAAAGTTCCGACAGAAAAAGTCAATGTATTGGTTGTTGTTGTGGTCGGAGCGGGGTTTGCACTTACAAATTGCTGCATTGAATCGTCGAATTGCAGGGTTGCATCGACGTTGGGAATGGTTTCAGTGCCTACGTTTCGGATGACCAAGCGATAGTCTGCCTCAAAACCGGGACGGGCTTCATTTGGGGGAAGCAACGTAATGTTTAGGTCATTGGTCGATTGGTTGGCAGTTACACAAAAATCCAATGTTTCGGTATTGGAACCTGAAAAAGTAACGTTTGCACTTGCCGGACTTACAGTGAAATAGGATGGGGTGTTGGGGATTGAGACTGTGAAGGACGATCCCATGACCCCTAAATTATAGATGCCACTATCAGAAAATGTGGAAAAATTATGTATCCCATCTGTTGCGTCAAGTCTAAATCCATTTATTGCTATATCATTTGGATCACAGCCATCGTTTGGTTCATCGTAAACTATGGAACCAATGATAAAATTGCAATCGAGCGACAAATTATCACCGTTTATGACCCAACCTAAATTTGTGACTAAATAATCACGATCCACTTCGTTACAAAAAAACAAGTCTTTTGCTCCAAATATTTTATTCTGCAAACCTAAATTGACAAAGCGAGCCAATAATGCATCATAATTAGGGATATCCATAGCAGTACCTGAAAGAAATTGATTAAACACAATAGATTGATTAAAATTCCAACTTGATATATCCTGATTAAATGAAACAGCGTTGTTAAAGGTATTACTCATCCCTATCACATTTGATACATCCCAATTATATAAAGGTTGATTAAATTCCTTTGCATCTTCAAACATATAGGTCATAATAGTTACACTAGAAGTATTCCAATCATTTAAAGGTTGATTAAATGCTTTAGCTTCTTTAAACATGTTGCTTAAACTCGTTACATTAGAGATATCCCAATCATTTAAGGGTTGATTAAATGAGTTTGTGTCTCGGAACATACTGCCTAAATTCGTTACATTAGAGACATCCCAATCATTCAATGGTTGGTTAAAATAAAAAGTTGATCTAAACATTCCATTCATGTTCTCAACACTAGATACGTCCCAAGTATTAAGGGGTTGATTAAAACTCCATAATCCGTAAAACATGTGAGACATATTAGTAACATTAGAAACGTCCCAATTATCTAAAGATTGATTAAAAAAAGTAGCATTTAAAAACATTCCTTCCATATTGGTAACACTGGAAACATCCCAATTATTTAGAGGCTTATTAAAAAATCTCGAACCATAAAACATATAACTCATATCAGTAACCTTTGACACATCCCAATTATTTATATCCTGATTAAAAGAATAAGTAGTATCAAATGAAAAAAACTTATAAAACATTGCATGCATATTAGTTACATTCGAAACATTCCAGTTATTAAGAGGTCTATTAAATTCATAAGCTTCTCGAAACATTTCTGACATATTGGTTACACTGGAAACGTCCCAATTGTTCAATGGCATATTATAAATTTCCGCTCCATTAAACAACCCCTTCATATTGGTAATTCCGGAAACATCCCAGTGATTTATATCTTGATTAAACAATGAAGCATTTTCAAACATATACGACATATTGGTAGTCAGGCTCAAATCCGGTGAATCAGTGGCATAGACTCTCAAATTACTACAACCGCTAAATGCTTTTTCCATTGATTGCCATTCAATATCGCCCCATTGGACTATTTCTATAATTTTATTTTTGTCGCCCGTGTCATTGAAATAAATACGAGGAAAGTCGCCGGTAATACTAACGTAATAACAACCCGGCTGGGTATATGAATGAGAAATACTTCCAGTTACATTGGTATAAACGTTTCCATCGCCAAAGTCTATATTATAATTATAACCGCTACCTACTGTGGGAATGGTAATAGACCCATAAGAATCCCATATAGCTATAAAAGCATCTGGATCCAGAATAGGATTACAATCTACCATATAACGATCTCCTGTAATATCCCAGTTTAATGTATTTCTGAGTATGTTTCTATCAGTTGGATCACAATAAAACATTCCATGTGCATTTAATTCATTGCGTTGTATTCCAAGTGTAGCAAACCTATTTAACAGCGCAGTATAATTTCCTGCATCGAGTCCACTGTTAAATATAAAGCCACCATCATTAATAGCTGAATAACTATCTATATTCGCATTTGTTTTAAATATCCAATTTGAAAGATCTTGATTGAAATATACAGCATTATTAAACATATATTTAAAATAAGTAACATTCGATACGTCCCAATTATTTAATGGTTGATTGAATGAAGTAGCTCCATCGAACATTCCGGTCATTGTATTGACATTTGAAACGTCCCAATTATCTAAAGGCTGATTGAACGTTACAGCTCCTTCAAAAGTATGTGACATATCATTAATATTAGAAACATCCCAGTAATCTAAAGGCTGATTGAATGAAACTGCATTATAGAACATCCCCGAGATATTTTGTACATTCGAAACATCCCAATGATTGATAGACTGATTGAATAAAAAAGCATTTCTAAACATATTATTCATCGAGGTAACTTTTGTCAAGTCCGGTGCGTCAACAGCATTTATTACCAAGGAATCGCATTGCCAAAAAGCACTTTCCATGGAAGTCCACTCAATATTCCCCCATTGTTCTACACTTTTAATTTTTGATGCATTAGAATTATTACTATAATATTTAAAAAAATATATCCTCGGGAAATCTCCTGAAATGGATACTGTATAAATCCCCGGTGCATTATAGATATGTGTGATATCTCCGGATACATTGTGATGTACAGTGCCGTCACCAAAATCAACAGTGTAATTATATCCGGCTCCTTGGGTGGGAATGATAATATCCAAACTTCCGGCAGTAACTTCCCATGTGGTTATAAAGGCATCTAAATTGGAACAGAGAGAATACAAACTATCTCCTAAAATGTTCCAACTTAAGTTATTTATAAGTTCATTCCGAGAAGTGGAATTACAATAAAAAAGAGAGTCGGCATTTAGAGTTTTATTTTGTAATCCTAACTGCTCAAAACGTGTCAGCAAGTTGTCATAGTTAGTTACACTTAAACCAGAATTCACTATGAACCCTGATAAATTAACAGTGTTATTAAAGTTCCAAGTAGAAATATTGTTATTAAACAAAGTGGCTTCATAAAACATGTTGGTCATGTTTGTTACATTCGAAACATTCCATTTATCTAATGGCTGATTAAATAGAGTAGCACCATGGAACATATTGCTCATATCCGTTACATTAGATACATCCCAGTTATTTATAGGACTGTTAAAAAAAGCAGCTTCGAAAAACATGGATGACATATTGGTAACCATACTCAAATCTGGGGTGTCTAATGCATTAATCTCCAAATTTGAACAACCTGAAAATGCGTTTTCCATCGAATGCCATTCAATACTTCCCCATTGTAATATTTTTTTTATTTTGTTTTTGTCTCCTGAATTATTAAAAAATATCCGAGGAAAATCTCCAGTGATTATTACTGTGTAGCTTCCCGGTTGACTATAAGTATGGGTTGTATTTCCCGTTATATTGTTTAGTATTGTACCATCGCCAAAATCAATATCGTAATCATAGCCGGTTCCAGTGGTAGGAATGGTTATGGTAAGATCATTTTGAGTAACTTCCCATTCTGTGATAAAAGAATCTATATTGTTACAATAGTTGTATAGGATATCTCCTTGAATAGTCCATCCTTTATTAACGACTAGTTCATTTCGCAGGACTTCGTTGCAGTAAAATAAATCATGAGCTCCTAAAGTGTTGTTTTGAATACCCAATTGATTAAATCGGGCTAATAGTGCTTCATAATTAGAAATATCAAGCCCGCTGTAACTCACGAAATTGGAATAATATGTACCAGGATGAAAGGTCCACCCTGACAAATTTTGATTAAAGGAAGTAGCTCCATTAAACATTTCTTGCATACTCGATAAGTTTAAAACATTCCAATTTTGTAAAGATTGATTAAATTCTTTAGCATTTTTAAACATAAATTGCATGGAATATACCGAAACAGGTGACCAATTATCCAATGGCTGATCAAATGATGAGGCATTTTCAAACATAGATGACATGTTATTTACATTAGATACATTCCACGAATTTATAGATTTATTGAATGAAGATGCATTTCGGAACATCTGCGCCATTGAAATAACTTGAGAGGTATTCCAATTATCAAGAGACTGATTAAAAGATGTAGCATTGTAAAACAAATTGTCCATTTTGGTCACATTAGAAACGTTCCAACTGTTTAATGGTTGATTAAACGAGGTTGCACCTTCAAACATACCTCCATAAACATTATCACCCATAGAGGTAACATTTGAAACGTTCCAGTTATCCAACGGCTGGTTGAATGATGAAGCATTTTTAAAAACTCCATTCATCTCTGTTACTGATGACACGTCCCAATGTGCTATGCTCTGGTTAAAAGAAGTTGCCCCTTTAAACATTGCATTCATAGAATTAACCTGAGAAAGATCAGGTGCATCAGTTGCGTTAACAACTAAATTTGAACATTCTGTAAAGGCAAATTCCATAGATTGCCATTGAATATCTCCCCATTGATCCACACTTTTAATTTTTAAAAGCATTGCGGTATTAATATTGGTAAATTTCCTAAAATAAATCCTCGGAAAATCACCTGAAATGGACACTGTATAAATTCCCGGTGCATTGTATGTATGGGTAGCATCGCCAGTCACGTTGCTTTGTACGGTGCCGTCGCCAAAATCAACGGTGTAATTATACCCGGTTCCAGTAGTTGGAATGGTAATATCCAAACTTCCGGGAGTAACTTCCCAAGTGGTTATAAACGGTGCGTTTTGTGCAAGTGCTGAGAGCGAGAAAAATGTGGTAAATAAGAAGATGTAAAAATGTTTCATTGTAATTCAGTTGATAAAGGGATAAAAATAACAATTATTTGCAGAATCCCGTTAACATTTCTTTAGATATACTTTTTAGGTTCATTAACAGGTAAATTTTTGAGTATAAAAACACCGCTGTTTGAATCCTTCAGCCTGAATACAAGCTTGCTATTTAGCATCTAAACACCGTCAACACATATTCATCGGATATGACACTTCACATATACGTCATACATACGCTATATATACGCTATACCTACGCTGTAAATCAAAGGTTTTCACCTACTTAGCTCAAAATCAAAATACCGTGGAAATACGATTGGTTTATAGGGGAGATTTTTAGGGAAACCAAGAAAAGAGAAAGCACAAAATCAGGCATTTGATAATTGCTGTTTTTTGTGGGCGGATTTAGAATGAAGGTTCCGGATTATGAACCGAAATTCATTTAAGATTCTTATAAATCTCAAAGCAAATAAAAATATTTAGTATATTTAGACTCCATTTATTAAAAAATCTAACCACTATTTACAGAATGGAGACTGATTCATTGCTATTTTCATTCACCTACACCGACTACGGCGAGCGCAAGCAAATCACCTACGGCAACGGCACGGTGACCAATTATGACTACGATGTGCGGCGGCGGATGGAACATGTGAACCACCAGTTTCCGGCTTTCAATATAGACAAACAGTACGTGTACGACCCGCTCTCGAACATTATCAATATCGTCACCGATCCCAATTCGATAACCTCCCCGTCCACGGGCGTGCTCGGCGGGCCGGTGAACCACACCTATATTTACGACAACTACAACCGACTGGTCGAGGCTTATGGCCATTACGTGGGGCCGGACGACGAACCCTCGGGGATGCTGAAACAGGACTACCACTTGGAAATGGCCTATGACCTGAGCCACAACATTGTGAGCAAAAACCAAATCCACCAATTCGGAAGCGTCTCCACCCTCGGCCAATCCTTGCCGACCAACGCTCCCCACGCGCCGACTTCCTATTCCCTGGAGTACGGCGACTATGCCAAAGGGGTTTATATTGCGGACAATCAGGGGTATGCACAGCCGCACGCCCCGCGCGTGATTACCGAATACCCGCCCGATTACTCCCAAAACCCGGACGAGATGCGCGTAAAAAAGAAAATGATCGACTACGACGCCAACGGCAACCAAACAGAAATCCGCGAACAGGTGAGCGACCCGGAGGAGCCGTTGGGCTACCGGGAGGTGGCGGTGCGCAAAAACCTCTGGGACGAGGATGACCGCCTGATGGGCGTGGACCTGGCGCCGGAGAATCCCCGGGACAAGCCCTTGATAGCCGCCTATACGTACAGCGCCGATGGCGAGCGCGCGGTGCGCTACCTGCCGGGCAGGCTGGATGCCTATTACAGCGCCAAGGACGCCGGAAGCACCGACCGCTTGGAGTCCATTCTTTATCCGAATCCGCTGGTGACCGTGAAGACGTTGCCCATACCGGAAGGCGTTACTTTGGAGGAGCTGGCGCGTATGCCCTTGACCAAATACACCAAACATTACTACATCGGCAGCGAACGCGTAGCGAGTGCCTTGGGAACCGTAAACGATCTCGGTTTGCTCTGCGAGCAGTCCGGCATTCCCGAACCGGAGGTGATAGATCGAATGAATCAAAAAGTCATGTATGCTGAAGAATATTTAAGAATCATTTACGATGCCTTTGGAAAAGATTTGGTTTTAGGGCAGCCTTTATTTTACGGTAGAGAAGTTGAGTTTATCTGCGGAGACCACGACTACACCAAATACGCCCCATTCTGGTACCACCCCGACCATCTTGGAAGTTCTTCCTATATTACCAATCTTGGTGGCGAGATAAACCAACATTTGGAGTATTTGCCTTTTGGAGAGTTGCTTGTTGAAGAACATTTAAACAGTTATAATTCTCCGTATAAGTTTAATGCCAAGGAGTTTGATGCTGAGACTGGGAATTATTATTACCATAGTCGTTACTATGATCCAAAATGGTCGTTGTTTCTTGGGGTTGATGAACATTATTTTAATTATCCTTCTTTCTCGCTGTATGTTTATACTTTTCATAATCCTATCAACTTCATTGATCCTGACGGTCGAGACGGTATTCGAATTATAGACAAGAAAAACAAGACTATTACCATCAAAGCAGTTTACTACGTTCAGACAGAAGCCCGCCAGACAAGAGCAGGAAAGATTAAAGGCTATACACCAAAACAAATTGCCAAAATGGAACAAAGGACAAACAAATGGTTAAACAAGCAAAACCTGTCAGTTACTGAAGGTGATTATGATGGATATAGTATTCAATTTGATTTGAGTTTTAAAGAAGGAGGAAATACTATGGACATAGAAATTAAAGCAAATAATGAAAACTTTGAAGGTCATAGCATTGGAAATAGTATGCAGAAAGGAAACTCCAATTCAGACCCACAAAATTTTTCTTTAAATGCGGATGGTGATCCTGTTGGAGGTGTTACTCAAAATAATAAATATGTTATGATGAATACGGAACACGATAATCAGTCAAACCAAATACATGAATTTGGACATACTTTAGGTTTAGACCATCCAGAAGGAGGGGCAAAAGATGGATTAATGAGATACCCCCCAAGTAAAATATCACAAGAAGAAGCTAACAAGTTAGGCAATAGTGATTTTCTCCCCGCAATACAAAAACCGCAAGAATGATGAAATACATAAGTGTTATTTTTATATCCATTATATTATTTATTGCATGCGGTTCTTCTAAACCTAGATTTGCTGCTGTAGAAGAATTACATCAATATAAAGGTCCGTATTATTTAACTATTACTTTTACTCCTAAAAATATCCATCCAATGACAATGGGAGGAATAGGCGGTACTTTGAGCCTTGAGTTTTTAAGAAAAAACAATCTTGACGATTTTATAGAGAGCTTTTATGAACAAATGACCTATACCCCTATATTAATGTCTGCGGGTTATTGGAGTATTTTAGAGTGTTTAGGTTTGAACAAAGCTAAAGATAGGGTAAAGTGGCATAATAATTTTTACTTAAATTATTTAACAAGTGATTTAATTGAAGAAAATAAGTTAATACTTAAAGATGGTAATCATATAGTTATCAGAAAATACAAATTTTTTAAAGATTTAGATGTCAAATATGTCGAAGATTTTAAAGGTTGCATAATGTCTAGTTCTATTGAGTTTGATATAAATAAAATCAAATCTATAAATAAGGTGGCAATTTTATTAGATGATGAATAATGAAAAACGCAGATACAGCACTTATAAATAGAATGAATCAAAAAGTGATAGATGCAGGCGAAGCGTTAAATGTGATTTACGATGCCTTTGGAAAAGATTTGGTTTTGGGGCAGCCTTTATTTTATGGTAAAGAAGTTGAGTTTATCTGCGGAGATCACAACCTTGCACTATTGGTTAATTATTAATGATAAATGGTTAATGGGGTTAATTGGATGAGAGAAAACAAAACCATATATTGGCTCGAACTGTTGAGAGAAACGAATTATCTAAATGAAGAATATTTTGACAGCCTGAATGAGGATGCCATTGAAATCATCAAATTGACAACGGCAATTTTAAGAAAAGCAAAATCAAACATTAATCATTAACCATTGAACATTAACCATTGAACATTAACCATTATGAAAAGGTTTAACGCCAAGTACGCCCCATTCTGGTACCACCCCGACCATTTGGAGGGCGGAACGTTAAGAAAACAGCCAGTGGCTGTTTTTAGTGAACGA
>JAAYLC010000211.1 GCA_012522045.1 Bacteroidota bacterium
GATGACGGTAATATCGAGTAAATAAAGAAGTTTATTAAGAACAGAAAAAATAATGATAAATCCGCCGACCATTTGCAATGTTTGTACCGAAGATTGAACAGCGTCACCGAGTAATTTTCCGATTGGTCGCTTGTCTTTTAATCGTTCTTCATGCAAAGCTAAAAATGCTTCTTTTAATAAGTTGTTATGTTTTTTTTCATATGGGACCGTCTTTTTTTCTTCATGGTAGCCATGAAATCGCATGAATAAACCAACAAAAGTATTACCGATATAATGCGATAAAGCTAATATGATTCCAAGGGATGGGTTATGAAAAAATCCGACAGCGATCGCACCAAAAATAAACAATGGATTGGATGAATTCGTAAAAGAAACAAGTCGCTCTGCTTCAATTCGCGTTAACTTTTTTTCCTGTCGCATTCGGGCAGTAAATTTTGCTCCAGCTGGATAACCAGATGCTAGTCCCATTGCCCAAACAAACCCACCAATACCAGGGACACGAAATAAAGGTCGCATAAAAGGTTCCAATAAAACTCCAATAAATGTTACGACACCAAAACCGATTAATAATTCGGATACGATAAAAAAAGGTAGTAAAGAAGGAAAAACGACTTCCCACCACATTTGTAAACCACGTAATGAAGAATCGAATGATTCTTTCGGATAAATCATTAATGAGGCAGCTAACCCTACGGCTAATATAGCTAACATTATCGTTTTAAATTTTGAAGCATTCACAAACGAGCCTCCCAAAAACGTAAATTGATGGACGAACGTACCCTGTCCCATAATAAATATACGTATAGATTAAAAATTTAGACCATATGATTGAAAACAGATATTTCGCTGAAAATAGGAGGAGAAGATGGAGAGGAAGGAACGACCGAAAATTGGGCTTGCTCTCGGTTCAGGAGGGGCGCGTGGCTTTGCGCATATTGGTGTATTAAAAGTGTTTGAAGAAGAAAATATACCAATTGATTATATCGCAGGAAGTAGTATGGGTTCACTTATTGGTACGGTGTATGGAACAGGAACGGCTGCAGAAAATATGGAAAAGTTTGCAACGATGTTTAGAAGAAGGTTTTATACGGATTATATCGTGCCGAAAATGGGATTTGTAGCTGGGAAAAAAGTAAAAGAATTAATTAGACTTTTAACAAAAGGACAAAATTTAGAAGATTTAAATCCAAAAGTTTATGTAGTAGCAACAGATTTATTAAAAGGCGAAAGAGTTATTTTTAAAGAAGGATCAATTGCTGATGCAGTTAGGGCGAGTATTTCAATACCTGGGATTTTTGTTCCCGAAAAGATAAATGGTCGACTGTTAGTAGATGGTGGTGTGATTGATCGCGTACCTGTTTCCGTTGTGAAGGATATGGGAGCTGATATTACGATTGCAGTTGATGTTTCGTATTTTAATGTGGAGCCGTCAATCAAGACAATTTATGATGTTATTTTACAAAGTCTTGATATTATGGAAAAAGAGATGATGAAATATCGGCACATTAATACGGATGTACTTATTCGCCCGATGACAAAAGCTGTTAGTTCAGTAAATTTTACAAATATTGACAAACTAATTAAGCTAGGAGAAAATGAAACGAGGCGACAACTTCCACTTATAAAAAGTGTCATTCAAAATTGGAAGGAGCAAAACGATGGGAATCAA
>JAAYLC010000193.1 GCA_012522045.1 Bacteroidota bacterium
AAGGAGAAGGACACATTGCCGGATTTAATTTGGCAAAATTGAGACAACGTGATATTCCTTTTCTCCGACGAAAATTAGGCGTGGTTTTTCAGGATTTTAAATTGTTAAACGACCGCACCGTATATAAAAATCTCGATTTTGTGTTGAAGGCGACCGGTTGGAAAAACAAAGCCGAAAAAGAAGCGAAAATCAATGAAGTATTGGATAAAGTAGCCATGAAAACCAAAGCGTTTAAATATCCATATCAACTTTCCGGTGGTGAACAACAACGAATCGCGATTGCCCGGGCTTTGCTAAATGATCCGGAATTGATTCTTGCCGATGAGCCTACAGGAAACCTCGATCCTCAAACCAGTGTTGAAGTTATGGAAGTACTTCGGGAAATAAACAAAAACGGAAACACCATTCTGATGGCTACTCACGATTACGCACTGATTCTAAAATATCCTTCTAAAACTTTAAAATGCGATGAAAACCAAATTTTTGAAGTCGTTCAAAAATCGGTTTAATCAATTTATTCCCTCTAAATGTTTTCTCAAAACAAGGGATGTGTGGGCTATTGACACAACTCAGGGAAATCCGTTTTTAAAAACAACTTTAAGCTTTTACAAATTCATATCTTTGCATAATATCAAAAAATTGAAAAAACAGATATTATGCAAGAAGCAATAACAGACTTCGGAATTAAAGAAGTTTTGGAACAATTAGAAATCAGCGATGTTAATTTTGGAACATCCACCGGAAATGAATGGTTTGCAAATGGCGAAGAAATTTCTTCTAACACGCCCGTTAACGGCAATTTAATAGCAAAAGTAAATGCATCTTCCAAAGAAGATTTCGAACGCGTAATGAAAACGGCTTCAGAAGCTTTTAAAACTTGGCGGATGAAACCGGCACCGCAACGTGGTGAAATCGTTCGTCAGTTCGGAAATGAATTGAGAAGACTAAAAGAACCTCTTGGGAAATTGGTTTCTTACGAAATGGGAAAAAGTTTTCAGGAAGGCTTGGGAGAGGTTCAAGAAATGATTGATATCTGCGATTTTGCAGTAGGACTTTCTCGACAATTGCACGGATTTACAATGCACAGCGAGCGCCCCGGACACCGTATGTACGAACAATATCATCCGTTGGGAATTGTCGGGATTATTTCTGCATTTAATTTCCCGGTTGCAGTTTGGTCTTGGAATACGGCTCTAGCATGGGTTTGTGGGGATGTTTGCGTGTGGAAACCTTCAGAAAAAGTCCCTTTATGTTCAATTGCATGTCAAAAAATTGCTGCACGTGTATTTGCCGAAAATGGTCTTCCCGAAGGAATCAGTAACCTCCTTACAGGAGACTATAAAGTGGGCGAATGGATGACCAATGACCATCGTGTCGATTTGGTTTCTGCAACAGGATCTACAAGAATGGGTAAAATTGTTGCACAAGACGTAGCAAAAAGACTCGGAAAGGTTTTGTTGGAACTCGGAGGAAATAACGCCATCATCGTAACTCCCGATGCAGATATAAAAATGACCACCATCGGTGCTGTTTTTGGAGCTGTCGGTACTGCAGGACAACGGTGTACTTCTACAAGACGTTTGATTGTTCATGAAGATATATACGACAAAGTAAAAGATGCTTTGGTAAGCGCTTACGGGCAATTAAAAATTGGCAATCCTTTAGACGAAAACAATCATGTGGGGCCCTTGATAGACAAAGATGCAGTCAAAATGTATTTGGAAGCTTTGGATAAAGTTAAAGCGGAAGGCGGAAATTTTGTTGTTGAAGGCGGTGTTTTGGAAGGTGAAGAATATAAAAGCGGTTGTTATGTAAAACCTGCTATTGCTGAAGTTGAAAATCACTACGAAATTGTACAACACGAAACTTTTGCTCCGATTCTGTATTTAATAAAATATTCCGGTAACGTTGAAAATGCCATTGAACTTCAAAATGGCGTGAAGCAAGGGTTGTCATCCGCTATTATGACTAACAATTTGCGTGAAGCTGAAACTTTTCTATCTCATGCCGGTAGCGATTGCGGAATTGCAAATGTTAATATCGGTACCAGTGGCGCCGAAATCGGTGGCGCTTTTGGAGGCGAAAAAGAGACCGGAGGCGGTAGAGAAAGTGGCAGTGATGCGTGGAAAATTTATATGAGACGTCAGACGAATACCATCAACTATACTACTGAACTTCCTCTTGCACAAGGAATTAAATTTGATTTATAAGAACTTTCATCTTGTGTTTCCATAAAAAAATAGTCGCTTCGATCGTGAAGCGACTATTTTTAGTTAATGAAAAAAGTAAACGCTACTTTAATTAAAGTTTATTTATTTTTTCAATCATTGCAATGGCTCGTGTTTCCAAATCCTGATTGATTTGTTTGAAATGCATTTTTTTGTTTGCTACTCCTTTCTGATTTACTTTTAATATTAAATCATCAAAAGTTTCGACTGCTTCATTTATTATTTCTTCTCCTTTTTGTGTATTCTCTTCAGGATTTGTCATCTGCCAGATAACAACCGCATCAATAATATCTCCTAAAACGTAATTGATGTCTTTCTTTAGATTTCTAATGTTTGCCATAAGCTTTATTACTCATAAAGAGCGATGTAGATTACAATTAATTTTGGCAAAAATAAGAATTTTTATGGAATATACACCTCCAAAAGTGTTGCAGAGTGCGTATTAAATTTTACATTTTCCAACGTTGCAGGAATCAGAACCGTTTCTCCTGTTTCCATCGGAACTTCTACACCTTCTGATACTAATGTCAGTTTACCTTCCACACACATATAAACTTTAAAAGAATCTGAAAAGTCCAATTTTTTTTCAATTGGTTTTGACAAAGAGAGTTTTTGTACGGCAAAATAGTTTGTTTTCCCGATTTGGACAGGCACATTCATCTTTTCTTCATATTCAATACGAGGACTTTGCGATTCAAAATTAATAGCACTTAACGCTTCTTCAGTATGGAGCTCCCGTAATTCTCCATTTTTATCGGGTCTGTCCCAATCGTAAATCCGATAAGTAATGTCGGAAGTTTGCTGAATTTCTGCCAATACAATTCCGGCGCCAATGGCATGTACCGTTCCGGGTGTCAATATAAATGCATCTCCTCGCTGAACCAGGGTATGGTTTAAAACGGTGTGGAGCTTCTTTTCTGACAATAACCGGCTATATTCTTCCGGAGTAATTTTTTCTTTAAAACCGAGAATAAGCGATGCTTCTTTTTCGGCTTCCATGATGTACCACATTTCGGTTTTGCCAAAAGAATTATGTCTTTCTTTAGCAAGTCGGTCATCGGGATGAACTTGTACTGAAAGTGTCTCACGAGCATCAATAAATTTAAATAGAAGCGGAAATGTATTTCCAAATTTGCTGTAAATCCGTTCGCCTACTAACTTCTCTTTGAATTCTTCCAACAACCAGCTTAAGGAATTTCCGCTAAAACTACCGTTGGAAATAACAGACACATCACCGGATACTCCGGAAAGCTCCCAACTTTCCCCGATATTATCACCTCCGTTTTTATTAAATAATGTTTGTAATTTATCGCCTCCCCATACTTTTTCTTTTAGAATAGGTTCGAACTTCAACGGATATAAAGATAAATTAGCTGTCATGAATAAGTAAAAACAATGAAATCTGAGAATGTTTAAAATATGCTTCCCAAAAATTTATAATTTGAATTTGCAAATATTAAATTTTAATCTCAAAATTCCATTTAATTTATTTGCTACAATCTCATATTTTGATGTGTTGATAGAACTTATCGAAAATAATCTTAAACCAAGGGGTATATTTTTCAGGATTCTCAGAAATATCTTTTCGTACTGAATCCAAAGTCATCCATTTGTAATCCGCAACTTCTTGCGGATTTATGTTCGGTTCATCATTGTATCTCCCAACAAGAATATGATCGTATTCGTGCTCGGTAAGCCCGTTATCAAAAGGTGCTTTATATATAAAAGTGGTTCGCTCTTCCAAATCTGTTGTAAATCCCATTTCTTCCATCAATCGCCGTTTTCCGGCATCGAGGGAAGATTCTCCATCCCGTTGATGACTGCAACAAGTATTTGCCCACAAACCGGGCGTGTGATATTTGTTTAAAGCACGTTGTTGCAACAACAATTCATTTTTATCATTAAAAATAAAAACAGAAAACGCACGGTGGAGCAATCCTTTTTCATGGGCTTCCATTTTTGGCATCAAACCAATTTTTTCATCTTTTTCATTGACGAGAATGACTTCTTCTTCTTTCATATTTTTTTTGCTTGTGCAGCCAAAAATACAAAAACCAAACTGCAATTTGTATCAAAATCGGGCGTTGGGGTTAAATAATAAAATCTAACCGACATCCTTCTTCAGAATCAGCAAACAAGCCTTATCTTTGCAGCCAAATTTTGAACAGCCCATGGCATTGGAAAAAGAAATAAAAAGACGGAGAACATTTGGAATTATCGCACACCCGGATGCAGGAAAAACAACACTTACTGAAAAACTTTTGTTATTTGGAGGTGCTATTCAAGAAGCAGGCGCCGTAAAAAGCAATAAAATAAAGAAAGGTGCTACAAGTGATTTTATGGAAATTGAACGGCAACGTGGAATTTCTGTAGCTACTTCTGTTCTTGCTTTTGAATATGAAGGCAAAAAAATAAATATTTTAGATACGCCGGGACACAAAGATTTTGCTGAAGATACTTATCGAACACTAACTGCTGTGGATAGTGTAATTATGGTGGTGGATGTTGCCAAAGGTGTGGAGGAACAAACCGAAAAGTTGGTTGAAGTCTGTCGCATGCGAAAGATTCCAATTATTGTTTTTATAAATAAACTCGATCGAGAAGGTCGCGACGCTTTTGATTTGCTGGATGAAATTGAACAAAAGTTGCATTTGCGAGTCACTCCGTTAAGTTTTCCAATCGGGATGGGTTATGATTTTAAAGGCATTTACAATATTTGGGAGAAAAACCTCACACTTTTTAATGGAAATACCAGAAAAAAAGTAGCCGAGACAATTGAGTTTAAAGACATAGAAAACCCGGAACTGGAAGAAATAATCGGTTCCAAACAAGCTGAAACCTTGAGAGAAGAATTGGAGTTGGTCTATGAAGTTTATCCTGACTTTAATCAAGAAGAATATTTAAATGCTGAATTGCAACCCGTATTTTTCGGTTCTGCTTTAAACAATTTCGGAGTTAGAGAATTGTTGGATTGTTTTATAGAAATTGCTCCTACGCCACGACCAAAAGAAAGTGACACCAGATTGGTTTATCCAAATGAAAAAGAATTTTCAGGTTTTGTCTTTAAGATTCATGCCAATATGGATCCAAAACACCGCGACCGATTGGCGTTCATCAAAATCGTTTCGGGAACTTTTGAGCGAAATACTCCTTATTTACACGCACGTCACAACAAAAAACTAAAATTCTCCAGTCCAAACGCCTTTTTTGCGGAGAAGAAAGAAATTGTAGATGTTTCCTATCCCGGGGATATTGTCGGGCTTCACGATACCGGAAATTTTAAAATCGGGGATACCCTTACCGAAGGAGAAATTATGCACTATAAAGGAATTCCGAGTTTTTCTCCTGAACACTTCAAGTTTATCAACAATGCTGACCCGATGAAAAGCAAACAATTGGAAAAGGGTATTGACCAATTGATGGATGAAGGTGTTGCCCAACTTTTTGTTCTTGAACTAAACGGTCGGAAAATAATCGGAACAGTCGGCGCGCTTCAATTTGAAGTGATTCAATACCGACTTGAACATGAATACGGCGCGAAATGTACTTATGAAAACATCAATATTCACAAAGCATGTTGGGTAGATCCGAAAGATCCAAAAAGTGAAGAATTTAAAGATTTTCTTAGAGTAAAATCGAAATTTATGGCGCGTGACAAACAAAACCAGCTCGTCTTTCTTGCAGATTCACAATTCACACTTCAAATGACCCAAACAAAATATCCCAATGTGAAATTGCATTTTGTCAGTGAATTTTAATCATATAAAAACTGTATTTCTGTTACTTAAAATCAAGCTTCCGAAATACAGTTCCTATTTAATTTATTTCTTAACTAATCGTTTATTGACTTGCCGCTCTCCTATTTTTAATTGCAGAATATAAACTCCTGTGGCAAGTTTTTGTTCTATAAAAAATGACTATAATTTGTAATACCATCATTACCTGCTGAGTTAACCATTAAATAATAAGGTGCGGAATGCATTAATTCGTCCCATTCTGCAGACTCTTCAATATAAGCTCCAAAATACCACGAGTCTAAAATACTGCTGTCATAACCATAGGAATGATTTGAAATAAGCATCCCTTCCTGAGCGGCTGCAGTTGCCTCAGCCAAATCATTATCCCAATCATAAGAATTTACTTCAGATTTAAACGCCATTCCTTTGGCGTTTGCATTAACACCGGTTGCAGCAATAGTTCCAATCACATGAGCTGCATGAAAATGCAAATACTCGTTTCCGGGGTTCGCATCTTTAATAAAAACACGATTATTTCCCTGAGAATCAAAATGTTCTTGGTGATTAACTAAGGGGTGGCCGGCATCCCATACATAAGCGGTCATATTTTGTCCATCAACATCAAACCCGGTAATTCCTCCGGAATTTATGTGATTTGTTCGTGTAGAAATCGCCGCATTTTTATTGTGCGTACGATAGTATAAAATTGTACCGTCAGGCAATACTTTTCTTAAAGTACTACCCATTTTCTGTACCACAATTAGGCTGATTTAAGTTGAATTATTCTTTCAAATTTATACAAATCTTTTGGCTTTTTGTTTCCTATTCCTTGATGTTTTCTTTGGTTATATTCTTCA
>JAAYLC010000194.1 GCA_012522045.1 Bacteroidota bacterium
CCATTGCTGTCATAGAACAAACTCAAATCTCCGGTTATTAAAATCGTTGGTAATACCGAGGCGTAAGCTGCACCGACAGCAGTACTCACCCTGCCGTCAATTCCACTCGTCCCTCGGTTGCAAAACACCTGAACGTCTTCGGGCAAATTAAACAATTGCGCATATCGCACCGTCGCACTGTTACTCAATTGTAATTGGATGTTATTGGGTAAAAGCTCAAAAATTTTATGGAAAACACTAAAATCGGAATACGGTATTTCTTCAATATATTTGTGGTGTTTTAAAATCCGGTAATCTCTGATTTTCAACCATTTTCTTTGATAATCACTTTGCACAACTTGTGTATGAGGAAGAAAATTGGTAAAAAACATCTCCGGTTTCAATTTTATATGATTGTCCAGCACAAAATAAGTGTCAAGTGCTTGTTTTTCATCGATATGCCAATGGTGTTTGGGAGAAAAATTTCTCAAAAATGCTTTAATTCTTTTGGAAATTACCATTCCTCCGAACGTAATCAGAATATCCGGTTTGAGCGCTTCAAATTCTGCATGGTTCAACGAAGTTATCAATTGATCGATTGCAGGAATAAAATTCGGATGATGCAAATTGGATGTGGTTTCGGTCAACACCAACACACTTTCATCACTTGCCAATTTTTCTATAACTTCTGCAGATAAGCTGTTCGGAAAAAGCGTTCCCACCAAAATCATTTTTTTTGTACTGCCGTTCCATTTCTGAGAAAATTCTCGATAATCCGTATGCATTTCCGCTTCAATTTCAATCGGAATATTTTCGGGATACACTGTTGGTTCAGCAACCGTTTCGTACAATGGTTCTGCAAACGGCAGGTTTATATGCACCGGACCGTTGTTTTGAATCGCTGTGTTCAGCGCGTGGTTAATTTCTTTTTGATTCTGCTCTTGATACGACTCCTTATCTTGACAATTTGCACTGTACAAAATGTGTTTCTCAAATATATTTTCTTGCCGAATGGTCTGTCCGTCTCCAATATCTATCAATTCCGAAGGGCGATCGGCCGAAAGCACCACCAAAGGGATGTTGCTGTAATAAGCTTCCGCCACAGCAGGATAATAATTGAGCACCGCCGATCCGGAACTACAGAGTACCGCAACGGGTTTGCGAATTTGTTGTGCAATTCCCAAGGCAAAAAAAGCAGCAGCACGTTCATCGACAATACTAAAACACTTAAAAAAAGGGTTGTTGGCAAACCCGATGGTTAAGGGTGCATTACGCGAACCCGGAGAAATGACGATATGAGTAATCCCTTTTGCTTGACATAGAGAAACAAGCGTTTGAGAAAGTTTTTTACTTGAATGCTTCATAGCGTGCAAAGGTAATCATAAACACTTGCTTCTATAGCATAGGTTTTAAAACTTGCAGCATGGTTTGCATTTTATTGTGAGTTTCTGTCCATTCTTCAGCAGCATCTGAATCGGCAGTGATTCCGCCGCCAATATAAATTGTAACCATTCCATTATCAATTTTCATACTCCTTAAATTCACCATAAATTGAGCCGATTGAGCTTGATCTTCCATAATACCCACATACCCGGTATAAAATTCGCGTGAATCCGCTTCCTCTTTGACGATAAAATCGAGGGAAATATCTTGAGGAGTTCCACATACTGCCGGAGTGGGATGCATTTTGCTTATTATTTTTGACAGCGTCCCTGGCGTGTCTTTCATCTTCCCCCAAATGTCCGATTTAAGATGCAATAAGCTTCCTGCTCTGATGGTTTCCAATTCGCCGACTTGCACGTCTTCAACATACGGTTTTAAATCCTCTACAATCGCCTCAGTCACAAAATGCTGCTCATCGCGTTCTTTTTTGCGCCAAGTAATTTCACCGGTTTTATACGGCTGGGTTCCTGCCAAAGCCATGGTTTTGAAATTGTTCTCTTTCACAGAAACCAATGTTTCGGGAGTTGCACCACACCAAATTCCTGTCTGTGGATGATACCACAAATAACGATAAGCAAGCGGATGTACTTTTAAAATTTGAGCAATCAATTCGCGAATGGAAAAATCGTGAAGTTGAATTTTCTTTCTTCGAGAAATTACAATTTTTTTGGAATGCCCTTCTTTGATAAAAGCAATGGTTCTATCAACCAGTTTTTTGTGTGTTTCTTCATCTTGTTCGGTTTCTTCGATTTCAACGCGATGAAACGGAAAGGTTTCTTTTTCAAAAACAGCTGTTAAAGTTGTGCTTTCCGAAGCGGGAATACAAACAGTTTCTTCCTGTGGATTAAACGGAGCCATGACAAAACCGTCTTGGTTCAATTTATTGTTTAAATGCAATTCGGAAGTTTCTTGTAAATAAGCTTTTACTTCATTTTGATCAGGTTGTGAAAAAAGCGCAAAAGGCAATTGTTTTTCATAATGTTGGGAAAGACGGATTAGAAAGTTTTCAAAATTCATTTGTCGTTTTTAATTAGCGTTATGGTGGTTAATTTTATCATTGAGATAAGTTCGTTTTGTTCGTTTGTGATGGGAATTTGCCACAATTGTGTGGTTCTTCCTTTGTGAAGTATTTTTGCGCGTGCATACACAAAACCTTCACGAATGCTTTTCACGTGATTGGCAGCAATCTCAATCCCGCGAACCATAACTTCTTTAGAATTTAAAAACATAAATGCTGCGGCACTGCCGACACTTTCTGCCAACGCCACAGAAGCACCGCCATGCAACACACCATCCGGTTGATGAACCTTTGGATTTACCGGCATTCTTGCGGTTAAATAATCTTCGCCAACATCAATAAATTCTATTTGTAAAGTTTCCATCAGCGTGTTTTTACACATTTCGTTACACGCTTTTAAAATCGCTTCTTTAGTATTCTTCATCGGTATGATTTACATTTGTAAAAGTACAAAATAGCATAAAAAATGAATCAAACGAAAACAGTTTTTTACACCGCAACCAACACTTTTTCTACCTTAAATACATACACCGAAAAAACTAAGAATATTTGGATGGTATTCCACGGAATGGGCTATCTCAGCAGGTATTTTATCAATTATTTTGATTCATTGGATGCTGATGAAAACTACATCATCGCTCCGCAAGCTCCTTCAAAATACTATCAAGATTCAAAGTTTAAACTTGTAGGCGCTTCGTGGTTAACACGAGAAAACACTGCACTTGAAATCGATAACTTATTAAATTACATCGATGCGGTTTACAAAAGTGAAATAGGCGCTCACAATTGCAAACTGTTTGTTATGGGTTATTCACAGGGAGTTTCAGTAGCAACGCGCTGGATAGCACGAAGAAAAATAGTCTGTGATAATTTAATTCTGCATTCCGGAGGCGTTCCGAATGAATTAAAACCAGAGGATTTTGACCATTTGCCCCCAGACAGCAAAGTGATATATCTATACGGTAATAAAGACCAATATCTGACCAAAGCAAGAAAAACAGAACAAGAATTACTGGGAAAAAAACTTTTTAAAAACCGATTGAAAGTCGAAGTATTTGATGGCATTCACGAAGTAAACAAAAAAGCGCTGGAAAAGTATGCTGCTTTATAAAATTGCATCCAACGCGCTGAAATTCAATAAAAAAGAAAATCCGTTTTCTTTAGTAGAAAACGGATTTGTCATTTTGGGTGGATGACCGGTCTCGAACCGGCGACCTTCGGAACCACAATCCGACGCTCTAACCAACTGAGCTACAACCACCGTGTTAATTGACGTTCTCAAAAGAACAGTGCAAATATAATTCAATTATTGACTTTGCACAATGCTTAGTGAAAAATTTAAATCAAATCGAAAATTGAGCTGACTGCCGGGTATCTTTCTGCCGTAAATCCTTCGCCGTATTCCACGCCAACCAAGCGCCCCAAATCTCGGGCGCGATAAGTCAAACTCTCTTTAAAATTCTCAGATGAGATAGGCGTTTGCGGTTCATCGGATTGTGGATCGTAAAATTGACTTTCAAAAGCAAATATCATTTCCAGTTTTTTATCGATAAAACCGGTGACATCCACTACAAAATCAGGTTTTATATTCTTCCATTGAATGTAGTGATAGACGTGTTTCGGGCGCCAAGCTTCTTGTGGTTCTCCGTCAAAGTGTGTTTCAATCCTTCGCAAGCCGCTTAAAAAACAGGCATCGCTCACCAGTTTGCTGCCTTTCCCATGATCGATATGTCTGTCGTCAATGGCATTGCACAACACGATTTCCGGCCGGTATTTTCGAATGATTTTTATTACTTCCAATTGAGACTCGCGATTGTTTTCAAAAAAACCGTCGGGAAGTCCTAAATTCTCTCGAAATTCTGCGCCCAATATTGCTGCGGCTTTCTTACTTTCTTTGTCGCGAATTTCTGCCGAGCCGCGTGTTCCCAATTCTCCGCGAGTCAAATCCAAAATACCGACTTTTCGTCCGTATGCAACTTCTTTTGCCAACGTAGCGCCACAACTTAATTCGACATCGTCAGGATGAGCTCCCACAGCTAAAATATCTATTTTCATAATTTTTTCTCTCTATAATTTATGCGCTAGTGCGCTTGTGTTTATCGTATTAACTGTACAAAATTAAACAATGTTATCCGACATCTTCTTGATTTTTGTTAAGATAAATTCTTCGGGAAAATGCAGTTCGATGAAGTTCCTTATCTTTATGCTTTTTAAAAATAAAAGTTATCGGTTTTATGAATTTATTACTCCTAAATATTAAGGAACTCATCCAAGTAAGAGATGAAGCTCCCGAATTGCTCTCCGGAAACGAAATGAAAATCCTTCCCACACTTAAAAATGCCTGGTTACATATTGACAAAGGTGTAATTCAAGACTACGGAACGATGGATAAATTACCGGAATTAAGCGGATTTAAAACCATTGATTGTACCGACCGGATGGTGTTGCCAACCTGGTGTGACAGTCACACGCATCTCGTGTATGCCGGAAACAGAGAACAAGAATTCGTAGATCGTATCAACGGATTGAGTTATCAGGAAATTGCGGCACGCGGCGGGGGAATCGTAAACAGTGCCAAACGCCTTCAAGAAACATCGGAAGACGCTCTTTATGAACAATCTGCGGTGCGCTTAAAAGAAATTATGAAACTCGGAACCGGTGCCGTAGAAATAAAAAGCGGCTATGGTTTAACGACCGAATCGGAAATGAAAATGCTTCGGGCAGCAAAAAAATTGGCACAAAATTTTCCGGTCACCATCAAAACAACTTTTTTGGGAGCCCATGCGGTTCCACCGGAATTTAAGGAAAATAAACGGGGCTATATCGATCTGATTTGTGAGGAAATGCTCCCTGAAATTGTCAGAGAAAACCTTGCCGATTATGTGGATATTTTTTGCGAAAACGGCTACTTCTCTGTTGAAGATATGCATCAACTGCTTACGGAAGCTGCCAAATACGGATTAAGACCCAAAGTACACGTCAACCAGTTTACGAGTATGGGAGGCATTCAAGCTGCCGTGAAGCATAATGCCTTGAGTGTGGATCATCTGGAGGAATTAACACAAGAAGATATTGAAAGTTTGGAAGGAACAACTACCATGCCCGTAGCGCTTCCCTCCTGTTCCTTTTTTATAAACATTCCCTATGCTCAGGGACGTAAAATTATAGATGCCGGTTTGCCGCTAGCTTTAGCGACCGATTACAATCCGGGTTCCACGCCAAGCGGAAACATGAATTTTGTAATTTCACTGGCGTGCATCCGCATGCGTTTGACTCCCGAAGAAGCGATTAACGCCGCTACCATAAACGGTGCTTATGCAATGGATTTAAGCAAAACGCATGGCAGTATCACGCGCGGAAAAACCGGAAGCGTATTCATTACCAAACCCGTTCCTTCCTACGGGTTTTTACCCTATGCTTTCGGTAGCAACTAGATTGATAAAGTGATTATCGGCGGCAAAGAAATCTCATTTGAATAATTATATCTTAAATTATGAATATTTTGAAAGAATGGGTGCATTTATATACATATGAAACCGTTGCAAAGTTTATAAACAAACGCCCCGGAGAAGAAAAATTTGGAGAAAAAGTTCATTTTATAAATGGGATTGATTCCTTAAAAAATCATCCGGCGTCCTATGTTCTTGTCGGTATTCCCGAAGACATCGGGGTGCGTGCCAATTATGGAAAAGCCGGTACCTCGCACGCGTGGAGTTCGGCGTTAAAAGCAATTTTAAACATTCAGGCTACTAAATTTACACGTCCGGAATCGGTCATCCTTTTAGGTGAAATCAATTGTGACAAACAATTAATTCAAGCATCAGAAATAGTAGATTCCGAACCCCATTCCAAAGAAGAATTGGGAAATTTAGTCATCCAAATTGACCATAAAGTTGAAAATTTGGTGCAATTTATTGTAGCAGCAGGTAAAATTCCGATTCTCATCGGAGGTGGACATAACAACAGTTTCGGCAACCTTTCGGGAAGTGCACAAGCCTTGGGAAAAAAAATAAACTGCATCAACTTTGATGCACATACCGATTTTAGAAGTTTGGAACATCGCCACAGCGGAAATGGTTTTTCTTATGCCTATGATAAAGGATATCTGGGAAATTACTTTATTTTCGGTTTGCATCGAAATTATACTTCTCAGGAGATTTTTAAACGCATGAAAGAAACCTACCCGGAAGTGAAATACGCATTTTTTGAAGACATTCAAATCAATAATAAAACCACTTTTGAACAGGCACTTATCGCGGCCGAAAACTATTGTTGCAACACCGATTTCGGAATTGAAATAGACATGGATGCAATTGAAAATATGGGCAGCAGTGCAATGACTTCAAGCGGGTTTAGCATGACGCAAACGCGACAATTTTTGTCGTATTTTTCAAAACATCCCCACCTTTGTTACATTCATATTTGCGAAGGTTCACCCCAAGCGGAAGTGTTTCCGAATGCAGTTGCCAAAGCAATCGCTTATTTAATAACAGATTTTATTTCAAAGTAAAAGTGTCACGTTAAATATGAAAATCTTGCATACTTCCGATTGGCATATTGGAAAACAATTGTACAAACAAGAATTGCACGAAGATTTATTGCTTTTTTTCGATTGGTTGTTGCAATACATTGTTACTGAAAAAATCGATGTACTTTTAGTTTCGGGAGATGTATTTGACCATGCCAATCCTTCACAAGCAGCTTTTAAACAGTATTACGATTTTCTGAAACGACTCATTCCGCTCGATCTTCAGGTAATAATTACAGGAGGAAATCACGATTCTTCAGCAGTTTTGAATGCACCTGCCGAACTTTTGAGAACTTTAAACATAACGGTCATCGGTGGTGCCGGAAGTTTGGATGAAATGTTTATTCCGATAAACAAAAATGGTGAACGCATCGTCATCGCAGCAATTCCTTATTTAAGAGACAAAGATTTGCGTAAACCCGATGCCGGAGAAACTTATACGGATAAAATTGAACTTGCGAAGGCAGCGCTTCGTACTTATTTTTCTGAAGTAAATGCACATTATTCGACGTATCACAAAGAGGCATTTTACGTCCTTATGGGACATTTATACGTTCAGGGAAGTCAACTTTCAGATAGTGAACGCGATATACAAATAGGGAATCTCGCCGGAGTGGAAGTTGCCATGTTCGAAGGAATTCCGCATTATGTTGCCTTGGGTCACATTCACAAGCCGCAAGTTATTTCTGCAAAACATCAAATTCATTATTGTGGTTCACCTATTCCATTGAGTTTTTCAGAAAAAGAAGACCGCAAACAAGTCAATCTAATTGAAGTGGAAAATAACCGTTTAAAATCCGTGAAAAAAATTGAAATTCCCACGTTTAGAAAATTGGTTTCTTTTGAAGGAACTTTATCCGAAGTAAAAGAAAAAATCACTCAGTATACCGACGAAACGCCTTTGCTTTCATTTGCGGAAATCAAGGTTATAGAAGAACAAGAAAGTATTGAGAACCGCTATGCTTTTGAAACCTTTGTAACTTCAAATCCCAATGAAAAATTACAAATTGTCAAATCGCGCTTAATCTATAAGAACCTTGTTGAGGGTGCCTCACATCATTTTGCTAAAAACACAGATGTGGCGGATGTCACACCCCTTCAAATGTTTGAAAAACGGTTGGAATTGGAGCCCGATTTAGAAAATAAAGAAGCATTGCTATTGGCATTTCGTGAACTCTTAGAAGAACTTGGACTGTAAACTATGAAAATTTTAGCTATTCGTTTTGAAAACATTCATTCCCTAAGAGGAGTACATGAAATCGATTTTGAAAAAAAACCATTGAATGAAGCCGGATTGTTTGCCATTACCGGTCCGACGGGTTCGGGAAAATCGACATTGTTGGATGTTATAACGCTGGCACTTTTTAACCGAATTGCACGATTAAATACTGCCATCAGTCCGACAATTATGGAAGATGATGGTGGCATTATGACACGAAACACCCGCAGTTGCTTTGCCGAAATAACATACGCCAGCAAAGGTCAAAAATACCGTTCCCACTGGTCTGTAGCGAGAAACAGAAACAACAATTTAAATCCACGGAAGCAGGAATTAATTCACGTGGAGAGTGGTGAAATTATAGAATCCGGAACCAAAACTCCCGATAAAAATCAAGAGATTATCGGACTTTCATACGAACAATTCGTCAAAGCCATTGTCTTGGCTCAGGGGGAATTTAACAAGCTGCTCCGAGCACCGCGACGTGAAAGAAACAAGCTTTTGGAAGACATAACCGGCGCGCATCATTACCGAAAAATCGGCAGTGCGGTTTTTGAACGTATGTCTGCCTTAAAACGTGAAATAGATTTAAAAAATGCCACTTTAGAGGGGTATCAACTCTTAGAAGAAGCGGTGGTAAACGCCAAAAACGAACACTTGAAAGTACTGCTCAAAAACAAATCGGCATTTGAAAGTGAATTGGATAAAATAAAAGCAGCGGTAACAACAAAGAAAAATTTACAAGAGAAAAATGCCGAAAAATTAAAATGGGAAGAAGCGTTTAAAAACTATAAATCTGACCATCAAGTTTTTAAACCCTACGGAGACAAGTTGATTCTTCATGAACGTTTGTCCAAATATTCTCCCACGCTACAAGAATTTACAAAAGTTACCGATGCCATCCATACCTTACAGTTGGAATTGCAGCAGCTTTTGGAAGACCAAAAAAGAGAAAAATATACTCAAAAAAACTTGCTTTCCAAAGCGTCCCAACTCTTAAAAAAGGAACTAACCATTGAAAACAGTTTGAATTCCTTGGAAGCATTCAGAATTCAAATTGAAACCTTGCTCAACGAAGAGAAACTGAGTCAAAACAATACGAAAATTCATAAGAACCAAGTTCTTTCTCACTGTAAAAACATTTCAAATAAAGGGTATCCCCTTCAATTCTCGGATTCATTCGAAGAATTTGAAAAAACGTATTCAGCTCTTCAACAACAAATAAACCAAACTATTGCTGATTCCGGCGTCAAAACGCTTTCAGACCTCCTCGAACAAATTCGCGAGAAACGTCGCGCAATAGAGGAATCTGTCGCATTCATCCATAAGAAAGAAAATTTAGAAAAAATAACCCGACAATTTGATAAAGTTTCTGAGGAAATTCGGGAATCCAAAGCAAAAATTAAAACCTATTTAGAAGCCAAATCGAAATCAGAAAAAACAATTCTTCAAATTAGTGAAGAAGTAGCCACGCTTGAAAAGGAAATTCAGCATCAACGGATGTACCAAAGTCTCGAAGCGCATCGCAACGATTTAAAACCCGATGAACCCTGCCCCTTATGCGGCGCTTTGGAACATCCGTATGCTTTAGAAAAACGTATGGAAAATGTTCAAGAAACGTTGTTGACCGAAAAACGAAATGCCCTTGACACCCATAAAAAGCTGGTCATTTCCCTTCAAACTAACATGCAAGCTTTAGAAAAAGAAATCAATCGAAATACAAACGAAAACAACGAGCGGCAAAGTGAAATCACCGATTTGTTAGCCACATTGGAAAACCAATCGCGCATCCTCGGCTGGAATCCGCAAGAATCTTCCGAAGTATTGAAAAATAAAAATGAAAAACTCAAAGCATCTTTCGCCCTTCTTGAAAACACAAAACAAGCCTTTGAAGTCCTTCCGGAATTTGAGGAACTCGCTAAAAATTTTCAACAATTAAAACATTGGAATGAACACTACGATAAAAATAAATCCAAACGAGCATCCCTTTATCAAGGCGAACATATTTCCGAAGACATCCTTCAACTTACACAACCGCTTCAGAAAACAATTGCCACTTTAGAATCTTTAGAGAAACAAATTTCCAATGTTCAGGAAAAATTGGACACCCTAAAGGAATCTTACAAAATACAAGAAAAAAAGCTGTTGGAAATTGCACAAATTGAAGGATTCAGCGCTATCGAAGACTTGCAAAAAGGATTATTGAAAGTGGAACATGTGCAACGCATACGCGAAAGAAAAGAAGAATTACAACAACTATTTATCCAACTTACTGAACGTAAAAAGTCGCTTGACGAACAAATTAAATCCTTAAAAACAGCGGATACGGATGTCCGACCCTTAACCGTACTTTCAGAAAAAGCTTCAGAACTTCAAGCTGCTTTAGACAAAACCAACCAAGACTATGGTGCCCTTAAGCAAGAACTTAAGAAAAACGAAGAAGTACGTCAACAACGACAAGCATTGCTTGATGTCATTGCCCAATTGACGAAAAAACACCTGCTATGGAAAAAGATGTATGATTTAATCGGGGATAAAAACGGAAACAAATTTTCCGAATTTGTTCAAGATTTGACGTTAAAGCAACTTTTAGGACATACCAACCTGCGTTTGGCGGAGTTCACCGATCGCTATTTCATTGACCCCACATCGGCAGATAAAGGTTCAGATTCACTGTTTGTCGTTGATCATTATATGGGACAAGCGCGCCGTTCCATACACACCCTTTCGGGAGGCGAAACATTTTTGGTAAGTTTAGCAATGGCATTGGCACTTTCGGACATTGCGGCACGAAACATCAAAATCGAGTCCCTGTTTATCGATGAAGGATTTGGAACATTGGATCCGGAAACTTTAGATCAGGCCATCTCGGTTTTGGAAAAAATGCAACATGAAGATGCCCGTTCCATAGGCGTTATTTCTCATGTGGATGAACTCAAGAAACGAATCACCACTCAAATTTGTTTGGACAGAACGAGTTTGGGGTATTCGCAAATCTCCATTGTCGGATAATATTTACAAATTATGGCACAAGCAACCAAATAACTACCAACGAATTACGGCGCTTGCCCAGGTGAAACCACTTCCGAAAGCTGCCAACACAACCAAATCGCCTTTGTTTATTTTTCCTTTTTCCCACGCTTCGGTCAGTGCAATGGGAATGGATGCTGCGGTGGTGTTGCCATATTTCTGAATGTTATTAAACACTTGTGCATCACTTAATTTTAATTTATGCTGTATAAATTGAGAAATTCTCAAATTTGCCTGATGGGGTATCAGCATATCGATATCTGAAGTTTTAAATCCGTTTGCTTCCAATCCTTCTTGAATCACTTCGCTAAACCGCACCACGGCATGTTTAAACACAAATTGTCCGTTCATATACGGGTAATACGGAATGTTTTCTTGCGGATTGTCAGCCATGATTTCCGGAACCCAATATCCGGTACTGGGGCCTTCAAGCATCAATTCCTTTTTGTATTTCCCTTCGCTGTGAAGATGTGTGGAAAGAATGCCGCGATTGTTATCTTCACTTTCCGAAACCACTACCGCCCCTGCCCCATCACCGAAAATAACAGAAACTCCCCTTCCGCGCGTGGTCATATCCAATCCGCCGCTGTGATTTTCACTTCCTATCACTAAAACATGTTTGCACATTCCTGTTTTAATGTATTGATCCGCAATTGAAAGCGCATAAATAAATCCACTGCATTGGTTACGAACGTCCAGTGCCGGAATGGTTCGCATCTCCAACATTTCTTGAATTTCAACGCCGCCTCCGGGAAAATACATATCGGGACTCAGCGTGGCAAAAACAATCATATCGATGTCATAGGGCGTTAATCCTGCACGTTCAATGGCTATTCGGGAAGCTTTTGCTCCCATCACCGAAGTGGAATTCCCATCCCCTTTTTGAATATGTCTTCTTTCTTTTATTCCCGTTCGTTCTTGAATCCACACATCATTGGTATCCATTATTTTTGACAAATCATCATTTGTCACTACATTTTCAGGAACATACATCCCCACTCCGGTTATTCTTGAAACATTCATTATCAACTTTTTAATGATTATTTATCACGTGATTTATAAGTTCAACAAGTTACTAAAATCTTGCGGACTATCGCACAGCAATAGCTTGTTTTGATTTTTTAAATATCTTTGATGAAAATTGTTTTAAATGAAAATAAAATTTAGTCTTCTATTCATTGCTTTTGGATGTTTTTTTTCATCCTTGGCTCAAGAGCATTTGGAATATCAAACACCACCTGAAAGTATCCGCAACTTAGTTGAAGCTCCTCTTGCACCGGCTGTTCAAATTGACAGCAATGGTGAAAATGTCATTTTATTTTACAGAGATCAATACAAATCTATCGCAGAACTTTCAGAAACCGAAATGCGTTTGGCAGGACTGCGCATTAATCCCAAAACCAATATCGGGAGCAGAACTGTTTTTTATAACAATATAAAAGTAAAGCGTACCAAGGAAAAAGAACCGCGTCAAGTTTCAGGGCTTCCCCAAAACGGGCGTTATTCTAATTTCACGTTGTCCTCCGATGAAAACTATCTGGCTTTTTTAAATACCGTGTCAGATAAATCGGAAGTTTGGATTGTGGAAATCGACAAAGCCCAAGCCAAAAAATTAAGTGACATTTCCGTCAATGCGAATATCGGCAATGCAATAACCTGGTTCAGAGACAGTAAGGCATTGTTGGTTAAGTCCATTCCCGAAGATCGCATGGATTTGATAAATCCTTTGGAAGCCGTTCCGACCGGTCCAACCATATCGGTAAGCGATGGACAAAAAGCCCAAAACCGAACCTATCAGGATTTATTAAAAAATGCCAACGATGAATTAAATTTTGAACTATTGGTTCGCGCTGCGCTTTATAAAATAGATTTAAACGGAAATGCCACTCCGTTCCTTCCGGCAGATTTGTACAGCAGTTTGTCATTCTCTCCGGACGGCTCGTATCTTTTGGTGAATACCATTCAGAAACCCTTCTCCTATTTGGTGACTTACCATCGGTTTCCGTATGTCTCAACTATTTATTCTCAAGACGGCAATTTTATTGCAAAAGTAAATGAAGTGCCTTTGGATGAAGTTCGTCCCAAAGGTTTTATGGCAACACGTTTGGGGAAAAGGAATATGCAATGGCGCGCTGACAAACCTGCTGTTTTGTATTGGGCAGAAGCTTTAGACGGAGGCGATCCTGAAATGGAAGTGGACTACCGCGATGCAGTCTATCAACTTGCTGCACCTTTTACGGAAGAAGCTCGGTTGGTTTTTAAAACCATCAACAGATATTCCGGGATTACTTGGGGAACGGATTCCATGGCTATCGGAACGGATTATTGGTGGAATACGCGAAACACCAAAACGTATTTGTTCAATCCCAGCAATCCGAACGAAGCACCGAAAATCGTTTTTGACAGAAACTATGAAGACCGCTATGGCGATCCGGGAAATTTTGTAACTACCCGCAATCAATTCAATCGCCAAGTATTGGAATTGGATAAAAACAATGCATTTTTAATAGGTGCAGGTTTTACTCCCGAAGGTCAATTCCCGTTTATCGATAAAATCAATCTGAATACTTTAAAAACTTCCCGAATTTATCAGTCTTCGTATACTGACAAGTATGAAAACATCTATTCTTCCGGGAGTGCAATCAAAGAAGGGAAAGTGTTAGTACGCATTGAAGCTCCTTCGGAATACCCGAATTATTACTTTCGAAATATCAAACGAAAAAACAAACTGTCACAAATAACCTATTTCGACAATCCGTTTAAAAGCATTCAAGATGTTCACAAGGAAGTCATTAAATACAAACGTGCAGACGGTGTGGATTTAGAGGCTACATTATACTTGCCTGCAGATTACGATATAAAGAAAAAGGAAAAACTTCCGATGCTTTTGTGGGCTTATCCCCGAGAGTACAAAAGCAAGAGCAGTGCCGGACAAAGCACGACCAATCCCAACCGATTTATTTATCCCCATTACGGCTCGCCGATTTATTGGGTAACACGCGGATACGTTGTTTTGGACAATGCCGATTTTCCGATTGTGGGCGAAGGCGATACCGAACCCAATGACAGTTTTATTCCGCAACTTGTTGCCAATGCCAAAGCTGCCATTGACGCTGTAGATGCGATGGGATATATTGACCGAAACCGCGTGGGCGTGGGCGGACATTCATACGGTGCATTTATGGTTGCCAACTTGCTTTCACATGCTGATTTATTTGCTGCCGGAATTGCCCGAAGCGGAGCGTACAACCGAACATTAACACCTTTCGGATTTCAGAGTGAAGAACGCAATTATTGGGAAGCCCCGGAAGTGTACAATACCATGTCTCCTTTTATGAGTGCACACAAGATGAATGCGCCTTTATTGTTGATTCACGGCGCCGATGACAATAATTCCGGAACCTATCCGATGCAAAGCGAACGTTATTTTAATGCGTTAAAAGGACTCGGAGCCACGGCGCGTTTGGTAATGCTTCCCAAAGAAAGCCACGGATACAGTGCCAAAGAAAGCATTCTACACATGTTATGGGAGCAAGATCAATGGCTGGAAAAATATGTGAAAAATGCCGGAAAAGAAGAAGCTACGAATATAAATTAAATACATAAAGAAGATAACTAAACAACCTCTTTTTAGGCAAGAGGTTGTTTTGTTTCATGAGATGCTGCTGATTGCGGAGCGATTTAAAGATATTTTTAACGTATATTTGATAATCATCTTACTTTATCGTGATTAAAAACAAAGGAAATTAAGTAATGTACGAAAAAAATACGCTTTCTTCTACTTGAGAGTTTTTATAACTTTTATTTTTTTAAACATTACAAGGAATATTTTTTCTCCTTTATCTGCGCAATCTTTAATAAAAAGTGAACAGTCGAGCACTTACACTTATATATTTAAAATTTCTGACGAAGAAGCGAAAAAAATATATTCCAAAAAGAAAATCATGCTTCATACTGATTTCTTTCACACACTTATTGATTCTTTTCCGACAGGTACAGATTACAATAAAGAATTAAATCCAGGGCATTATTTAAAAACACATACAGATAAAAACTTTCAAAAAACAGAAATTACCACAGTCCAAAATTTAGATGTATTTCTGTTAAACAATTCCCATGATTTAATAATACAATGATTCTATTGAAATTTTTTACAGAAAAAACGGATTGTCAACCAATCGTCATACAGAAGTATTCGGAAAAGATAATTTTGGTAATGAAACACTGCTATTTGAAGGAGAAACACCGATAAAGTTAAAGCTTAATCCGTTTTATTCATCTTATTATCTAAAATCAGGAGATGAAGAACTGGATTATAAAATCTCCAATCAATCCTCTCTCGTACAAATTTCAGGAAATCGTACTAAAGACTCTATATATCTTTCAATTATCAATCCGCGACACTATATCCAAAAACTTGAAAATAGTGAGCTCAGCAGTTTTCATGAACGCATCCTACTCACCGAACTTCAACAAACTCATGGAATGACATATAATCTTGATTCTATTCTGAAAAACAGACGAACCACACTCTTTGGGAATGTATATTTTTCTGACGATGAAAATATTTCTAATATTTTAAACAACAATATTCAGAATACACTCTTGGTTTATAGAATCCTAAAAGCGGATACTACAGATCATACCGCTGAACTCGCAAAAATGAAAGATTATTTTTTTGAAAGACGTCAATCGGGATCATGGCGCAATACTTTTGAATCTGCACAAATCGTAGAAACAATTATAGAAGATTTCATTGTAGAAAATTCAAACCCAAAACCAAAACTTATACTCTCCGGAAGCATCTCTGAAACAATAGAAAAATTTCCTTTTGAACGTACCATTGCTCCTGATCAAAAGATTGCTATCTCTAAGTCCGGAGATTTTCCAATCTACTTTACGAGCTATCAATCGAATTGGGATAAAAATCCCAACCCCAAAAGCGATGATTTCGAAATTCAAACCAATTTTGAAAATAATCCCGATAATGTCTTAGAAGGCGGAACAGAAGTTATACTTCAAGTAAATGTGACCATTCAAAAAGATGCGGAATATGTATTGATTAACGTTCCTATTCCCGGTGGATGTTCTTATGCCGTTTCACAAAATAGAAATAGATTTGAAAGTCATCGAGAAAATTTCAAAAATGAAGCCACAATCTTTTGTGAAAAACTCCCGATTGGTCAACACATTTTTGAAATTAAATTGGTACCTAGGTATTCCGGAAATTATACATTAAATCCGGCCAAAATTGAAAAAATGTATTTTCCTACGTTTAATGCCAACAATGCGATTAAAAAGGTGCGGATAAAATAATTAACGCTGATACATTATCAGGATATTTCTAAATTTAATTTGTTAGTGTCCGCTATATTTCCTCTCTATATCGTCTTAAAAAGAAAAAAACCGTTTCAAACTCAAGAAACGGCTTCTTTCTAAACAACCTAACCAATTAAATAAAATAGAATATTTTACTTTTTCATAGCAATTTCATATTCTTCTTTATTTGTTGGTAAAGATACGTCGATAATCGGTCTAAGAATGTTACATATAAACGAAAGTTTTGTTAAAAATTAGCCAATAGCCATAAAAAACGTGTTTTTACATAAAACATTCTTGTTTTGTTAATTCATTTTTCCTTTTTTAATATTTTCGACGATTTCCGGATTTAATAGCGTGCTTGTATCTCCAATATTATTCATTTCCCCTTCTGCGATTTTTCGGAGGATTCTCCTCATGATCTTCCCCGAACGGGTTTTGGGCAAGTCTTTTACAAATTGAATCTTATCGGGTTTGGCTATCGGTCCGATAATTCTACTTATGGTTTCGTGAATATCCGCTATTGCCAATGATGCATCTTCTTGTAAAATTTCCTTTTCGGTGATGATATACGCATAAATCCCTTGTCCTTTAATCGGATGGGGAAACCCTACAACCGCACTTTCCACGACATTGGTATGTTTGTTTATTACATTTTCTATTTCTGCTGTTCCCAAGCGGTGCCCACTGACATTGAGCACATCATCTACCCTGCCTGTGATTCGATAATAGCCGTTTGCATCACGCAAACAACCGTCGCCTGTAAAATAGGTTCCCGGATAGGCTGAAAAATAGGTATCGTAACACCGTTGATGATCGCCCCAAGTGGTTCTTAACATGCCCGGCCAAGGAAATTTGATACACAAATTGCCTTTGGCTTCAGGAGTGGTTATTTCACGACCTTCCGGATCCATAATGGCAGGTTGGATTCCCGGTAAGGGCAGTGTCGCAAATGCCGGTTTATGCTCGGTGACGGTGGCTATGGTAGATATCATAATGCCTCCATTTTCCGTTTGCCACCACGTATCGACTATGGGACATCTGCTTTTCCCGATATTTTTGTAATACAAATGCCAGGCTTCTTCATTAATCGGTTCGCCTACACTTCCAAGAACTCGCAAGGAACTCAAATCTTTGTTTTCCACAAAAGATTCTCCTTGAGCCATTAAGGAACGAATGGCAGTGGGTGAAGTGTAAAATATATTGACTTTGTGTTTTTCGATAATTTCCCAAAACCGTCCTGCGTCGGGATAGGTCGGCACTCCTTCAAACATCAGTGTGGTGGCACCAACTGCCAAAGGACCATACACAATATAACTGTGTCCCGTAATCCATCCGATGTCTGCCGTACAGAAAAAAACTTCTTCCGGTTGGTAGTTAAAAACATTCAAAAAAGTATAAGCCGTATAAATCATATAGCCGGCAGTCGTGTGTACGACCCCTTTCGGATTTCCGGTGCTTCCGCTTGTATACAGTATAAAAAGTGGATCTTCGGCGTCCATTTCTTCAGCCGGGCAATCGGGATTTCCCATGGTTTCCACTTTTTTTAGTTCGTCTTCCCACCACACATCGCGACCTTTTATCATCGATACGGGAGTTCGGGTTCGCGTAAGAACAATTACCCGCTCTACCGATGGACATTGAACCAAGGCATCATCCACAATGGATTTGAGCGGAATGGTTTTCTTGGCACGAAAGGAACCGTCGCAAGTAATTACAAATTTGGCATTGCCGTCTTTGATTCTGTCTGCAATGGATTGCGCAGAAAACCCTCCAAAAATCACCGAATGAATGGCGCCGATTCGGGCACAAGCGAGCATTGCGATGGGCGATTCGGGAATCATTCCCATATAAATGCACACCCTTTCTCCCTTCTTCACCCCGTTGTTTTTTAAAACATTTGCAAATGCAATTACTTTTTGATGAAGTTGTCTGTATGTCAATATGCGATAATGTTCGTCGGGATTATTCGGTTCCCAAATAAGGGCAGGTTGATCGGGAATTGTTTGCAAATGTCTGTCCAAACAATTTTCGGTAATGTTTAATTTTCCTCCTTTAAACCATTCAATAACGGGAGCTCCTTCGCCTTCAAATCGCCAGTTTAACCCTTTGTCCCAAGGTTTCATCCATCGGAATTCGCGTGCTATGGTTTCCCAAAAAACTTCGGGATCTGTTACGGATTTTTGGTAAGCCTCTTTGTATTCCTCAATATTTTTTAGTTGAAATGTATAATTCATGGCGCGTGATTTGTTGTTGATTATTTCTTTTTAAAATTAAAGAATATTTTTAATTCTTTCTGTTATACAACAAAAACTTCATGAATACACCTTTAAAAATGCATATTGTAAATAAAAAAAGGGTGCTGTCTGTACTACTACCCATTCTCTAGACCAATTTAAGCAGATTTAAGGTGTAATATTTGTTTTTGGTTGTAATATGCTACTCCCCATTTCCTATGCCAGGATTAAGCTGATTTAAGTTTGTTTTTTCTTTCGACAGCATATAGCTTGATAGGTTTTATGCGGCCAATTCCTTGATGTTTTCTTCTATTGTATTTCCATA
>JAAYLC010000004.1 GCA_012522045.1 Bacteroidota bacterium
ACACTGATCTAAAAACACTTTTCCACGACTTCAAAAGCTCGTTTTTAAGCCATCCGAATTTCTGGATTTTGTATCGGAACTGAAAAATAAGGATTGCTTAAATCGCTTCTATGAAAGCCGATTTTTTGATTTTGGAGGATTGGTGGCAAAAAATCAAGGGTTGTGCAACGGTTACCCTTGTTGGCGGTAGTTTTTATGGTTTCACTAATATTATTTCATCTGCATTTAAACCGTCTTTAATGAATAGCTCTGGGGTATTTTCTTCTTTAATTCCTTCCATCATTAAAAGTGCTTTGGCTTGTTGAAACGCTTTTGCGACAGAATGACCAAAACCAATTGAAGAATAAAATTGTGAAGAGAATACTCTTGCAGCTTCATCTCCAATTGATGTATTCATTCCAATTGTAGCATCTGCAAATTGAGATACAGCTTCTGCTTGATTTCTTGAATAACAAGTATTGAAAAATACAAGTCTAATATTTTCAGAAGACGCCATCATTGTTTGAACAATAGCTTCTTTAGTCACTAATTTAGCAGTACCATCTTGTGCTTGGAAAACAATTTCATCTTCGTCTGAACCGTGTCCGCTAAAATGGACAATTGCTGGATTAAAGTCATTTAAAGCTTGAAGTAAATCCATCGGTTGTAAAGCCCAACAAGATTCAAGTTTTACGGATTCTCTATGTTTTGCTTTTTTTATCATTTCGAAAATAGACCGAGCTTCTTCATCAAGTCGCAATTGAACTTGGTCAATTGGATTTGAAGCTAAAAATAAAACTGTAATTTTCTCTGGAATGTTTTTCAATTCTTTTATTTCGTTAATAGTGTTTTCGTGTAATCTATCGTGATAGTTCAAAGTCGTGTTTATATGTTTTAAACTTCTTTCTTGCTCCTTTATAAGTCTTTCAGATTCGCTTTTTCTTTTCTTATCAATATTATTTTGTTCTTTTTCAATTTTAGTTTGATAGTCTAAGATTTCCTTTTCTTTTCTAACAATCTTTGACTCAATATCTGCAATTTTCTTATTTACGTTAGCAATATCTTTATTATGTCGTTCAATTTCTTTCAATTTTGAATTTATAGTACTTACAATTTTGGTTCGCTTTATAGCATCAGATGCCAAATTTATTTTTTTATTCAGGTCTGATAACTTCACAAATTCTTTTGCTTTATCTGTTGTTAATCTAGCAAGTTCTTTTTGTTTTGCAATTTTTGAATTTCTATAAGAATCTATTAGTGCCATTTATTCAAAATTAATTTTTGGATGTTAGTTTCTTCAAAATTACCGCCAACGTTGAGTATATGCAAAGTAGGCGATTGCGGGCTTCAAACTTATCAAACCGTTACAATTTTGAAGCGGGCTACAACCATTGAATTTACTACTATTTCGCCTATTTTGTATATACATTGTTAGCAAACGTTTATGGTTCAGTTATCTCAATTTTATTTGTCTTTATAGAGTACTTATAATATTTACCTGTCGCTGTACACAAAACCATAAATTCCTCCATATCGCATAAACCACCATATAATCTAAATGTACAAATGTCTGTTGCAGTAATGTAAGGGGTTGTCTTTAAATGAGAATGAATAGCAGAAATTACTTTTTCTCCATTTGGTCCTTTTGATTGAGCAGGAATCATTCGAGAATGAAATTTTTTCCAATTCGTGATTTTTCCTTTTGAATCAGCCCAAAAAAGGTAATCATTTCCAAAAGGAACAACGCCAGATTCCGATGTTCCCATTAAAATATAGAGTTTAAATTCTTCCTTATCTTTGATTAAAACAAAATTTGGATTAAAATTCTGCGGAATTCCTACTTCGTATTTCTTGTCAGATAATTGATTAATCATTTTCGTTTTAATATCCAGAAGCTCTTGTTCTGAATTAGTCAAAGGTGAAAGTCCTATTTCAGAATTAAATGGTAAACTCAAATTGGATTTTGTGAAAAAATATTTAGCAATTTTCTGTTTTTGACTCTTGTCAATGAATGTTGCAAAGATTGTGTCGTTTGAATGTGAAACCACATAACCACCATAATTCTTTTTCAATTTACTGTCAGTCATCAATATATCTGTCGCATTCCAAACAGCTTTTTCATAACTATAAAGCAAATCAGCTTCTTTTATTATTGAATCAAGTTTAAACTGCAAATTATCATCTTGCGAATACGCATTTAGGAAAATTGAACCTAAAAAAAATAAAATTGTAATTCGTTTCATATTTCGTGTCTTTTTTAAATGTTTGCTAACGGTTTGAAAATTGGCGAGGGTGGCATTTTTTAATGAGAACTTTAAATGAAGCAGAAACTTTGATTTCACTTAAACGTTCAATCGAAGACGCTTCTGCCACTCTTGCCAATTTTTTTGTTATGTGGCGTTTTTTATTCTTTATTGCTTATTTCTTCATTCTCAAATATCTTAATAATAAAGTCTACAGTATTTGGCTTATAAATCGAAGGTACTCCATTTGGTAAAATGCCTTTTTCCTCATACATTATTCTTTGGCTTTGGTTTCTAAATGCATAAGTAGAGTAGTCAGGATTATTTTTCAGGTCATTATCCTTAATTATTTCCCAAACTCGATATTGTCTTAATTGCGGTTTCTTTTTCTTTATTTCATTTACCACGTCTGTAGCAGAAAGAGGATATTCTTTTAATTTATCTTGTTTGACCTTTTTTACAACTTCAACTTCACTTATTGGTGATATATAATACTCCCCAAAATTCGGACCACGGGTTAAGTTGAAAATAATGATTAATTTTAACTCGTATAATTATGAAAAAAAGCAGAAG
>JAAYLC010000023.1 GCA_012522045.1 Bacteroidota bacterium
ATTGGGCTTTTTAAATACCAAGAAGCCTATATTGGAGATTCTGTTAATGGACTCGACTTAAAAGTAACACAAATTGAGAGACTTCCAGATATAGAACTTTCTGAAACCATGTATTACCGGACACTCTCGCCGGTTGTGTTGAGTTATCAATATCCAGGATGGACTTATGCCAGTTATTTATCACCCAAAGACGAGAAGTATACGCGTTTACTTTACAACCATTTCATGAATAAATACCTGGCAGTACCTAATGCTTCCCCTTTACCAGATTCTTTCCCGTTCCGTTTTAAGCTTACCGGAACTCCCCGCTCCAAATTGGCTACTATAAAGCAAGGAACTCCGGAACAAAGCAAGATCAGGGGATATCTCTTTGATTTCGAACTAACAGCTCCATATGAAATACACAATCTGATGCTTTCTTGCGGAGCAGGCGAGAAAAACTCAGTGGGGTTTGGATGGGTGGAGGTTTACAACCACCCTGATATTTCTGCAAGATGATTGATTATAAATGACTGATCAGGTAAATCGGCGCTCCATTAGTCAATACTAACAAAAATATTACAATTTTTAACAAGAAGGTAGCTTATGAGAATCTATTTTAAAATTGAAACAACAAATAAAATTGTACCATTTGATCATCAGCATTTGTTGACTGGAATAATTCATAAATGGATTGGATGGAATAATGAGCATGGGAACGTTTCACTTTATTCTTTTTCATGGCTTGAAGGAGGAAAAAGAGCAGGAACAGGATTATGTTTTGAAAAAGAAACATCCTTCTTCTTTAGCTCATACAAGTTGGATTTAATTAAAAAAATGGTTGCTGGGATAAAAAATGATCCAAGTCTTTTTAATGGGTTTATCGTATCTGAAATTATGATTCGGGAAGAACCTGATTTATCAAGTCGCGAACTGTTTTTTACAGCAAGTCCTATTTTTATTAAAAGAAGGGTTGGTAATAAGATTGATCATATAAGATATGACGATCCAAGAGCGAGTGTTTGTCTTAAGGAAACACTTCAAACAAAAATGAAAAAAGTTGGTTTAGAAAAGGATATGTTTAATATCCGTTTTGATTTAAAATCTCCACATGCTGCAACTAAAAAGATCACTTATAACGGAGTACAAAACAGGGTCAACTGGTGTCCGGTAATTATTGAAGGTGATGCTGAAACAAAGCAGTTTGCTTGGAATGTGGGATTGGGAAACTCAACCGGAATAGGGTTTGGTGCGATTAAATAAACTAATCCTGACAAGGTGTCAAAAACCTGACAGGATTAAAAAAACGAACAACTATGTTATACATCGTAAAATATTCAGGCCCGTTCGGTTTTATAAAACCGTGGGCAGCAGTAAGAGACAGTGAAACATACAGCCAGCAATTTTTGACGCCCTCTATTCTCGCTGGTATTGAAAGACAATTGTTTCCTGAATTGCTAAAGACTGATTTTGGTATTTATAAGATTAAACGTCATCGTTTGACTTATCAACAGATATCACAACAGCAAGAACAAATACAACCTCGCGGCTGGAATGCAAAAGGGACTACCCGAAATCGTTTCTATGAGCGACCTCGTGCCATTTTAATACGTGGCGTAATGGTCAATCCAATTCTCCACTTGGCTTTTGATAACTGCAAAGATGCAAAGCAAGCAGCCATACAACATATTTGTTTAGCTCGAAACGAAGATATCCTTTATCCAGATGGAGAAATATTGGAAGTTACTGAAGAAGAATTCGATAGTAACGATGAACTGTTCTACGGGTTTGAACTTATGCTGGAGAAAAATGAGAAATCGTTTCTCGTTGGTTACAACCGAATCGCAGAAAATCAACCAATGTACGGGTGGTTAAAAATTGTGGGCAATCCGATTAAAAATGAATTCAAATGATTTGGCCGGAAATTAAAGCAAAGGGAAAACCTGATTTTACCCCGTTGGAAATTCATCTTCAACAAGTAGCATTGGTCGCGGAAAAAGTAGCAGCGGGAATAGGAACAGATATTAAACTAGCCAGATACGGTGCAATTTTGCATGATATAGGTA
>JAAYLC010000034.1 GCA_012522045.1 Bacteroidota bacterium
GAATACGGTCAGTCTTCTTGTCGATGGCAAGCTTATCTGCCTCTGCCCAAAAGTCCGCCGGGTTCATACCTACGTGAGGGATAAAGGTGTACTCTTGCATATCCTTTGTACAGAGCGTTTTGTCGAAATCGTAGAGTAGGGCAATGGTGGGTTTGTATTCACTCATTCAATTATCCTTTCCGAGGTTTTGTCGTATTCGGGCAATGCCCAATATAAATCATAGTGTTTCGATTAATGATAGAACTTCCTCTACAGTCCCACATTCTGCAATCTGAATATCGCCTTGGAAAAACAACAATTGGGAATTGCCGTCCCGTGAAACTACTTTTATATCTTTTTGGGGAATGCAAAAATACATTTCCCCTGAAGAAACATTGAACTGATAATCTCCTTCCGAACAAATTCCGTTTGCCTTTAAAATACAAAACAGTGAATAGGTGCGATATTCAGCATTTCCTCGTCCATTTACATATCTGTTCGGAATCAATAATATGCGCGTATTCCACTCCCTGTCTTTAAACATACCATAACCCATGAACGCCATTACTTCGTCTGTTTTTATAAAATGGTATCTCCAATCGTCCTGCAATGAAAAGTCATCAATAAACTGGCGCAATTGTTCAACAATCCCATTTTTTAGTTTGATATTGTCAGGCAAATCTTTAAAGTAACCACGTTTGCCGCTTTTTGAATCCGCCAACAAATCACGCCAACTCCCGCCACGTAAGCTATTGACAATTGCGTTGAAATGAAAACAATCTTCTCGAACAGAGTAATTCCCAAAGGTGAGCAATGCCCGACGAAAAGCATCTTGCTTTTCGCTTGGTATACCTTCACCGTCTTTTGCGTCAAAAATCAAAGCGGTCTTTCTATGATACAGCTTGAATTGTCCTAATTCGTTTTCTGAAAAATCAAGCAAGAAACCGATTTGACCATTGAAGTACAGTAATTCGGATTCTGCATTCAGAATCGCCTCGTTCCATTCAAAATTCGATAACATTAATTTAGCTTTTTGTGTTTCCTCGATAATCATATCGCTATTAATTGGCGGTAAATCTCCAGTGATTTTACTTTCCGCAAAAGCACCTATTAAGTTTTCGGAGAAGTCATTAATTTTGTTAATGCTTCTAATGGCGTTAGAAATGTTCTTTGTGTTGTATTCAGAGTTTTCGATTAAGTGCTTTTCAATTCTAAGCCACGCCGTCACTGTTTCTTCGCTTAACTGGAATTTGTGACGGATAATATATGCCCAAAATTTCACGATTGTTTCAAATCCAATTGATTTGCCGTTATAGTTTAAACAATCAAGTAGCCAATGACTTATTGAATCAACTCCACCCAATAACAATTCTCTGCATAGATTGTCAAGAATTATTTCAATTTCATTTATAGCTTGAGGTATATTAATTCTATAGTCGTCAAGGCGATAATAGCTCGCTTTTTCGCGCAATTCTTCATCATCAGCATTTACAAGCAACGTTCTGCAATAAAAATACCAATGAAAAAACAGAATGGATACCTCGTCAAAATAGCGACTGATATCATCTTCTTGTTCGGGCTTTATAGCAAGCGCCAACTGCCA
>JAAYLC010000169.1 GCA_012522045.1 Bacteroidota bacterium
AAGCAAAAATATATTTTAATAAAGCCACAGTAGAAGAATTGTAACAAGTAGGAGGAATCGGTAAAGTCTTGAGCAATCGCATCATTGAATATCGTACGCGGTTGGGCGGTTTTCATAGCGATTCACAATTAAGCGATGTCTATGGGCTTCAAGAAGAGACGCTCCAACGTTTATTCCTCTCATTTACAGTAAAAACTCCGATTGAAATTCAAAAAATTAATGTCAATGAAGCATCCGCTTCCGATTTCTCCACACTTCCGGGAATATCTTTTGAATTGGGTAAAAAAATGTGGGAATTCAGAAGATTGCGCCAAAGAATTGACAGCATCACAGAATTTAAAAAAGTGGATGGAATGACTGAGGCTAAATTCAGACAAATTCAGTTATATTTGTTGGTTGAATAAGATCAAAACCTATTTGATTAATAATTAATAGTTTAATAATTGATGGAGAATTTATATTTTACAGAAGAACACCATTTTTTCAGAAAAAGTTTACGAGAGTTTTTACAAAAAGAAGTCGTTCCACATATTGAAAAATGGGAAAAAACCGGAACCATAGAAAGGTTTATTTGGAAAAAATTTGGAGAGATGGGATATTTCGGAATCTACCAGCCGGAAGCATATGGAGGGTTGGATTTAGATTTGTTTTATACGGTGATTTTTCTGGAAGAATTACAACGTGTCAATTCCGGCGGATTTGCAGCTGCGATGTGGGCACACGCTTATTTAGCCATGACGCACTTAAAAAAAGAAGGGAATGACCAACAAAAAGAAACCTATTTAAGACCGAGTATTACCGGAGAAAAAATCGGTTGTTTGTGTATTACCGAACCTTTTGGAGGAAGTGATGTTGCCGGAATGAGAACCACTGCCGTTAAAAAAGGAGACAAATACATCATAAACGGTTCTAAAACTTTTATCACAAACGGAATTTACAGTGATTATTTAGTGGTTGCCGCCAAAACTTCTCCGGAAAAAGGAAATAAAGGAATCAGTATTTTTGTCATGGATCGGGATACACCCGGAATTTCTTCAACCAAATTAGATAAATTGGGATGGAGAGCCAGCGATACTGCAGAAATTGCTTTTGATAATGTTGAAATTCCCGCTGAAAACTTAATGGGAGAGGAGGATATGGGATTTCCATATATTATGCAACATTTTGCTTTGGAACGTTTGGTAATGGGTATTAATGCGCATGCACGAAGTGAATTTGCTTTGGATTATACCGTGCAGTATATGAAAGACCGTTATGCGTTTGGAAAAAGCATTTCTCAATTTCAAGCATTAAGACATCGTGTTGCACAGCTTTACAGCGAAGTAGAAGTTTGCAAAACGTTTAACTACGTTACGGCAAAACGCTTGAATGACGGAGAATATGTCACCAAAGAAGCTACGATGAGCAAGCTTATTTCTACCAAAATAGCCGATGAAGTAATGACCGAATGCTTACAGTTTTTAGGAGGCTATGGCTATATGGAAGATTATCCATTAGCCAGATTGTTGAGAGACAGCCGACTTGGTCCTATTGGTGGTGGAACTTCCGAAATATTACGTGAGATCATCGCAAAAATGGTTATTGAAGGCAAAGAATATAAGCCTGCTTTGTAAATTTTTACAAGTACGTTTTTTTACAAATGAAATTTTAATTTAAACCTTTGTTATTAAGGGTTTACAACATATCGACCTGATATGAAAAAGAATCTATTTTATGCTATTCTGTTGCTACTCTGTTTAGGAACTACGCAAGGTTTCTCACAAACAGAACTAAAAGGTAAAGTTTCAGATTTTATGACCTTTATGCCCATAGAAAATGCCAACGTTTACCTTGAAAACACAACCATTGGTTCAATAACCAACAGTGACGGTAGGTTTTCACTGCGAATCCCGGAAGAACATGCTCTTGACACGCTTGTTATTTCATCAATCGGTTATGTTAGTTACAGAATGGCAATACCGGATTACGAAAATGGAACCGATATTTATTTGGAAGAAGCCATAGCATCGTTGGACGAAGTAGTTTTAGTTGCTGACACGCGTCCCAAAACCGGAAATGAAATTATGATTCGTGCTTTAGAACGCCTCGAAAACAATATTCCGGATACATCATACATTCAAAAGGGTTTTTTAAGGCACAAGGAGCGAAACAAAAATGAGTATAAATGGTTGATTGAAGCGGCAATTACCATGTACGATGCCAATCAGGGAAACAATGCACGAAATGACTTAAAAATAAATGTGGATGAAATTAGGAAAAGCTATGATTTAAGAGATGTTGACAGTATTTTTACCTATACGGCCTATTTGAACAGCAGAGGACAAAATATAGGAGCAAATACCATAAATCGTAGGAATGTAAAAACCAATGACCTCATTCATGCAATTCGATGGAATGATCAACGTATAAACGGATTGGCAAACTTATTCGAAGGCAAGCTAAATCTTTTCAGAAATATAAATGCTTCCGGGGCATTGTTTGGAAAATCAATGCTTGAAAATCATCACTTTGAATTGGACACTATTCTTGTGGATAACGGAAGGAAAATTTATAAAATCAACATAGAACCCGGTTCAGAGTATGTGGGATTAAATACGCCCAATATTTATAATGAAGGGTTTCATCCCGATGGGGTGGTATATATTTATTATGACAACTATGCCATTAAAAAAATTGAATACGACCTCTTAGCGGCCTCTGATATTCAGAAGACAAGAAGTAAAAGCTTGTTTGATACCCATATAATACATCGGTTAACGATGAATTTTATAGATATTAATGATAAAATGTATCTCAATTATATTTATTACGAAACCCCTAAATTAGTAAACATAGGAGATCGCTCTTCTGAAAGAGAAAAGACAGAATCTGCACCGGGCTTTGATAAAGGCGCTCAATTTTATTATACAATTCAAGAAATAATCTTTACGGATATTATTAACGATCAAGAAGAAATCAAACAGAAATTGCAAAATAAATCGTGGACTGCAGATTTATTCCAACCCAAACCTTATAATGAAGCATTTTGGAAAAATTACAACGTCTTGTTGGAAAGCGAAGAAGAAGAAAAGTTGATTCAAGACTTAACACGACGTGCTTCTTTATTTAAGGAATAATTCCAGAAAATAAATTGTTTATTTCCTTAATTTTATTTATTTTTGCAATCCCAAAAGAGAGGAGGTGATGATACTATGTTAATTATACCAGTAAAAGACGGAGAAAATATCGACAGAGCGCTTAAGCGTTACAAACGAAAATTCGACAAAACCGGAAGGATGCGTCAGCTTCGTGCACGTCAACAATACACTAAACCGTCAGTTCAAAAAAGAGCACAATTGCAAAAAGCTCAATACATCCAAAGATTAAGAGATCAAGAGGATATTTAATCTATTTGAAAAAGCAATCTTTTATAAATCCGTCTATTTTTAGGCGGATTTTTTCATTTATACGTTTACTTTTGCAACAATTATGAAATTTCTTTAACCATCAGCAAATTTTTTATTATGAGAGTTACGCTTGTCGCCGGTGCACGTCCAAATTTTATGAAAATTGGACCGATTATTCACGCTATTGAAAATGCACAAAATAACGGTGAAAAAATCAGTTATCGTTTGGTTCATACAGGACAACATTATGACAAAAAAATGTCAGGAAATTTTTTCGAAGAATTACAAATTCCGGAACCTCATGCCAATTTAAATTCGGGAGGCGGAACACAGGCGGAACAAACGGCTGCCATCATGATTCGATTTGAACAAGAGTTATTAGAGCATCCTGCGGATTTGGTACTGGTGGTTGGAGACGTAACTTCAACCATGGCGTGTGCCATAACTGCACAAAAACTTCATGTAAAAGTAGCGCATGTTGAAGCCGGAATTCGTTCCGGAGATTGGACGATGCCCGAAGAAATTAATCGTCTGGTCACCGACAGTATCACAAACTACTTTTTTACAACTTCGGAATTGGCTAATGAAAATTTAAGGAATAGCGGCATTTCTGACGAACGCATATTTTTTGTAGGAAATACGATGATAGATACTTTGCTAAAACATCGTCCGAATTTTAAAAAACCTCAAATTTGGAATGATTTGAATTTAGTAGAAAGAGAATATATTGTAATGACTTTGCACCGCCCGGCAAATGTGGATCAAGAAGAAAGTTTAAAACAACTTTTAAATGAAATCATTACGCATTCTCAGGAACTTCCGTTAGTCTTTCCTGTGCATCCACGAACTGCAAAGATTTTAAAAGAAATTGGCATTTCCCATCCGAGGTTACATTTAATCGAACCTTTGGGATATTTGGAGTTTAATTATCTCGTAGAACGCGCCAAAGCTGTGATAACAGATTCCGGAGGAATTACGGAAGAAGCTTCAATCATGAATGTTCCGTGTCTGACATTGCGAGACAATACCGAACGTCCTGAAACCATAACTTTGGGGTCTAACGAGTTAATTGGTACCGATCCAAAAAATATCGCGCCGGCAATGAAAATACTTTTTGAAGGAAATTGGAAACAAGCACAGGAAATTCCGTTGTGGGATGGAAATTGTGCCACGCGAATTGTAGACGTTTTATTAAAGTTGTAAAGTACTATTTAATTTACTTATTCCAAATAAAAAATCCTTAAGTTGAATTTCTACTTAAGGATTTTTTATAGGTCTGAAACGATTTGTTACTGTTCAGTTTTTGATGCTATTTTATCATCTCGTAACTTCGTTTGATAAATGCCGTTAAATCTTCTCCTTTTAAAAGGTTTTTGCTCAATTTGGCAAGGTCTAACGCCTGATTGATTAAACGTTCACGCTTTTTATCTGTTTTGGAATTCAAAATTTCGGAAGCCAATTCGTGATTTGTATTTACAATCAGATTGTACATCTCAGGAAAATCTCCCATAAACATGCCACCGCCACCGGTGCGCTGCATATCTTTCATTCGACGCATAAATTCCGGTTCAGTAATTATAAACGGATTGGCGCCGCTGTCCATAGCTTCCATTTGAACGGTAAATTTTTCTTTGGGAACAATTCCTTCAATATATTGTTTTAAATTGTTTTTTTCTTCATCTGTCAGTTTTGATAACTGTTCGTCGTCCTTTTTGATAAGGTTGTCAATATGGTCGCTATCTACACGGACAAATGAAATTTTCTCTTCAGTCGATTCAATTTTTTGAATTAAATGAGGCACAATGGGCGAATCTAATAAAAGAACTTCGTACCCCTTGTCTTTGGCATCTTGTATATAGGAGTGTTGCGCTTCTTTATCAGAAGCATAAAGCAGAATTAACTTCTCGTCTTTGTCAGTTTGTAAAGTTTTTACTTTTTCTTTCAACTCAGAAAAGGTAAAATAAGCGTCATCTACGGTTGGATATAATGCAAAATCTTTTGCTTTATCAAAGAATTTTTCTTCGGTAAGCATTCCGTATTCGATGACAACCTTAATATCATTCCATTTATTTTCAAAATCTTTGCGATTGTTATTGAACAAGCTTTTTAGTTTATCCGCAACTTTCCGAGTAATGTACCCTGAAATTTTCTTAACTGCGCCATCTGCTTGCAAATAACTTCGAGACACATTCAAAGGAATATCAGGACTGTCAATTACTCCACGAAGCAATGTCAAAAATTCAGGGACAATTCCTTCTACATTATCCGTTACAAACACTTGATTTTGATACAATTGAATCCGATCTTTCTGAATGCTCATGTCGTTGCTGAGTTTCGGAAAGAAAAGAATTCCCGTTAAATTAAACGGATAATCCACGTTTAAATGAATGTGGAAAAGCGGTTCCTCAAATTGCATGGGATAAAGCTCCCGATAAAAATCCGTGTAATCTTTATCTTCTAATTCAGAAGGTTGTTTTGTCCACGCGGGATATGGATTGTTTATAATGTCGTCTACTTCTTTAGTCGGAGCAGGATCCTCTTCTTTTGCGTCTTCAGGTTTTGGTAAATATTCGGTGCGTGTTCCAAACTTGATGGGAACCGGCATAAATTTATTGTATTTGATAAGAAGTTCACGAATGCGCGATTCTTCCAAAAACTCGGTGGAATCTTCTGCGATGTGCAATACAATTTCAGTTCCGCGCTCTTTTTTGTCGATTTCTTCCAGCGTAAATTCCGGAGAACCGTCACAGGTCCATTTTACTGCCGGTGCATCCGTATAACTTTTTGTCAAGATTTCGACTTTTTCGGCAACCATAAAAGCCGAATAAAAACCAAGTCCGAAATGTCCGATGATTCCGGCATCTTTGCTGTTTTTATCTTTGTATTTTTCAAGAAACTCTTCAGCTCCGGAAAAAGCAATTTCATTGATATATTTCTGAACTTCCTCTTCACTCATTCCAATTCCCTGATCAATAATCCGAAGTTCTTTTTTATCCTTATCCAATTTTACTTCGATGATAGGATTTCCGTACTCCACACCTTTGGCTTCACCGATATTGACCAAATGCTTTAATTTTAAGGTAGCATCCGTCGCATTGGAAATCAACTCGCGCAAGAAAATTTCATGATCACTGTACAAGAATTTTTTTATCAAAGGAAAAATATTCTCTACAGATACATTGATAGTTCCTTTACTCATAATTTTTAGTATTTTTAAATTAACTTATAGCCGCTAATAGTCAAAGAAAGTACCAAGGATTAAAAAGTGACAGGATGTCATTTATTGCTACAGCATACTGATTTTAAAATTTGAATTTGTGAAAAACACCTTTACTAAAACTCCCAAAATTTGGGCAGCATTGTATATTCTGATATTGATAGGGATTAATTATTTGTTGTTTTTCGGAAGGAATTTTGAAAGCTTGAGGTGTCCTTATTTTCAAAAAATTTTACCTTCATTTTATTCGCATATTTCCAATTTTTCTATAAGCTTTATGTTCGTGCTTATTATCGGATATTTATGGATTTTACAAGGAATGGCTTTTAAAAAAATTATAATTATGGCAGCCGTGATGATAGTTTTAAATTTTTTATATGAATTATTTCTGCCACTATTAAATACAAAAGATATCGTTGATGCATATTTTGGTATGGCAGGCAGTCTGCTTGCAACAATTTTACTTTTACCGATTGCCATTTTCGGAACTAAACTAAAATCCGGAAAATCCGATTAAAGCTTATTCATTTTCAAAATCCATGGATAAGGAATTTATACAGTAACGCACGCCTGTTTCGGTGGGACCGTCTTCAAAAATATGACCGAGATGACTTCCGCAATTGGCACAAAGCGTTTCAGTTCGTATCATTCCGTGCGAAGTATCTCTTCGATATTCAATAGTGCCTTCAATGGCTTTGTCAAAAGAAGGCCAGCCACAATTACTCTCAAATTTTGCTTCGCTATCAAAAAGCGGAACTTTACAAGCGCCGCAAACATAGCGTCCCTTTTCAAAATGCAAGTTGTATTTTCCTGTGTGCGGGTATTCTGTCCCGGCTTTTCTAAGGATGGTATACCGTTCTTCTCCCAGTTCGGCTCTCCATTCTTCTTCAGTTTTATTTACAGGATATTTTTTTGAATTTTTATCAAATATGTTCATTGTGAAAAGTTTTTTATAAAAATTATTTTCAACTCAAAATAAGAAAATTTTATTCGATTGTAATGATTTCCAGTGATTGCGATTCCATTATCTCTATAATCTCTTCCATTGACG
>JAAYLC010000215.1 GCA_012522045.1 Bacteroidota bacterium
ACGGAACGATAATGGTCTTTAATAGACTAAGGAGCGGTTTTACGTTACGGATAGTTTTCCAGTAGAACAGTAGCCTTAGATTAAGCGAGACAACGAATCAAAACAAACGATAAGTTTCATTATCGAATCGCCGTATACGAGACCCGTACGTACGGTGGTGTGAGAGGCTAACCTCGTTTCTAATGAGAAGCGGGGTCGCCTACTCGATTCTCTGCTGGCTTTCTTTCTTTTCTGTCCGTTAGCGTTGGCGTGAAAGCTCTTTGCAACCGCAGGAACGAGGATTGCAATGTGCTTGAACATTGCGTTGGCTTATTCAATTAGTTGTCCGACTTTATTCACTACCTTATATTCCAAATCTTCAAATTCTTCAAAATGTGCCTTCCCGCATTTGATTTTCAATTGTTCGTCTCCACTTAATTTCGATAAATCAACCTCAGGTGTTCCTGTGTCCTTAGTCTCAGCTACAAAGTAGATTTTCTTGTCGTCTTCAAATATCAAAGCCCAATCTGGATTGTAATTTCCAATTGGTGTTGGGATTTTAAACCAATTCGGAAGTTTGAAATAGAACTTGATTTGGTCGCTTGATTCACAGTCTTGTGCAAACTTGCTTTCAACTCCTGAATCTAAAGGAACAAACTCTTCATAAATGGTTTTAGAACTGTCTGTTACTTTAAATGAAAAGTCATTTAAATACACTTCTAATTCTTGAGCTTCAAAAAGTGCCATTTCATATTCTGCTCCGCCAATTTTTTGGTATTTAATTCCGTCTATCATTAAGTCATACAAAGTCCGTTTTATGGCTTGGGTTGTTAAGTCTAAAAACAGTTGTGGATTGATTAAAATATCTCCAATTCTCTCGGATTTACTTAATATCTCTTGAATGGTCGAACGAGTTAATTCTGTTTTACTTTGGATATAGCCCAAAACGTCTGGAATTTTCCAAGAATAGTTGTCGTAAGATTCTACTTTGTCTCCTGCGTACATTGTTTCAACTCCTTCGTCTGTCATACCGATATTGACTTTGGTAGAACGAATAGAAGGGGCTTTAATCTTTGGTAAATCTTTAACCGCTTTTGAAGCTAATGTGATTAACTCATCTGTTTTATAGTCAACTCGATAAGTCGTTTTCTTTTTGAGGTTTTCCCAAATCTCCAAGAATTTTGGGTCGGCTTCAAATCCTTTTCTATATTTAATTGCGGTTCGCTCTCGCTTGTTTTTTATCCTGCCTTTAAATTCAACTCCACAATCATCTTCAATTTCTTTTTGCAAGGTTTTGGCGAAATCTTCATAAGATTCATTGGCGATAACTGTCAAACGATTTATATTTTGGTCATAAGTTCTTTCCAACTTACCATCATCTGTTTTTCTAACTGCTAAACGTAATCCTCTTCCAATTTCTTGACGCTTTTTTATGTCTGATTTAGTTTCGTTTAGTGTGCAAATCTGAAAAACGTTTGGATTATCCCAACCTTCTCGAAGTGCTGAATGTGAGAATATGAAACGAAGCGAATTATCAATATCCAATAACTTTTCTTTGTCTTTCATTATTAAGCTGTAAGTGTCGTCATCTGCTTTTGTAACGCCTGAAGTGTCTTTGAATTTTCCTTTTTTGTCTTGTGAGAAATAGCCATTGTGAACTGCATTGACAGGAAACCTGTCCAATTCCTTAAAAGCAGGTTTTGAAATGTATTCCTGGTAGATTTCTTCAAACCATTCTGCAAATTTTCCTCTGTGTGGATTTCCTGCTGAATCATAATGCCTGTAATTGGCAACTTTGTCAATGAAGAAAAGCGAAAGCACTTTAATTCCTAATTTGTTGAGGCGTTTTTCTTTTTTTAAATGTTCTTCAACTGTTTTACGGATTTGAAATTTCATTACTTCGTCTGTCAAACCGCCTTGGCTGTCGCCTTTGTATAATAAGTTTCCGTTTGAAATAGAAATACATTGGTTTACTGCATCAATTTCCTCAATGATGTAGCCATCTGCATAGATTTCTCTCTCGTTGGATAATTTGTATAAATCGTCTCCAACTTTAACGGAAACAGATTTCTTTTTTACGCCTCCTTTGTCGTTTACGTTGATTGAAACTTTTGCGGTAACTTTTGTCTTTGTTGCCTTAATAGAATCAACCTGAACAAAAGCATCATTAAACGCATTTTCTTCTACGATAGAATCTACTTCAATCTGTTTTACCAAGCCTAAATCGTAGGCTTTAACAGGGTTTAAACTATACGTAAGATTATATTGCTTTCTATGTGTTGCAGAATAACGAAGTGTACAAAGTCCTTTTAAGTTTTCAATAGCCGAAATACGTTTTTCGGTTTCCATATTTTGTGGCTCATCTACAATGATTATGGGATTTACCGATTGAATAAACTCAATGGGTTTTCGTCCATTGGCTCTGTAATGCGGTTGATTGATTATGTTTTGGTCTTTGGCAAATGAATCTATATTAATTACCAAAACTTCAATGTTGTTGTTCGTTGCAAAACCTCTTAAAGTTGAAACTTTTGAACTGTCATACACTTGAAAATTCAATGGATTATTGTCGTACAAGTTTTGAAAATGCTCGTGCGTGATTTCCAAGTTTTTCAAAACACCTTCTCGAATAGCCACCGAAGGCACAACAATTACAAACTTTTTAAAACCATATAATTTATTGAGTTCGTATATAGTTCTCAAGTACACATAAGTTTTTCCTGTTCCTGTTTCCATTTCTACGGAAAAGTGCATACCATCTAAATCCTTGCTTTGTTCAATCTCGTTTTGCTCTTGAACAGATTGCAAGTTTTTTAAGATTTGCTCTTCTGATAGAATTAAGTTGTTGCCAACGCCATTGATTAAATCTAAAGTGCCTTCTTCCTTTAGGTCAAATTCCATAATAGAATCTTCCAAAGGTTGTCCTTCAAACAAGTCTGTTATGGACTTTATTGCGTCTTGCTGATATTGTAAGTTAGAATCAAACGTTAACTTCATTTCCCTGATTTTTGATTGCTAATTTTTGATTGCTTATTTAAGCGAGATTTTACGGTTTTAGCTGAAGCTACGAAAATTGAAACCAACTGATTTGCTTCATCTTTTAAATAGTTGATTTTAGATTTTGGATTTTGGACTTTTTCATTCCTAAATCTTAAATTATCATCCTTCAAATCATCTATCATAATCCCACTTTCATCTATCATTTCTAACCAAAAAAGTGTTTCATCCGCCTCTTCTATAACAATACCCATTTTAGCAATAAATTCTTTGTCACTTCTTGCTCTACAAACAGCTCTGTAATTTGCCGCTACAGAGGTTGCTGACCTTATAATTTGGTCACTGAATGTCCAACCTACCCGATTATTTGGCAATTGTTTGGTAAGCTTAATAATCTCTAATGCCAATTTCTTTGTTCTATGTTGTAATTCGGTGCTATCCATAAATCAAAAAATCATAAATCATCATTGTTTGAAAGGTACACATCATCAGACGTTTTTTTTATGGACTTCAAAAAGTCCTGTTTGTCTAATATTTCCTTTTGGTACTGTGCAATTTTGTAGAGCTTGCTAAAGCGATCTTTTTTGCTCATTCCTTCTCGTATCATATCAGCGTTGGCAGATTCTAAATTCGATAGTATAGCCAACTCATTAATACTAGCAATGTCTCGTAAGTTTTTACCTTCTAAGGTCAATTGCGGATTGGCTTCTCGCCATTGTTTAGCTGTACACTTGAATAATGCCACATTCAAAATATCGGCTTCTTCTGCATAGGCGAGCCATTCTGTTTCTTTAGTATAATTAGACTGTGGTAAAATGTAATCTTTAACAGCATCTGTTTGAATGCTGTAATTTACCTTGCTTAACACTCGCTTTACGTTCCATTCTAAGTTGTATTGGTTGTTTTCAATTTCTTTAAGGCGTTGGTACTCTTTAATTAAATACAGTTTGAAAACTGGGCTTATGGCAGAACCAAATTCAAAGGCTATGTCTTTGTGGGCATAAGTTCCTCCATACTTTCCTTTTTTTACTAATAATCCAATAGCATTGGTGGTCTCTATCCAATTCCCTGGGCTTAAAACAAAGCTGGGTAATCCTGCCTGTGTTTTAAAGTGGTCGAATTCGACCACTTTAAAATTAGGGTTGTTCATTTGCTCCCACACGCCTAAAAACTCAAGGGTAGAGCGGTTGCGTATCCAATTTTTGATAATATCGGCAGCTCGTCCGTCACCTTCCTTACCTTTTGCCATATCTGTAAGCGAGATATAGTCTTCACTTTCTATTTGTGAAATAGTGATTGGCAGATTTTGTACCTGTATGGTTGTATTCTTTTTACTCATTTAAGTTGCATTTTATAAGTATCGATTTCGAAGCGTTTAAACCTGTCGAATTCGACACCTTTTTAATTAAGGCGATTTCGCCCCATTTAAAACCATTTTTCAAATCACAATTTCTCAATCTTAAAATCATAAATCAAATGGTTTTAAATTCTATACCTGCATCTTTCATCTGCAAAGACGCATTGGTTTTCAATTGGTCGTTGCCTTTAAAAAGCTTGTCTAAAGCAATAACCTTTTGTGGTTTACTGGCAATTACTGCGTCAATGATTTCTTGATTGGCTTTTTCCAATACCAAAATAAGTTCAGTTTCATTGATTGCATAAAAACCCTCGGGCGTTGAGCTTGTCGAAACGTGCGAAATAGTGCTGTTTAAGTCTTTGCCACTTTTTAACAAGAGTTCATACACCATATTTTCAGTAGTGGCATTTTTGGCAACTGGGTCAACAAATAATTTCATTTGCTCTTCTAAAGCCTGTTTGTCTTTACCTGTAATTTGTTGCCATTGCTTAAAGTTGCTATCGGCAAGTTTTAAGACTTTGAAGCCTAAATCTTGATTTTTTAGTTCATCAATTTTGGTTTTAAGACTTTCAATATCAGCTTTTGTTTCTTCTGTAGGTAGTTCGCTTTCCAACTTCTTTATTTCAGTTTGCAAACTATCAATTTGACCGTTTATTTCTTCCTGATATTTACTAATCGCTCTTTTTAATCGAGAAATAGTAATATCTGCAACATTTTCAATATGTGCTAAGTCCTCACTTGAATAATAATTCTTCTTATCTTTTTCTGTAACGACTTCTGGAAGCTGTACAGATATTGATTTTCTCTTGCCGTTATCTCGAATGTTTAAATCCATAACAGCGTGTGAAGTCGAGCCTGAACCTGAAAAGAAGTCAAGAACAATATCGTCTTTATTTTCAGAAGAAGTCATTTCAATCATTCTTTTAATAAAGCTTATTGGCTTCTTTCCATTAGGATACTGAATGTCACCTTCTTTTGAAACATTGTTCCAATTGAAGCCTGTCCATAATGTACCGACCGCATCTTTCTTTATTAATCTATTACCTTTTCTTTCTGCAACATCACTTAACCAAGCAATTAAGTCTTTATTTCTACCTCTATAATAAAGGGTAGTCAATACATTTTTATTTCTGCCTGAACGTGGTATGTATTCGATACTGTAAAATGTATCTTCGGTGTCTGTACTATCCAATACCCTTTGTCTTATAGAACTTTGGGCATTCGTATCACGAAATACTTTTTCGAAATATTTAGTGTAGGCTTCTTCTTCACTAATATTTTCTTCTTCTGCCAAATCTTTTACAGTTACAATCTCGACTCCTTCGTGTTTAAAGATTTTAATTTTTTCGCCTGAACCGTCAACAGTGTCAACAAAGTGTGTTTTTTGTCCTAATGATTTTAATACTCTTGTGTATTTCCAACTTTTCCCACTAGAACGATACTCTTCTATAAAATCCATTAAATCTGTAATTTCATAGACATCATTGAATTTTTCAAAATGTTCTCTATTTTTTGTGAAACAGAGCAGATATTCAACATTCTTTTTTAATCGTTTGTCTTCACCGCCACCACTTGCACCTGCTGAGGGTTTTGCTTTGACACTTATTTGATTTATGAAGTTTTCTTCTCCAAAAATTTCATTCATTAATAGCCTAAGATTATGCACTTCATTATCATCAATGGATATAAAAATAACTCCATCTTGCTTTAGAAGATTTTTCGCTAAATAGAGGCGTGGCATCATCATATTCAACCAATTGCTGTGGTATTGTCCGTTTTCTTTGCTGTTCTTTTTAAACATACCATCTTTGGTCATATAACCTTCTTCGTCTTTGTCGCCAACACGTTTTTCATAGTCGCTTTTGGTTTCAGAGAATTTGTCAGGATAAATAAACGAGTCGTTTCCTGTGTTGTAAGGTGGGTCTATGTAAATCATTTTCACCTTACCGAAGTAGCTTTTTTGAAGCACTTTTAATACTTCTAAGTTTTCTCCCTCAATAAAAATATGCTCGGTATCGTCAAAGTTTACGCTTTCGTCTTTGGCTGGTACAAGCGTTTTGGTAGTGGGTGCTTGCAACACTTTAAAGGCTTCACTTTTTCCTGCCCAATTCAGCACGTAGCGTTCATTAGAGAAGTTAATATCTTCTCCAAGCGTAGCTTTTAGCTTTTCCCAATCTACTTTGCCTTCGGTAAATACTTCAGGCAACACTTGTTTTAAAGCGTTTAGTTTTTCCTGTTCTGGTGTTAGACTTGCTCCGTCCATATATCTTATTGCTCTTTTCTGTCAGTTAGTAATTCTTTCGCTTCTATATTCAAGATTTCCGCAATCTTGTATAAGTCCTCCAAACTTGGTTGTCGCCTGTTTTGGGCATAAGAGTTTACCATATTGTAACTCTTTCCAAGTTGTTCAGCCAACCATTTTTGCTTAATTCCCTTTTCTTCTAAAACCTCTTTTATTCGGTTCATTTTTGAACTTGTTTTATAGTCCGCTAAAATAGGGAAAATTATTTAATATCTCACTAAATGAGCATTTAAACAACTATTCAGTTTGGGTGGCGGTGGGGCAGTGAAAGCTCTTTTTATTTTGTGAGGTACGAGCAAAATGAAATGTGCTTGAACGTGCGGTGGCTCTTTTTTCAGCTTGCGGCTACGTATATGAAACGTTTGGCATTTCGAAGCACTTTTCTGTCAAGTTACAACTACTTTTGATACGGGCTGAAATGTTCGATAACCCACTGACTGCCAAATGTTATATATACGATGTTACCTGCTGTGTTTCTTTCATTCGTTATAAATTTGATGTATCAAAATACTGTTTTGCAAAGTCTGAAATTCGTAAGTGTCGTTCCATAATTTCTGTTTCTGTCCATTGAGTTTTTTCTCTGATTTCAGTGTAGCTTGATAAAGCAGTGTCTTGAAACAATTCGCTTTTCTTGTCAAACGATTTGTTGCCGAATTTACTGTTTTGACTTTGTGTCAATAAAGCCAAATTACCTGCAAGTTGTAAAAAGTTCTTTCTAAAATCTTCGCTGTATTCTTCGTCTGTCGGATTTTGGGGTTTGATATGCTCAATCGTGTAGTTATTGTAAAGGTCTTTGTCCAACAATGCACCTGAACGATTTTTTATTCTTAAACTATTTTCATATTGCCACAATACAAACTTGATTGTATTTCGGTTGTAGTGCCATTTTTCGTTGTCAAAATAGTTTGCGATTATATTCTTAAATCTGTCTCCGTCATTCCAATACCACTTAAATCCTGTTTCGGTTGCGTTTTTAATATCTTGATATAGATTGTCAAGATTGTAAGCCACTTTTGGATTGAAATACTGTTTTGAATAATGTGGTAAATAGTCTGTGCGGTAGTCGCCAAGTTTAAGTTTGAAACAAAGCACTTCTAACAATTTTAAAATCTTTTTGAATGTGTCGCCTGCAACTTCTCCTTTGTAGAAAATTGTCAGCAAAACAAGTTTCCAATTTGCTTCGTTGCCAACGAAAAAAAGATTTGTTATGTCTGATTGGCTTTTGTTACTCACAATACTTTTGGCACTATGAGTTAGTTCAACAAAGTTTTCAAAGAACAACTTTATCCATTGTGTTTTATCCTCTTCTTTGTTTAGTTTTTCTTTAATCGCTTCAATGTTGCCACCAATGTTGAAAAACAAATTGCAGTAATTGTCTAAAAGTTCGTTTTCTGTGAAGTATCCTTCAACTGCTTCAATGTATCGGTAAGTCTTGGAAATAATACTTTGAATTTCCGCAATGTCATTATTTGCTTGGTTATTGTTTGTGCTTTGAATGTAAATCTGGTGCATTAAATATGCTTTAATTACTTCAAATCTTGAAAGTTCTTTTCCACGGTTGTTTTGATATTCAAAAACCTGTGTCGCTTCAACTTTGTTGGTAATATAAAATGTGCTGATTACAGCATTTTCTAATGTCTGCTGAATTAAGTTTAAATTCTCGTTATCAAGTTTACTTAACTCTTTTTCAAAGAAGTTAAACGCTTCAATAATTCTCTTTTGAGAAATTGTTTCTGTGTCGTCAATTGCAGAAACCAAATGTTTTTGGGTAACTTTTTTGAAAATTACTTGGTCATCATCAATAGTTTTGAAAATGTCTGTCAAATAGATTTCTCTAATGCTGTCAATATTTTCGCCTTTTAGGATTTTGATTTTGGCAATTGCAGATAGAAACAAAATTGTTGTTGTAAGTCTTTGCTGTCCGTCAATTATAAAAAGTGTGTTTCCATCTTTTTCAAAAAGGAATTGCCCCAAGTAGTATTTCTTACCTTTTTGTTCTAAAAGGTCGTCAAGAAATTGAGTACATTGTTTGTCGCCCCAGCTGTATGCTCGTTGGTATGCAGGTATTCTTATATTTTCCGAAGATTGGAAAAGTGATTTTATGTCCTTTGCTGTTTTGTTTTCTGTTTGCGTTACTGTTTCCATTTATTTACTTTTCATCGGTTATTAGAATTAAAGAGAATAGCGGCAAAGCCGCTATTCTCTTTTTGCTTTCGCAAAATCACATTGCAGGAATATGATATTTGCCATTTGGATTTTCACTGCAAGATGAACCTGTCAAGCTGGAAATGCTTGAACGCTCTGTTCCGCAATATTTGCAAGCATACTTTGACTTCTCGCTACCTTCGTAAGGAACGTGATATTTCCCACTTGGGTTTTTGCTACAAGAAGAACCAGTAAGGCTTGAAATACTTGACCTTTCAGTCCCGCAGTATTGACAATACACTTTTGCCATACCTTTTGTTTTTTTTGTTACGCCTACTCTGGTCGGTTTTCAGCTTCCCCGTTTATTTTGACTGCAAAATTAAATTATCAGTCCGTCAATACGTGTCGTTGTCGTTTTGCACGGTCGTCTTTTTTTAACATAGCAGGTAACATGGTTATAAACGAACCTCAACGGGATTTATGGCGTATATATTCCACTTGTGCGGCACCTCATCATTTCGTTTTGTCAAATGTAACCGTTTCGTACAAAGTATCCAAAGGACTTGTTAAAGTTTTGTTGTGTATTCCCAAAATTCGGGTGTAAACCTCGATGGTTTTGTGCGTAAATAAAATTTAGGAAAAACAATAAAAACCTTATGTCTTATAGTTCTAAATGATAATCCAAAACACATCAATATTGTTAAAGTATTTAAGGTAAATTATTGCTATTTAAAATTGAAATAAAGCTGTTGATTTCACTTCGAAAATTCACTTGAAAATCGATTCAAAAAATCATCAAAAAGGTGACTGCGTTGCTTTAATATAAGAGAGCGATTTTTCAGTCGTTTCGACGTTTTTCGCAAGCCTCGAAAACCCGCGTGGTTAAAGGCTTTGAAAGCGGTGTGAAAAAAGTAAAAATTTCAACCGTATGAAACATGAATTTCAACCGTATGAAATGAAGATTTCTTACGTAAGAAATTTTCATTCTCTACGGACAAAATTTTTCTTCCTTATATATAGCACTTTTTTTTGCTCAAAATACACCTATATATTAAACCAAAAAACAAGAGAATTTTAAAGCCGGTTTTCTCTCTTTTTTGAAGTCGAAAATTCAAAACTTTATTAGGAATAAAAGATATTAAGTTGTTAAAAAAATATGCGATTTTGATTAAAGTTGTTAAATAGCTTTTTGCCGTAAAGGGTGAAGCGTTTTTTAATTGAGAATTGAAAGTCGAAAATTGAAAGTTTTTTCGTGAATCGTGAAGTGTTTTTAACTGAGAATTGAGAATTGAAAATTTTCATTAACCATTATACAATTTCCTATCTTTGTTAGAACAATAAGCAGTCAACATCATATTTATGAAGATTATAATTGCAGGCGCAGGAGAGGTTGGGTTTCATTTAGCCAAATTACTTTCTTATGAATCGCAAAACATTACTTTAATTGATTCTGAAAAAGAAGCTCTTGTTGAAGCCGGTAATTCTTTGGATATTCGAGTGCTTCACGGTGACGCTACTTCGATTTCGCTTTTGGATGAAGCTGAAATTAGTGATACCGATATGGTTATTGCTGTTACCTCGGGCGAGGCTATTAATATCACCATTTGCCTGCTTGCCAAACAATTGGGCGCAAAAAGAACCATTGCCAGAATATCAAATACTGAGTTTATTCTTGAAAAGAAACGTGTTGATTTTAGCAAGTTCGGAATTGATGAGCTTATTTCTCCAGAAGGGTTGGTCACCACAGAAATCGAATTGCTTTTAGAACAAAATGCGTTTAACGATACTTTTGAATTTGAAAACGGCGAGTTGACCATGATTGGATTAACCTTATCCGAAAATGCTGCGTTTGTGGGAAATTCTGTCAGAGAAGTAGCCGCTCAGCACCCTGATTTAAAGTATGTGCCGATTGCTTTAAAACGATACGGAACGCAATACACCATTATTCCAAGAGGGGACACGCGCTTTGAAAAAGGCGATCAGGTTTATTTCACGACCGATAAAAACGGTATTAAAATCATTGTTGAATTGAGCGGAAAAAACAAGCGGGAGATTAAAAATGTAATGATCTTGGGAGGCAGTAAAATCGGACTTCGGACGGCAAAAAAATTATGTGAACAAGGCTATTATTTAAAGTTAATAGAAAAGGATAAGGAATGTGCTTTTGAAGTGGCTGATGAAGTTCCGGAATGCTTGGTGATTCACGGAGACGGTCGAAATATTTCCTTGTTGGAAGAAGAAAACATTGATGAAATGGACGCTTTTATTGCCGTTACAGGAGACAGTGAAACCAATATAATGTCTTCACTTTTGGCAAAATCCAAAGGAGTGGGAAAAGCCATTGCCATGGTTGAAAACATGGATTATTTTCAACTTTCGCAATCCATAGGAATAGATTCGTTGATAAATAAAAAATTACTGGCGGCAAACACCATTTTCAGACATGTACGACGCGGGAAAGTCATTGCGATGACAAAATTGATGAATATGAATGCCGAACTCTTGGAATTTTTGGTTTCACCGCGTGCGAAAGTGGTGAATAAACTGATTAAAGACTTAAATTTTCCGGCTGCCGCTATTATTGGCGGTGTCATTAGAAACGGCAAAGGCATCATCGCCTTGGGAGATTTTAGAATTCAAGAAGGAGACAGGATGTTGGTTTGTTGTTTGCCCGAAGCCTTGGATAAAGTTGGAAAACTCTTTAATGAATGACCGTACTTTCTAAAATCAATTATCAAATAATCGTACATCTGCTGGGATTGCTTTTTCTCGTCAATGGATTATTTATGCTCTTGACCACAGGAGTAAGCTTGTATTATGCTGACAATCAGTTTGCCATGTTGTTGCTGTCAGGAATCGTTGCCATGGGCATCGGAGGGCTGCTCATGATTGTAACAAGAAATTACAGAAAGGAAATAAAGAGCAGAGAAGGCTATATTATTGTTACATCCGGATGGATTTCAATGGCACTTATAGGATGTTTACCATATTTATTTACCGGTACAATTCCCCGATTTACTGATGCTTTCTTTGAATCGATGAGCGGATTCACTGCCACCGGAGCGACTATTTTAAACGATGTTGAAATCATGCCGCGGAGTATTTTGTTTTGGAGGAGCTTGACCCATTGGATAGGCGGAATGGGAATTATCGTGTTGGCTGTCGCGATATTTCCGTTATTGGGAATTGGCGGAATGCAACTTTTTAAAGCGGAAATGACAGGACCGGATAACGATAAGTTACATCCGAGAATTACAGATACTGCCAAAAGATTATGGGGAATTTATGTTGGATTCACACTGATTCAAGCACTTTTGCTAAAAGTCTCGGGAATGGGGTTGTTTGATGCGGTGAATCATGCGATGTCAACGATGAGTACCGGCGGATTTTCTACAAAAAATAACAGCCTTGCGTATTGGAATGACAATCCGATGATTCATTATATTGTCATCGTTTTTATGCTTATCGGAAGCTGTAATCTCATTTTGAGTTATCTCGCAATCAAAGGGCGTTTTAGAAAAATATTTAGAAACGAAGAACTAAAAACCTACTTGTGGATTTTAGCAATTTTTACAATTCTCGTCTCCATTATCATTTTATTTAATACACAGTTTACTTTAAATGATTTAACATTTGACGTGGTTGAAACTTCATTCAGACATTCGCTGTTTCAAGTCATAAGCATCATTTCCACAACCGGATTGCTCACTGCCGATTTTACGTTATGGACTCCTTTTTTGACATTGTTGTTTTTTGGAATGATGTTCTTGGGAGGCTGTGCGGGTTCTACTTCTGGAGGAATTAAATTGATGCGTCACTTGATAATGATAAAAAACGGTATTTTAGAATTTAAACGCACTTTACATCCCAATGCCATATTGCCCGTCCGGTATAATGGAAAAGCAGTTCCGCAAGCAATTGTTTTTAACATCCTCGGATTTTTTATAATGTATATGTTGTCCTTTATTGCCGGCTCCCTGGTTTTTTCCTGGATTGGTTTGGATTTCCAATCTGCCATAGGAGGTGCAGCTGCCACCTTGGGCAATGTGGGGCCGGCGCTGGGAAGTTTGGGACCTTCAAATACATATGCCTTGCTTCCGGATGTAGCAAAATGGTGGAGCAGCTTTTTAATGCTTCTCGGTCGTTTGGAACTTTTTACGGTACTAATTTTAATTACTCCGTTTTTTTGGAGAAATCGCTAAGAGAAGTTATTCTTCTACAACTTCTTTGATACGCTTGATGGCTTCGCGAATATCATTTTCAGAAGCGGCATAGGACAAACGAATGCAATTGGGATCGCCGAAAGCTTCGCCGGTAACCGTGGCAACTTTGGCTTCTTCCAAGAGATACATTGAAAAATCCAATGCAGTATTGATGTTTTTGCCACGAAGGGTTTTTCCGAAATAATAGGATATATCCGGAAAGATATAAAAAGCACCCTCCGGTTTGTTGGTTTTAAATCCTTTGATATCGGAAAGTAAATTACTAATCAATTTTCGACGTTGCTTAAAAGCATCTATCATATATTTTATGGCTGTGGGTGATGCTTCCAATGCTGCAATGGCAGCACGTTGTGCAATGACATTGGCACCGCTGGTAACCTGACCTTGCATTTTGTTACACGCACGGGCAATCCATTCCGGAGCACCGATATAACCAATTCTCCAACCGGTCATGGCAAAAGCTTTTGAAACTCCGTTGACTACAACGGTTCGGTCGTACATATCTTCAAATTCAGCCATTGAAGTATGTTTCCCTTTGAAGTTGATGTATTCGTAAATTTCATCACTGATCACAATAATATCCGGATAGTTAACAAGCACATCAGCCAATGCTCTGAGTTCTTTTTTAGAATATACAGAACCGCTCGGATTGCAAGGAGAACTGTAAATGATAAGTTTGGTGCGCGGTGTTATTGCTTCTTCAAGTGCCTGCGGGGTGACTTTGAAGTTGTCTTCTACTGAAGTGGAAATTTCTTTGGGAATGCCGCCGGCTAATTTACATTGGTCGGCATAACTTACCCAATACGGAGCAGGAAGCAACACTTCGTCACCTTCTTCTAAAAGGATCATGGTCAAATTGGACAAAGCTTGTTTGGCACCTGTCGATACCACAATTTGACTTGGTTTATACGTAAGATTGTTATCTCTCTGAAATTTTTGAATGATGGCTTGTTTTAAATCTGAATATCCATCCACGGGAGGGTAGGAGTGATAATCATCTTGAATTGCTTTAATTCCTGCTTCTTTTATAAATTCGGGAATGGTAAAATCCGGTTCTCCCAAACTTAAACCGATAATATCTTCTCCTTGTTCAATAAGTTCGCGCGTTTTCGCAGCCATAGCCAAAGTCGCCGAAGTGGACATTTCATTTATTCGTCGAGAAAGTCTTTTATCCATAGATGGTTTCTAAAATAGTTAGTGTTGAAATAACATGTAAACAGCAAATTTACATGTTTCGCATGAGATAAATTAACAAGCCCTCATTTTATTAAAGATAGTTACTTTTGTGTTTTACATCGGATTTTATGGATATCATTTTAAACTATTTTCCTGACCTGACCGATTTGCAACACCAACAGTTTGCGAAATTGGAAAGCCTTTATCAAGATTGGAATTTGAAAATAAATGTCGTATCGCGCAAGGATATCGATGAATTGTATCTGAGGCATGTCCTTCATTCGCTTGGTATTGCTAAAATTCAACCATTTTTGCCGGGTTCATATATATTGGATGTGGGAACGGGTGGTGGATTTCCGGGCATACCTTTGGCGATTCTTTTTCCCAAAACCCGGTTTCATCTTGTGGACAGCATCGGAAAAAAAATAAAAGTGGTTGATGAAGTTGTTTCGGGCTTGGAACTCAAAAATGTAAAAACAACAAACGATCGCGTTGAAAACATCACGGGAAAATATGATTTTATCGTAAGTCGTGCCGTGGCTCAAATGGACACTTTTGTCCGTTGGACGCAAGGAAAAATAGCCAAAAAAAATCAGCACGAACTCAAAAACGGTATTTTATATTTGAAAGGAGGAGATTTGGATGCGGAATTGCAAAACTTTCCCGAAGCAACTGTCTATCCGCTTAAAAAATATTTTGAAGAAGATTTTTTTGACACCAAAAGTGTCGTGCATCTTCCGTTGAAGAAATAATAATTATGAATCATTCAACAGATACCATTGAAATGCTATGATTGTTTTGGCATCTTGAATATTGGATAATTGGTTTTTTAAATCAGCTTTGGAGATTTTTACCAATTGAATATCCTCTTGTTCCTCATAATTTCCACCCCCTTCGGTTATTTTTTCAGAAGTTTCAGTTTCTGCATAAAAAAGAAACATGCGCTCGGTACTGCCACCGGGCGAAGTATAAAAAGTGTGGATATGAGTAACTTTATGGATGCCGTAACCGAGTTCTTCTTCAACTTCACGAATGACACAATCTTCCGGTTTTTCATTTTCTTCTAATGAACCTGCGGGTATCTCGATAATCCATCCTTGATTGTGTTTTGTAATCGGATATCGAAATTGGCGCGTTAACAAGAAGCTGTCAGTATCTTTTTCAAAAAGAAGTACCGCAACGGAATCTCCACGTTCAAAAGCAAATCGCGTGGCAGAAGTTTCATTATTTTTAAAAGTATCGTAGGTTACTTCGGCCTTTTTGATTTGAAAATAATCATCGTGGACAATTTCTTCCGAATTTATTTTATAATTCATTCGTTATGGTTCGAAAATTAAATTGGTAATCCGGCTATTACAGAAATTTCAACATTCACAGATTTAGGAAGTCGGGCTACTTGTACGGTTTCACGAGCAGGAGCGGAGTCATCATCAAAATAAGAACCGTATATTTTATTGATGATTTCAAAATTATCCATATCGCTGATAAATATCGTAGCTTTTAAAACATGGTCAAAAGTGGCTCCTGCTTTGTGAAGAACTGCTTTAAGATTTTCCATGACCATCTTGGTTTCTTCTTCGATAGAATCTAACACAAGTTTTCCGGTTTTGGGATGAATGGCAATCTGTCCGGAGGTAAATAAAAGATTTTCAAAGCGAACTGCTTGGTTATAAGGACCGATGGGCGTTGGAGCTTCAGAGGTATTTACAATGGTTTTCAAAATAAATAAAATTAAAAGTTGATTTAAATTACAAGCTATGAAAGCGCTTGCGGTTCTGGACTTTCAGCTTCGGATTTATTGCTTTTTTGGAATTTAACTTCAGGTAATGGAACGTATTCTTCATTGTCGTATTGAGGCAATATCATGCGTCCTGCTCTCCAATCGGCTTTCGCTTGTTCAATCCGCTCTTTGCTTGAAGATACAAAGTTCCACCAAATATACCGTTCGCCCAAAGGTTCTCCTCCCAAAAGCATAATTGTGGAAGGTTTTAAGGCTTTTATCACCGGCGTATCTGATTTGGAAAAGACCAACATTTGTCCGGGGTTGTAAACATAACCGTCCACTTCTATGGAACCTTTTGCTACGTAAACTCCTTTTTCCTCATGTTCTTTAGGCAAATCCAATTTGGATTCAGGTTCCATTTTTACATGACAATAAAATAAAGGAGATAAGGTTTTTACATTGCTTTTTAGTCCATAAGCATGTCCGGCAATCATTTTCATCCAAATTCCCGAATCTGTATGTGTACCCAATTCTTCGGGTTTATAATTGTCAAATTCAGGATTCATTTCTTCGTATTCTTTAGGGAGTGCCACCCAAGTCTGAAACATTTCTAAAGATGATTTTGCAAGCACTTCGGGGTCTTCAAAACGTTCGGAATGCGTAATTCCTTTTCCGGCAGTCATCCAATTTACCTCAAACGGTCGGATGATTTGTTCCACTCCCAAACTGTCTCGATGCGTTACTTGTCCGCTAAAAAGATATGTTACTGTTGAAAGACCGATATGCGGATGGGGCAAGACATCCATTTTTGTCATTTCCTGCGGTTGAATGGAAACAGGCCCGGCGTGATCCATAAAAATAAACGGACCTACCATACGGCGTTTACGAAAAGGGAGGATACGGCGAACCATCATTTGTTCGCTAATTTTTGCTTCACGAGCTTTGATAACAATTTCCGGCATGAATTTAGATTTTTGGAATGATTTTTAAAGTTATAAAAAATCATCACATGGGAGCGGTTTTTTGCTGGAAATATTTTAAATGGGGATTATTAAAGAAATCCAAATCGAACGTAAATTAGGCAATGACAAACTGACAACCGACAACAGAAAAATTTTCAACTTTCAATTAAAAAACGCTTCACCCTTCACGCCCAAAAACTTTCAATTTTCAATTAAAAAACCGACAACTCATAACTGATAACTGACAACAGGGATTAGGCATTAAAAAATTTTTAACTTTCAACGCTCCCATTAAATTATTATATTTGAATATGACTAAGACTGAATTAAAAATAGAGATTCAAAAAATTATTGATAATGTTCCATAAAATGTTTTGGAAGATATCCTCGACCTATTACAAGAACTTCAAGCACGACCATCATATAATGTGAAATTAGCTAATAATCTGCGTCAAATCCTTTCTGAAGACAATGAATTACTTGAAAGACTTGCTCAATGATTCAATTAAAAGAAGTTATTAATATTCATAATATTCTTATTGATAAATTCGGAGGGATTAAGGGAGTTAGAGATAAAGGTTTGCTGGAATCTGCCATTTATAGACCATTTTCAACTTTCGGAAATCAAGATTTATACCCTACTCCATCTGATAAGGCTGCTGCAATATTAGAGAGCATTTTAATTAATCATCCATTTATGGATGGGAACAAAAGAACTGCGTATGTTTTAATGCGACTTATTCTTATTGAAAATGGTTTTGATTTAAATGAAGAACAAGAAGAAAAATACAAAATGGTAATTGCTGCAAGTAAAGGTGATATGAGATTCGATGATATAAAAAAATGGATACAAGTTCGGTTAACGAAAAAATAGAATGTATCACGCTCAATCAATATCGAAATAGACGCAAGACCGCTGCGCAACTTTCAATTCACAATTTTCAATTAATACAACGCCAACTTTCGAGTAGTCAAAGGTTAGTTTTTACTCACCACAAAGGCTCGAAGTACACAAAGATTTAATGATAAATGTTTATTTGTGAAACTTTCAATTAAAAAACCGCTTTCTACATCACGCTAAATACTCAAACTTTAATATGAATTTCTATTCATTTTTAAATTATAAAATTTTGTTATATTTAACACTTTAAACCCGTTAATTGTGAATAATATAGTTTCAGTCTTACGGATTTATAAAGTTTTTATGTTTTTGATTTTCACAACGACTATTGCTGTTGCCCAACTCCCTTCTTCGATTGTTTGGGACATGGCTGTTGGTTGCGAGAGTAAAACGGATGTTTATCATTTTAATGTTGAAGAAATGCAGGAATGCATTAAGACTTGTCAGAATAGCACGGTTACCTATACTCTTGTGGGCGATTCCTCACCGTGGATAGATGTGCAATGGATAGTAATTGGAGGAAGTGTCCAAGGTTCATCAAATCAAGATGTAGTAATATTGTGGGGAGGGCAGTCATCCGGGCAAATTATAATAAAGATAGAAACCCGAGAAGGAATTTTTACTTTCACCGTGTGTATAGAACTGATTGCCAAACCGGTTGTAGATTTTACAGTATATCCAAATGGACCTCGTCCTAACGTCATCGAGGTCTGTAAAGATGAAACAATATATTTTGAAAACCTCTCCCATGCTAATGGGGGGTCGCAGTTGATTTTCCATAGTTGGTATTTTTCAGATGATATGACCACGGTTGCAGCTTTCGAGCCTACACACGTTTTTCGCGATAGCGGTACCCATTTTGTTACGTTGACGGTAACCAATGCCTGTAATTGTACATCAAGTCAAACGATAGAGATAAACGTCCATGAGACAGGCTTGCAAATAGCTTGTAACAGTATTGCTTGTGGAGAAGAGGTTGTAGTTTATTCGGTTACCAATATCGAAGGAGAATATATTGAATGTGAACGTTATGAATGGCTGGTAGAAGGAGGTGCTGTCATCTCCGAAAATTCGAGAGAGGTAACCGTGCAATGGAACAATATAGACGATGACGGATTCGGATACATAACTTACACACCAATTGTTTGCAATGTGGAATGTGTTTTTCCCACAACCATTAAAGTACCTGTAATTAAAAACGATATAGAGATAAAAGGTCCGGCAAGATTATGTGAGGGTAAACAAGCTCGTTTCAATATTCCACAGTGGTCTTCCACCCAAGTGGAATGGAAGATTACCCCGGCTACGGGTATGGGTCTTCTGCCTAGCGATCAGCCGAACGAAATTGTATTGTCAGCCAATGTACCGGGACAATATTTATTGGAAGCTATTTACAACAATACTTTAAAAGGTTGTGAGGGTGTAGCATTCAAAAAAATCACAATCGATCCGATAATTGAGATACAGGGGCCTAAAACTGCCTGTGTTTATGGTAGCACTGCCAATTATACCACTTCCTCCGGTGCTGTATATGATTGGATTATAACGGGGCCTTCTGGAACAAATCACATCAATGGAAGTACTATTTCAACTCAATTTACAATGTCCGGGATTTATTATATATATATTGGTCAGATTGAATGTTTAAAACAAAGCCCGTTTGCGGTATATGTGAAACCTCTACCTGAATCTCCTATGGGCATAGACGGACCGTTGGAAATTTGTTTTGGAGTTCCCATTCTTTATACCGCCGTTCCCAGTCTCCCCGACCACCATCAAGCGATATGGAATATTGCTCCGGGATCGGGCATATTCCCCAGTACGATGAGTGACCAAATGGTCGGACCGGAAGCAGAAGTAATATGGAATCCCAATTATACGAGTCCCTACCAACTCAGGTTGGTTTTTGAAAAAGATGGATGCATAAACCCCGACGTGGTGGTAGTTCACCCGGTTCCACTAAACCTCCAATATACGCTCTCAGGACCACAGACGGTTTGCTCAAGTACGTATGGAACCTATAGTGTGGATTATTTGGAAGGGGATAAATATGAATGGAAAATAACCACCCCCGATCTCGGAAGTATCGCAGAATATCCCCAAGATCATGAAGTTAAAGTGCTTTGGAACAACGTAACGGTTCCCACCACGGCCATTTTGGAAGTTAGTATTGAAAAATGCGGTATCAAGCACATTCAGCATTTACCTATAACCATATATCCTACTGCCACAATTTCTATAAATGCACCCCCAACGGCGTGTCGGGGTGAAGTAGTTAATTTCAGTCTCAACGGGGTGACATCTTGGAGCGAAATTATTTGGGATTTTGGCGATGGTTATTTAGGGTACGGACCCAATCCGACACATTCTTATAATCAAATAAATCCTACTGCTACTACTTATACCGTTAATGTTACGGTCAAAAAACCAAATGGATGCTTTTTGCCTACCACGGCATCCTTTGATATAGAAATAACACCTGTACCCGAAGTGTACTTAAGTTCCCAAAATCCTTTGATAATTTGCAATTCCCAGAATCCCCCTCCAACTTTTCCTCTACTGACTGTGAATACAATCCCAAGTCCTACCATGATAACGAGTATTGATTGGATTTATAATTACAATACCCCTATAACACTACCACCGATGACCACAACCTATTTAGTTCCTGCCGATGGCATCTATCATGTGGAAGTTACTTTTGCAAGTGGTTGTACCGCTACCAGTCCTGAGATTAACGTGATTTTAAAAAATTGCGATCCTCCTTTAAACTGTACGGGAAATGAACCCTCGCCTATAATTACAGCTGCGTTGACCGATTGCAACACCGCCACTGCCACCGTTACTACAAGCGGTTCGACGCCACTAAGTTATGCCTGGTATCTGAATTCCATTCTGATTCCCGGACAGCCACAGAACTCGGCAACTTTTAATCCTACCTTAGTGGGAGATAACATCATTCGGTATGAAGTGGAGTACCCGGGAGTTGATTCCAACAACGACCCGTGTATCTATATTTTGGAAGATGTAAAAACCGTGTTTGTACCCTACAAGGCTTATTTGAACTACACCTTGACGTGCAATGGCTCCGGAAATGGGTACAATCTTACGCTTTACGATGTTTCCCAAATTGACCCCCGTGCACCCAGTGTAACCAAAAACTATTTTATGGACAACGTGCCACTGACACAAGGAACAAACTTAAGCCAATTTACCCTTAATAACGTGTCGTCGGGCTCCCATACTTTGACCCTTGAAATTGGGGGATACACCACCCCGGGAGGAGTTCCTATTACCTGTACTGCCACGGTACAAATTACAGTGCCCGACATGCTCACTGCTACCATTGTGGCTCCTACGGAGGCTTGTGCGGGAGAACCCGTACAGTTTTACGCCAACGTCAATGCTTCCGACTTAATCTATGAGTGGGATTTTGGCGATAATGCAAAAAACTCGCTGCCAGATCCGATACGGAATTTTGATGGAAGTTATTCGAATCTTATTGTTACTTTAACAGTAACCAACACTGATGGTTGCACTTTCACCACCACACATAACATAACCATTAACAATCCGGATATGGAGGGATTATTGGCACTGAGTCCGGCTTCTACCTGTTATGGTAATCCAATAACAATTACATATAATCCACTCGGTGTAATTTTACCATCTACCTACATTTGGCATCAGGAAGTAAATGGAACTATTATCAACACCCAACAAACCACAGTAAACTCGATAAATGTTTATCAACCGGGGGTATATGTTTTGGACGGGATGGATAACAACGGCTGCATCCAATACGGCATTGCCCGAATTTCAGTTTCTTTTTTGGAGCGGCCCGATACTGTCATTATTGCTCCTCCTGAAGTATGTGCAGACCAACCATTCAAACTGTATGCACAACCTAAATATTCCAATACCTATCAATACCGCTGGGCGCTTAATGGGCAGCCCTTGCCTCAATGGGATGATGAACCGGAAATAGAACAGACCATTTCCATCCCGGGACATTATACTTATAAACTCACCGTTACCGCTCCTTCCCAATGCAGCACGAGCAATAGTTATGACATCTTGGTAAATCCCATGCCGGAAGTTCCGGAAATATGGTATGAATTTGCCTCTTGTGACCCATATATGGTCGTTTTATACGCCGATGCCCAGGAGCCGGGAAGCTATGTGTGGAGCGATGGTCAGTCCGGTGATTTTATTGAAGTTTACCATGGCGGTCCTTATCGGGTAACTTTTTTTAACGAACATGGTTGCAGCAGCAGTGCCGAGATTCACGTGCCACACAATCCCGAGTCTTATAGCTGGACCTATCCCCAAGGATGTTACGAACTCTGTGAATCAAACTATGCCCATTTATATGTCACCGGACCAAATGTTCCTTTTAGGTGGTCTTGGCTGCTGGATTCTAACGTTATACAATCCGGCTATAGTGTAATGCCCGATGAATATTGGATAGGCGATGGCCACTACCAATTGTTTTTGGAAAGTGGAGAGTGCTACACTACCAGTCCCGGTTTTACTTGGACAATGTCGGAACGATGTGTCAACTGTGATGTGTTTATCAGAATATTGGGTGTCTATCCCCGAATGGATGTTCATGGAAACTGTTATTATGTGGTTGACCTTAATATTTTTAACTCTGGTGCCATTTCTTATGTTCTTGACAACTTGACCAATACAGGGGTGATGATTCCCGGGGCAGGTTATTTGCCGGGAGGTTCGGCAAACACTACGTTTGAGTTTTATCCGCCGGACAATTTTATGGGAGGAAATGTAGATTTTAATTTGATGGGCAGTGGTAATGATGTCTTTCCTCCTTATATATGTTCAAACTTTTTTTCCATTGTCTTTCCACCTTGTCCCCCCGGATCTTCAAGACCGGCGGCGGACACGCCTACAGTAAAAGACGCACAGTCATATACCGTAGCCCCCAATCCAACGTCAGGAAAAGTACAGCTTACTTATCCTACAGGAAACACTGCTTTTACGCTGCATATCTATGACTTGGGCGGAAGAGAAATAAAAAAAGAAACACTGTCCAATACAGGAAAAATAACTATAGATATAGCGGAATTTGCTACAGGAACTTACTTGTTGATTGTCAGAGATGAAAAGAAAACAGTATTTTATGAACGAATCATTTTACAACGTTAATTAAAATTATTGTATATTGTAAACACAAACAAATTTAATGGTTAATGGTTAATGGTGAATGGTTAATGATTAATGGTGAATGTTTAATGAAATTTTCAACTAAAAACCGACAACAGACAACAGAATAATGGTTAATGATTAATGGTCAACGTAAATTAGGCAATGAAACTCTCAATTTTCAACTTTCAATTTTCAATTAAAAAACGCTTCACCCTTCACGCATTTCGCCTCACGCCCAAAAACTTTCAACTTTCAATTCTCAATTTTCAACTAAAAAAACCGACAACCGATATATGAAAACTTCAACAACCATAACCCTCTTGTTCTTAATTTCCTGGGGTGTCCAGGCGCAGCATACTTGGCAATGGGGCAAGCGTGGAGGCAGCTACACTACCCATTACAACGGCACTCCTTTCCGGGAACCCGTTATTGATATGGCCACCGACCCGAACGGCAATGTTTATATGATTGCCAATGTGGGCGGAGAAGGTTTGGACGTGGACGGCACCACCTTGAATTTTCATTTCTCGGCGGATTATTATGGCAACATTGAAAGATACATTCCCGGAGGGTTGTTGATGAGTTACGACTGCAATGGGACTTTCCGGTGGAGCAAATTGATAAGCGGCACCTATTCTGGGATGACAACAAGGGTTGAGACGGATACCTTGGGACATGTTTACGTTACCGCATGGGCTATGCCTGCCATTAAGGATATTTGGGGTACTGAATATCGGGCGCATTTTGATACCGACACCATTATTCCCTATTCCCCGGATCCAAGAGAGTACAAACAGAGGAATTATTTTATCCAATACGACACCCTTGGCACGATGAAACGTTTCCATTCCCCACAACCTGATAATATCCATATTTCAGAAGCAAACATTACCGTAAGAATAGTGGATTTTGTGGCTGACCCCAATGGCAAACAGCACTACTTTATCTATGCAAGAGATTATGAACACAATGGTTTCACATACAGACCTGTATTAGAGGGAGACACACTGACTCGGGGCGAGTATATTTTAAAATACGATGTGCAGGGGAACTATTTAGGTAACATCAAACTTGATATGGCACTTACTGGTTTGAATGCATATCCTTTTAAGATCAATCACGACCCTGTCCGTAAAGCTTATTATATGTCAGGTTGGAATACCACACCGCATAACGGAAATTATCAAGACAGTCTTTGGATTGGGGGGCAACTGGTAGATAGCTATATTTTTTTGGCTAAGTTCGATAGTATGGGCAATAATGTATGGCTTAAAAAGTCAAATCCTAATATTTCTTTTGGGAATTCATTTGATGACAAGCCACACATAGACAACCAAGGGAACATCTATATGGCGGGGAATTTCCAACATGGACTCAATGCCGATCCTGTCGTCTTTAATGGCTATACCCCTCCCAATACTTCATATCACACTTTTCCCGCCCTTCTAAAAATGGATAGTGACGGTAACCTAATCTGGGGTACCAGTGCGGATGTAGAGACTTCCTCTCCTATATGGGTCGTAGCTAATGTTGGGGATGAGGTTTCTTTGGGGAGTAGTTATCACGGTATCACTTGGGGCAATTTTTCCTTTCCGAGGGTGAACAATAAAGCATCTGATTTGTACCATGCCCGTTTTGACAGGTATACGGGCGACATTCTAAGTATGGATACCCTTTCAAGTAGCCAAGGGGCGGCGGAATATGCCCATGCCATGACCGCCGACCGTCGTGGCAACGTCTATATCGGCGGAGAATTTCAGGGCAGTATGTATGTGGGCAGCGATACCCTTACCAACATCCACAGTGGCGGGATTGGCACGGATTTCTTTTTGGTAAAATCGGGTCAGGCCAACTGCAACTGTGTCCTTCCCGAAGCGGCTTTTTCATATAGCGGTACGCAACGTACGGTGGACTTTACCTATACAGGCACCTCAGGATACGACCGGCTGGAGTGGGAGTTTGGCGACGGCACGATGCAGACCACCACCGGCGGCACTGCAAGCCATACCTTTGGCGGAAATATAGACTACTGGGTTTGCGTTACGGCATACAACAGTTGCGGTTACGACACTTGGTGTGCTTGGGTCGATCCCAACAAGCTCACCGTTCCGGAACTGTCAAAGGACAGTTTCACTTTTTATCCGAATCCGATGGTTGATGAACTTACCGTAGAGACAACCGAATCCCTATTCTATACCTTGTTTGACTTAACGGGAAAGACCTTAAAGAAAGGCGTTTTCAACCTCGGCAAGAACACCCTTGACACCACCCGGCTTTCAGAAGGACTCTATATGCTCCAACTAAAAAACAATCGAGGCAATACAAGAGTTGTTAGGTTGGTGAAAGAGTAATTGTCAATGGTTAACGGTTAACGGTTAATGGTTAATGATGAATGGTCAACGTAAATTAGGCAATGACAAACTGACAACCGACAACAGAAAAATTTTCAACTTTCAATTATAAAACGCTTCCCACTTCACGCCCAAAAACTTTCAATTTTCAACTTTCAACTTTCAATTATAAAACGCATTTCGCTTCACGCCCAAAAACTTTCAATTTTCAACTTTCAATTTTCAATTAATTAACATACTTCCAAAATTTGAATTTAGAAACATATCCAACGGAATTTCTTCTTGTTTGATGAATCCTTTATCCGGTAGCATTTCTTGAGAAACCATATCGACGACTGCCGAGATGCTGCACGCTGTTGTCCAACTGATGGCGCGCCATTCTTTTCCTTCGATTGTGATTTTTCTGTAAGATTCACTGAATTCTTTGCGGTGGAGATTTCCGTTTAAAATACCTTCTACAGCGGCATAAATCAAGACAATGTCTTCATCTACAACCGGAAGGGCATTGTTTAATATTTCTTTTGCAAGCTTGCGGTTGTCTTTGAGCAGCAAATCGTATAAAAGCAGTTTCATACCATCACGATGTCCCGGATATCGAATGGTTTTATAATTGAGCATATCGACTTTTCCTTCTAAAGTTTCACACATCGTTCCCAAACCTCCCGAAGTTAAAAAAGCTTCGTATTGCCGTCCGTTGATATTGATGGTTTCCAAATCATTTAATGAGCTGACAGTTTTTCTTTTGCCATTGTGTATGATTTCGGCATCGTTTAGATATTCATTAATCACGCCTTCGGCACTCCACGTTAAACTGTATCCCAATTGTCCCATCGGATGCAGCGGAAGTGCGCCGACGCGAAGTTTGACCGAGCGGATTTCTGAAAATTGATTGTACAATCCGGCACCTAAAATTCCAATAAATCCGGGAGCCAGACCACATTGCGGTGCCAACACAGAATTGCTGTCAGCAGCCATCTCTTTGATAGCGTATAAGGTAGGAACATCTTCTGTTAGGTCAAAATAATGGACGCCCATATGGGCTGCTTCTTGTGCGATGTCGCGATTTAAAAAATAAGGCAAACACGAAATGACTGCTTGCTTGTCTTTTAATAAGTTGCGAATAGAATTTTTATCTGAAACATCAGCTTTGTGAAATTCAAAAGGAAAATCTTCTTGAGGTGTGTTCGCATCAACGCCTACTACTTCGTATTTGGTATTGAGCAAAGTGGCAACCAAACTACCAACTTTACCTAAACCTAAAACTGCAATATTTTTTATCATTTTTATATGGTTGATATTTTGAGATTAAAAATACAGTAAAAACAACAGAAAATCAATGCTGAACTCCGGATAAAATCAGAAAAACGTGCTTTCTAATTTTTGAATGTTATTCTAAAACGGAAAGTTCATTTTCCATTTCTTTTCTTGCTTCCACGAGTTGCTCGAGTACGATTCCATATTTTGAAGTCTGTATTTTCGGACTTAAACTTTGATATACCGTATCCAAATATTTTGAACGGACATTATAAGCTTCATCTAAAACAATAAAAGGAGCAATTTCATAATCGGAATGCCTGAGTGCAAAATTGACAGTGGCCATATGCTTTGAATTTATAAGCGATTGTTCTTGTCTTTCAAAAGCATTTCTCAAGGAATCATTGTTGTCGAGATTGGTCGATAATCTTTTTTCTATTAATTCTAAGTTTCGCGCAACATAACGCTGTTTAATCTTGTTATAAACTCGCCATAAACTGTCATTAACCGAGCCTGAAATTACTGCTTTACTTCCGAAACCGTCTAAATGTGTGTGGATAGTTATGAGTCCCGGTTCTCCGAAAAAATAAATTTCATCATCGAGGTCGGATGGATTTTTTATATTGAGAGAGACGTAAAACACTTCCGGTTCAGCTAATTGGTATTGGAATTTAAAATCGGGATTTCCCTCAATTACAGCAGAATCAATAGCTACAAGTACGGAATCATTCCATTTTTGCAGATAAACTTTTCCTCGTTTTAATTCTTTAATGGTACCATTTACAATCATCTGAGCGGAATGATTTCTTTGACAAGAATAGCATAAAACCGATACGATGGCGAATAAGAAGAATGTGCGCATAGACTAAATAAAAATTTGTGCAAATATGCTTTAAATTTTGATTACTTATTTATAAAATCGACGATGACCTCAATAAGTTTTGGAATAATCGGGAGTGATGGATTGTTGTATGTTCTTTGATTCTCCATTCCCATATTGTCCACTTCTTTTAAAATGTGGTTCATATTTTCAATTATCACCGTTTGGGCATTGGGATTGGCTGATGCCAATAAATGGAGTTCGGAAACTTGTACTTGAAAATCTTTGTCGCCGGTGATTAAAAGGATGGGGATGTCAAGTTTTTTTAATTCTTCTTGTGGGTCATACTGCATCCAAGTGTATAGAAA
>JAAYLC010000237.1 GCA_012522045.1 Bacteroidota bacterium
GGGAAATCCCAAAGTGAGTGTTTTTAAAAATTATGGAACGGCCATGTTGCGAAGCGGCGGTATCGAAATTGAATTTGTAGGCGCTCGCAAAGAATCGTATGTCAAAGAAAGTCGCAATCCCAAAGTAGCGGCAGGAACTCTTGAAGATGATCAAAATCGACGCGATTTTACCATAAACGCACTTGCATTAAATTTAGATAAAAACAAATTCGGCGAACTTTTGGATCCTTTTAACGGAATTCAAGATTTAAACAATCGCATCATCCGAACGCCATTGGATCCCGATATTACTTTTAGTGACGACCCGTTGCGAATGATGCGTGCCATTCGATTTGCAACCCAATTGGATTTTAAAATTGAGCAGAAAACCTTAGAAGCCATTAAACGAAACGCCAACCGCATAAAAATAATTTCCAACGAGCGCATTGTCGATGAACTCAATAAAATTCTCATGGCGCAAGTGCCTTCAAAGGGATTTACATTGTTGTTTAAAACAAATTTATTAAACCATATACTTCCCGAATTAACAGCGCTTTGCGGCATTGACGAAAAAGAAGGACAACGGCACAAGGACAACTTCTGGCATACTTTGGAAGTGGTGGACAACATTGCAACGGTCACGAACAATCTTTGGCTGCGCTGGGCGGCATTGCTCCACGATATCGGAAAAGCCCCGACAAAACGTTTCGACAAAAAAAACGGCTGGACGTTCCACGGACACGAGTATGTCGGAGCCAAGATGGTTTACAAAATTTTTAAACGGCTGCGCATGCCTTTAAATGACAAAATGAAATTTGTCCAAAAAATGGTGCTGATGAGTTCACGTCCGGTAGGTCTTTCTTCAGAAGAAGTTACAGACAGCGCCATTCGACGGCTGATTTTTGATGCAGGAGCATATGTAGACGATCTGATGACACTTTGCGAAGCAGACATCACCACGAAGAATCCGAAAAAATTTAAAAAATATCATCAAAATTTCGAGTTGGTGCGTCAAAAAATAATTGAAGTAGAAGAACGCGACCGCATCCGAAATTTCCAACCTCCAGTATCAGGAGAAGAAATTATGGAAACCTTTGGAATCAAACCTTCACGGGAAGTGGGAATAATAAAAGATGCCATTAAAGAAGCCATTCTGGAAGGAGAAATTTCCAACGATTATGAAGAAGCCAAAGGCTTTATGCTGAAAAAAGGACAGGAATTGGGACTAGAGGCAAGAGATAATTAACAGTTCAAAATTTGAAAAATTGGCAAAAAAAGATAATAAAAGAGTTATATACTGGTTGTTGACCGGTTGCTTTTTGATTTTTATAATGGTCATTGTCGGCGGCATTACAAGGTTGACCAACTCGGGACTGTCCATGTCTAATTATAAATTAATTACCGATATGATTCCGCCACTGACGGAGGAACAATGGCAGGAGGAATTTGAGTTTTATCAGCAGTTTCCCGAATATCAAAAGTTGCATTCGCATTTTGATTTGGAAGATTTTAAATTTATATATTTCTGGGAATGGCTTCATCGGTTTTTAGGCAGATTGCTGGGGTTTGTGTTTATCATCCCCTTCCTTTATTTCCTCATTCGCAAAGAACTTTCACGACCGACCATTTACAAATGTCTCATCCTCTTCGGATTGGGCGCTCTTCAAGGATTTTTAGGTTGGTTTATGGTCAAAAGCGGTTTGGTTGATCGTCCCAGTGTGAGCCACTATCGCTTGGCGATGCACTTGGGAATGGCGTTTATTACGTTTGCTTACACCTTTTGGGTAGCCCTGGATTTGTGGTATCCTGTCAAAAGACAAGTCAACAAATCAATGCGAAATCTCATTCGGGTGGGCTATGCTATTTTACTAATCCAAATTATTTGGGGTGCTTTTGTCGCCGGATTATGGGCAGGTCTGATTCATAATTTTTGGCCGTTGATGAGCGAAGGAAAGCTCATTCACGAAACAGTTTACAGTGAAATACAACCTGTATGGTTAAACTTTTTTGAAGGAAAAAGCGGAGTGCAATTTGTCCACAGATATTTAGCATACGTGGTTGTGGCTTTTGTCATTTACATTTGGTATCGAGGAAAAAAATTGGACTTGACCATCCCACAAAAAAACGGTCTGAATTTACTGCTCGTTTTAGTATTTTGTCAGTTTCTGTTAGGAGTCTTCACCTTGCTCTATCAAGTTCCATTAGTCTTGGGTGTGTTGCATCAAGTGTTTGCATTTTTCCTGCTGGCAAATATGACATTCGTTTTAAACAGATTCACAAAATAAACCACAAAAAATTGATTATCAGTAAAATAAATTAAATGCAACTGCAGTTACGGAAATATCTTTTGATTCACTCTTCCCTAATCCAGACAGTTTTTATTTATCTTTGTACTTCTATTTTTAAAAAATAAAATCACTCATGATTTATCGCTTTAGAATAATGCTCGACGTTGAAGAAGACGTATTCAGAGATATCGAAATTGCCTCCGATTCAGATTTGGAAGAATTTCACAATGTGATTATTCAATCTTTTGGATTTGATGGGCATGAAATGGCTTCTTTTTATACCACCAACGAATTTTGGGAAGAAGAAGATGAAATTTCACTTTTTGATGTGGGCGACATTCCCGGCGAAAGTCGTGTGATGAGTGAAACGCTGATTGAAGAAATCGTTTCTGAAGAAGAACCTCGACTGCTCTATGTGTATGATTTTATGAACATGTGGACCTTTATGATAGAACTTGCCGAAATCGTTGAACGCGAAGAAGGACGTACTTATCCAAATCTTATGTTTGCGCAAGGACAAGTACCGGATGCTGCACCGGACAAAGAGTTTATTTCAGAAAAAATGGAACCCGAAGACGGAGAAGATGACTTTCTGTTTGATGAAGATTTTGACCTGGATCCCGATGACTACGACAACCTCGGGTTTGGTGAAAATTGGAATTAAACGCAATTACGCGTGTATCGTTTTTAATACCATTCACTTAACAATAATCAAAAAAATCAATGCTCAATCTATATTCGGCACACATCGCCTTGCTTTCCATTCACAGAATCGGAAATAAAAACAAAAATGAAGGCCTGTTTTTGTCCGCCACACCGGAAAAAATTAATGACGAAATCCTTCCGCTTTTAAAAGAGTATTTTTTCAAACCTTTTCGAGAAAAAGAAGAAAATTACTTTCACTTTGCTCACGAAGCAACTTTGGAGTTTCACGAATTGAATAACTTGGCAAGCGAAATCTTCAACAATCCGGATTCACAGCATGAAATAAGCAAAAAAATTGCCCAACATTTATACGAACAATCCAATCATCCGCATATAAAAAACGGGGAACTCTATGTGACCTACATTGAAAATGTGATTATCGACAACGAAAAAACAGATGCAATCGGAATTTTTAAAAGTGAAATCAAACAAGATTTTCTTCAGTTTACCGAAGAAAAAGACCGTCTGCACATGATTTTGCAACAAGGCATTAACCTAAATAAATTGGACAAAGGCGCGCTTATCATCAATACAGAAAAAGAAAACGGCTATAAAATTCTCTCTGTGGACAGCAATCGCTATGACACGCGTTATTGGTTGGAAAATTTCTTAGGCGTAGAAGCACTCACAGACGATATTTATTTTACCAAAAAATACATTAAATTTTGTCAGGATTTTGCAAAAGATGTGGTGTTGCCTGCCGAAGATAAAAAAGAAGAGGTGATGTTTCTTAACAGAGCTGTCAATCATTTTGCCAAAAACGATACGTTTGAGGAATCTGCATTTTTAAATGAAGTAATGGATAATCCCGAATTGATTCCCGAATTTAAACACTACAAAACAGAAAAAGGCCCGAAATATAAAATCGAAGATCTGACGACTTTTCCAATCGACAACAGCGCAGTTTCATCGGCGCGAAAAAAAATAAAAAGCGTTATCAATCTCGATACGAATATTCAAATAAAACTCGATTTTATCAATCCGGAAAGCGCAGAAAAATTTGTGGAAAAAGGTTGGGATGAAGAACGGCAGATGTACTATTATCTGGTCTATTTCAACAAGGAACAAAAAAGTTAGAAAAGACGCGCATTAAATTGTTGGAATTTTAAGGAGGAATTCTTATTTTCTCACATTTGATTTTAAGCCTCATTGACAAATCCAATAACCTGAAAGCTTATGAAAATATATACCAAAACAGGAGACTCCGGAACTACTGCTCTCTTTGGAGGAAGCCGCGTTCCCAAACACCACCTTCGGATTGAGAGCTACGGAACGGTGGACGAACTCAACTCAAACATCGGAATGATACGGAGTTATGAAATCGATGCGCACAGTAAAAACACTTTAATCCAAATTCAGAATCATCTCTTTACCATTGGAGCTACCTTGGCTACCGACCCTAAAAGAGCGGTTTTGAAAAGCGGAAAAGAACGGTTAAACATTGAAAAAGTCAATGAAGAGAAGATTAAGCTTTTAGAAGACGAAATGGACCGGATGAACCAAACGCTTCCACCGATTACTCATTTTATTTTACCCGGCGGTTCGCCCTTGGTGTCATCCTGTCATATTGCCCGCACCGTGTGCCGTCGTGCAGAGCGTCGGGCAACTGCTTTGGCTGAAGAAAATGAAGTCGACCCGTTGGTGATTAAATATTTAAATCGACTGTCGGATTATTTATTTGTATTGGCACGAAAATTGTCCATAGACACGGCAGCAGAAGAAATTCAATGGATTCCCGATAAAACGGAATAAACTTTAGAATTTTCTTTTACTAAAAATTTAAAATGTTCTTTAAAATAAAGCTTATAATTAATTGCTATTTTGCTTGATTTTATCAGTTTAAAATCTATTTTTGCAAAAACTTAAAAACGTATTCGCTATGTATTGGACTTTAGAATTAGCATCATATTTAAGCGATGCGCCCTGGCCGGCTACTAAAGACGAATTGATTGACTATGCCATTCGTACCGGAGCACCTTTAGAAGTGGTAGAAAATCTTCAATCTATTGAAGACGAAGGAGATTCTTACGATTCGATTGAAGAGATTTGGTCAGATTATCCGACAGATGATGATTTTCTTTGGAATGAAGATGAATATTAATTTTCCACAACACCATTTAAAAAAATAAAAGTCTCTTGCATTCGAAGAGGCTTTTTTATTTTGAGCTTATTTTATAAAAACAACAAACGACAATCATTATATTTGCATTGACCATTTATGACAATAAAAGTCAAAATGATGCGCGCTGAACAACATAAAATCAGCATTAAAAAAATTGAATATGGGATTTTTAGACAGTATATTAAAAGTATTTGTAGGCGATAAAGCAAAAAAAGATATCGGAGCCATCCAACCGATTGTAAACGAGATTAAAAAACACGAATCTGCACTACAACAACTCTCCCACGATGAATTACGAGCAAAATCCGATTATTTCAGACAAGAAATTATCGATGCAAAAGCAGACATTCAGAAACAGATAAACGAATTGGAAGCAAAGTCTAAACAAGAGGAGGATATTGATAAGAAAGAAGAAATTTACAATGAAATCGACCGCTTGAAAGACCAAAGTTACGAGATAGAAAAAGTAACTTTAGACCGCATTCTTCCCGAAGCTTTTGCGGTGATGAAAGAAACAGCCAGACGCTTTAAAGAAAATACAACCATCACGGTTACTGCAAATGAATTTGACCGCGAACTCTCAGCTACCAAAGATTATATCGAACTGATTGATGACAAAGCAGTTTGGAAAAACTCTTGGGATGCCGCCGGAAAACCCATTACCTGGGACATGGTTCATTATGACGTACAGCTGATTGGTGGAATTGCACTACACCAAGGAAAAGTAGCGGAGATGATGACCGGAGAAGGAAAAACGTTGGTGGCGACACTGCCGTTATACCTGAACGCATTGGCAAAAAACGGGGTACATCTTGTGACGGTAAATGATTATTTAGCAAGACGTGACAGCACTTGGATGGCGCCACTGTTTGAATTTCACGGAATGACCGTGGATTGCATCGACAACCACCAACCCAACTCCGCAGCGCGTAGAAAAGCGTATCATGCCGACATTACATACGGAACCAATAACGAATTTGGTTTTGATTATCTGCGTGACAACATGGCACACTCTCCGGATGATTTGGTGCAACGCCCCCATCATTATGCTATTGTGGATGAGGTGGATTCCGTATTGATAGACGATGCGCGTACGCCGCTCATCATTTCAGGTCCGGTTCCACAGGGAGATCGTCACGAGTTCAACGAATTAAAACCTAAAATTCAAAACATAGTCGATGTTCAAAGACGCTATTTAACAGGCGTGTTGGCAGAAGCAAAACGCTTGATTAAAGAAGGAAACGAAAAGGAAGGAGGCTTCCAGCTGTTGAGAGTGTATCGCGGACTTCCCAAAAACAAAGCGCTTATTAAATTTTTATCTGAAGAAGGTGTGCGTCAGATTCTCCAAAAAACCGAAAATCATTATATGAGCGACAACAATCGTGAGATGCCCAAAGTAGATGCGGAGCTTTATTTTGTCATCGATGAAAAGAACAATCAAATTGAATTGACGGATAAGGGTGTAGATTATCTCTCCGGTGAAGGCGATCCCGATTTCTTTATTATGCCTGAAATGGGTACAGAAATCGCACAAATTGAAAATCAAGACATTCCCGTAGAAGAAAAAGCCAAACTCAAAGAAGAGCTGTTTAGAGATTTCGCTATCAATAGCGTAGGGATTCACACCATGAATCAGCTACTAAAAGCGTACACCTTGCTTGAAAAAAACGATCAATATGTCGTTATCGACAATAAAGTGATGATAGTCGACGAACAAACCGGACGTATTATGGACGGACGTCGCTACAGTGACGGTCTTCATCAAGCCATCGAAGCCAAGGAAAACGTAAAAATTGAAGCCGCAACGCAAACGTTTGCAACCGTTACGCTTCAAAATTACTTTAGAATGTATCGCAAGCTTGCAGGGATGACCGGTACGGCAATTACCGAAGCCGGAGAGTTGTGGGAGATTTACAAATTAGACGTAGTCGAAATTCCTACCAACCGCCCGATTGCAAGAATTGACAAAGAAGACAAAATTTATAAAACCAAAAGAGAAAAATACAATGCCGTCATCGAGGAAGTCGAAGCGTTATCCAAAGCCGGACGCCCGGTCTTAATCGGAACCACTTCAGTTGAAATTTCGGAATTATTAAGCCGCATGCTCAGCATCCGAAATATCAAACACAACGTGTTAAACGCCAAACTCCACAAAAAGGAAGCAGAAATTGTAGCAGAAGCCGGAAAAAGCGGTGTGGTTACGATTGCAACCAATATGGCGGGACGTGGAACGGATATTAAACTCAGCGAAGAGGTAAAAGCCGCAGGCGGACTTGCCATTATCGGAACCGAAAGGCACGATTCCCGTCGTGTGGACAGACAGTTGCGCGGACGAAGCGGACGTCAGGGAGATCCGGGAAGTTCGCAGTTTTACGTATCGCTGGAAGACAACTTGATGCGTTTGTTCGGAAGCGAGCGAATTGCCAAGATGATGGATCGCCTCGGTTTGAAAGAAGGAGAAGTGATTCAACACAGCATGATTTCAAAATCCATTGAACGCGCACAGAAAAAAGTGGAAGAAAACAACTTCGGAATCAGAAAGCGACTTTTGGAATACGACGACGTAATGAATGCGCAACGTGAAGTGGTTTACAAACGACGGTACCATGCACTTTTTGGAGATCGCTTGCGAGTGGATATTGCAAATATGATTTACGATACCGCCGAGGTGATTACCGAAACCAATAAAGCTGCCCAAGATTACAACAATTTTGAATTTGAATTGATTCGCTACTTTTCTATGAGCTCTCCAATTACGCAGCAGGAATTTGAGAAGAAAGATGTGTTGGAAATTGCAGGAAAAGTTTACAAAGCTGCTTACGAAGCGTATCAAAATAAAATGACGCGAAATGCAGAAATTGCATATCCGGTCATCAAACAAGTGTATGAAACGCAAAAGGACAAATACAAACGTATTTTAGTTCCATTTACGGACGGAATCAAAACACTAAATGTTGCCACCGATTTAGAAAAGGCATATGAAACCGAAGGACAACAATTGATTTTAGACTTCGAGAAAAACATCACTCTGGCAATTATTGACGATGCGTGGAAAACCCATCTTCGAAAAATGGATGAGTTAAAACAATCGGTGCAGCTTGCCGTTCACGAACAAAAAGATCCTTTGTTAATCTATAAATTCGAAGCATTCGAACTCTTCAAATCGATGATTGACAAGGTGAATAAAGATGTAATTTCATTTTTATTTAAAGGAGAATTGCCACAACAAGATCAAGAGCAAATCCAAGAAGCACGTGAACAAAAACGCAAGGAAAAGCTGAATGAGCAGAAAGATGAAATTCCAAATATGGACGAACGTGCTGCACAAGCAAGAGCCGCCGGTAACACGCAACCGCAACAGCAACAAGTAACCGAAACCATTGTCCGGGAACAACCTAAAATCGGAAGAAATGACAGGGTTACGATTAAAAATGTTCGCAACGGAGAGAATAAAACTTTAAAATACAAACAAGCAATTCCATTAATCGAAAAAGGAGATTGGGTGTTGATTGATCAATAGTTTTTTATAATCGTTAAATCAAAATATCCTGTTTTTTCACAAAGACAGGATATTTTATTTTTATAAGAGAGGACGTGGGACGTTAAAGGGTCGTTAAACACCCTCTTCTGGCATAGATTTTTCTATTCTTAGAAAGAGATATTTATATATATTTATAGATTAAAAGAACGTTCTTAAAATCATCTTTAATAAAAAATGAGATTATGAAGCAAAATTTTCAATTATTAGTAGTTGCACTGCTTTCAGGAATTCTAACCTTAGGCGGATATAAATATTTAGAAAATAGCAAAACCAGCCCATTCACCACTCCATTAACTACTGAAAAATCAGTACCGTTTGTGCAAACGAACTTCACCGGAAGAGCTGCCGAAATGGACACTGATTTTACACAAGCTGCAGAAATGACTGTGCATGCTGTAGTTCACGTTAAAAATATCACCGTAAGCCATCAGCCCACTAACATTTTCGAATTTTTTCAAGGGGGCGGACGTCCTCGAGCCATGATCGGCAGCGGAAGTGGAGTAATTGTTTCTCCGGACGGATATATTGTCACCAACAACCACGTAATTGCCAACGCTTCTTCCTTAGAAGTAACTTTAAATGACAACAGAACGTACACTGCCAAAGTAATCGGTGCCGATCCTTCTACAGACATTGCATTGCTGAAGATTGAAGAAGAAGGAGAATTTCCTTATTTGCCATTTGGAGATTCCGATGCCGTAAAAGTTGGCGAATGGGTTCTTGCCGTGGGAAATCCTTTTAATTTAACTTCTACGGTTACAGCCGGGATTATCAGTGCGAAAGCGAGAAACCTGCCCCAATTTGAAGGCAGTCCCCTATCCTTTATTCAAACAGATGCTGCTGTAAACAGAGGAAATAGCGGGGGCGCATTGGTAAACACCCGTGGAGAATTAATCGGAATCAATACTGCAATCACCTCTGAAACCGGAAGTTATGTGGGATATGCTTTTGCAGTTCCTTCGAACAATGCACGAAAAGTTATTGAAGACATTCTCGAGTACGGAAATGTCCAACGCGGAATCTTGGGTATTCGAGTGGGAAGTTTAAATTCAGAATTAATTAAACACTATGGTATTACAGAGACTCAAGGCGTCTTTATCGGGGATGTAGAACAAGGCAGCGGCGCAGAAAAAGCCGGACTCAAGAAGGGAGACATCATAAAAAAATTAGACGGCATTCAGATTAATCAATATGCAGACATGTCCGGATATCTCGGCTCGAAAAGACCCGATGATATAATTAATGTAACTGTTTTGAGAAACGGCAAAGAAAGAGATTTTAAAGTTAAGCTTTCCAAATTAGAAACTACTACGATAAATGAATTGGGAATTGAAGTGAAAAACATGAATCCTGAAGAACTGAAATCGAAAAACATTTCACACGGAGTAATGGTTACGCGTGCTTTAACTCCCGAGATTTCTCAATATAATTTGGAAGGAATTGTGATTACCCATTTAAATGACGAAGTTGTAAAAAACATAAGTGATGTTGATAGAATTATGAATAACAAGCACTATCGCAGTCCGCTGAAAATGACTTTTGTCGATCAACAGGGGAAAACAAATACGTTTATTTTTCGATAATAAATTCGATTGACGGATATTAATCAACTGCCTCCTTTTAAAAGAGGCAGTTTCTGTTTAGAATAAATCTTCTGCCTACTAAAACCTATTAACTATTCATTATTTATTGATTTCTGAGAAACAGTTTTATATCTCGGTTATAAATTTCTGAAAGTTTAATAAATTCATTACTTTTGCGCTCAATTTTCAACTTCCTCTGATTGTTTATTTCAGAGGCTAAAAAACAATAACTATGCGTTCTGATGACGTTTATACAAAAGAGCTTTCTTTCCAAACCGACCGACGAAAAGCCGCGGTAGAGTTTATTAAAATCCTCAGCGATTTATGGTATGACAAATCTATCGAATTGGTTCTTTTCCGGAATCAATTAATAGACCGCAGCGTTAGTGAAATTCTTGCACTACACGAATATGCTGCCGAATTTGTCGAAAAACCCATTTCAATTTTCGATTCCGTTGAAATTGCACACGCGATTAAAACCTTGGATTTACCTCCCGCAAAATTGGACATCGGAAGATTGACTTATGAGTTTCAACTTGAAGACGACAAATATTCAAATGCCATGTCATTTGTGTCTGACAAACTAAAAGATGCAAAAGAATCTAAAGCCATCGTTCCGAAAGATGTCGTTTTATACGGTTTTGGACGTATTGGTCGTTTGTTGGCGCGTGAATTAATGTCAAAAACAGGAAAGGGAAATCAATTGCGTTTACGCGCGATTGTTGTCCGAGGCACTATTGATGAAAATGTACTGAACAAAAGAGCCAGTTTGTTACAACACGATTCCGTTCACGGAGATTTCCCGGGAATTGTACGTGTGGATGTTGAAAAAAAGAGTTTGGTTATCAACGGTACAGAAGTACATATTATTTCTGCCAACAATCCTGAAGAGATAGATTACACTACCTACGGAATTCAAGACGCCCTTGTCATTGACAATACCGGAGCATTCCGTGATGAAGAAGCTCTAAAACGGCATATGAGCGCCAAAGGAGTTTCCAAGGTGCTGCTTACAGCTCCCGGAAAAGGAGTTCCAAATATTGTTCACGGCGTGAATCATATGGAATACGACCCGAATAAAGTATCCATTTTCTTAGCTGCTTGTTGCACTACCTATGCCATCACTCCGATTTTAAAAGTAATGGAAGATTCCTACGGCATCAACCGCGGACATTTAGAAACCATTCACGCATATACCAACGATCAAAACCTGGTGGACAACATGCACAAAAAATACCGTAGAGGTCGTGCTGCTGCGCTCAATATGGTTATTACCGAAACCGGTGCCGGTTCAGCAGTGGCAAAAGCACTTCCTTCGTTGGCAGGAAAATTGACTTCGAACGCCATTCGCGTTCCTGTCCCTAACGGCTCCTTGGTAGTTCTTAATTTGGAATTGAACAAAAACACGACAAAAGAAGACCTGAATCGTGCAATCAAAGAAGCTGCATTAAACGGCGAGTTGGTTGAGCAAATTCGCTATTCATGGAATAACGAATTGGTTTCTTCAGACATTGTAGGATGTGCAGAACCTGCCATTTTTGACAGCAATGCCACCATAGTAGCCGAAGACGGAAAAAATGTTGTTTTATATGTTTGGTATGACAACGAATACGGCTACAGCCATCAAGTGATTCGTCTTGCCAAATATGTGGCACAAGTAAGACGTTATACGTATTACTAAACACTATTTTCATATAATAAAAGGTTTGGCTTTATGCCAAACCTTTTTTATTTTAACCAAAAATTAATCGTGCGAATAGATATCATCACCGTTCTTCCGGATCTCTTACAAAGTACTTTTGAATCATCGATTTTAAAGCGAGCTATCGACAACAATTTGGTCGAAGTGCATTTTCACAATTTGAGGGAATATGCTTCCAATAAATACAGGCAAACCGACGATTATCAATTCGGAGGCGGATCCGGAATGGTCATGATGATTGAACCCATCGATAAATGCATCAGTGCTTTAAAATCAGAACGCGACTACGATGAAGTTATTTATATGACACCCGATGGGGATCCATTTAATCAGCAAACTGCAAATGAACTTTCATTAAAAGAAAATCTTATTCTGCTTTGTGGTCATTATAAGGGAGTGGATCAGCGGGTACGCGATCATCTAATTACTCGTGAAATTTCCATCGGAGACTTTGTTTTAACCGGTGGCGAACTTGCTGCTGCCGTAGTTTGTGATGCGGTCATACGCCTAATTCCCGGTGTTCTCGGCGACGAAACCAGTGCGCTCACCGACTCCTTTCAAGACAATTTGTTGGCACCGCCCATCTATACGCGACCGGCAACTTACAAAGGATGGAAAGTTCCCGAAATTTTATTGAGCGGCAATGCACAGAAAATAGAAAACTGGAGGGAGGAACAAGCGCTGAAACACACAAAAGCACGTCGCCCGGATTTATTGAAAAAACTCGAAGATTAAGCAATTGCAATCTTTCTAAGCTTTTAGAGAAAGCATATCAAATAAGGCATCTAAAATTTTGCATCATTGCAGTTTTTAAGTATTTTTGCCCCACTTTTAATTCAACCTCTGGCGAGAACCGTGCATGTTGCTTTAAAAATAATCATATTATCTACATAAAATGGAAGAGTTAATAAAGTTTGTAGAAGACGAATTCGTCGTTAAAAAAGATTTCCCTGAATTTGGAGCAGGAGACACCATAACTGTTTATTACGAAATCCGTGAAGGAGACAAAACGCGTACTCAGTTTTTTCGCGGTGTGGTGATTCAAGTAAAAGGAACCGGAAAAACCAAGACATTTACTATTCGTAAAATGAGCGGCACCATCGGTGTGGAAAGAATTTTCCCTATCAATATGCCTGCGCTTCAACGGATAGAGGTTAACAAAAAAGGAAGCGTAAGACGTGCACGGATTTATTATTTTCGTGACCTTACCGGTAAAAAAGCACGTATTAAAGAGAAAAGAAATTAACAGTCCTGTTAATAACTCTGAAAAGCCTTGTAGATACAGGGCTTTTTTTTATTCACATTTGTTGACAACCTTTGTTTATAACATGTTTGTTTGAATTTCGTTAAAAAATTGCATCGTCAGCATGTTTTGTGTACTTTAGCATCATCAAGTTCATTAAAAAGTTGAATGTATTGAAAGAAGTGGCGTTCTTCTTTAATTATTAATTTAAATCTATAATTTGGCATTTCATAGTGCCTTCTTTGTTAAGAACGTTACTTTATTTTTCTGATTGCTTGAGATGTTAACGATCTTTAGATTATTAACATCGAGATCAGAAATCGGATGATTTTGAAAACTTTTTTATTAAAGTCTTAATTTCAGAATTATCCAAAGTGTGTAAACCATCTGAGTTTATCTAAAAACTCGAAATTGCACTTTACACAGTCAATTTTAAATGTTTACACAGAAAGCCATATCAGTTTGTAGTTTTTACTACTTTGATATGGCTTTTTTATTTTGAAATATTTCCAAACCTGACCGATATCATATTCCTTTTACCCACTATATTCGTTATCTTTGCAAGACTTTGAAAATAGCGTTAATCATTAAAAATCAGATTGTATAAATTCTATTGTTATGAAAAAAACTCCTGTGATTATATACACAAAAACAGATGAATCACCGGCAATGGCCACGCATTCTTTTTTACCCATCGTTCGCGCTTATGCAAATACCGCGGGCATCCCCGTAGAAAGTCGTGACATTTCACTATCGGGAAGAATTCTTGCTGTTTTTCCTGAATATCTTCAAGAAAATCAACGAGTCAACGACGATTTATCGGAATTGGGAGAATTGGCAAAAAAACCGGAAGCAAATATTATTAAACTTCCCAATATCAGTGCTTCATTGCCACAACTTCAAGCAGCTATTGAAGAACTTCAAAGTCAGGGATATAATATTCCCAATTACCCCATCAATCCGACAACGGATGAAGAAAAAGAAATTCAACAACGATATGACAAAGTAAAAGGAAGTGCGGTGAATCCTGTACTTCGTGAAGGAAACAGTGACCGACGTGCTCCAAAAGCCGTGAAAAACTACGCTAAAAAGAATCCGCACAAAATGGGAGCTTGGAATTCCGACAGCAAAAGTCATGTGGCTACGATGGATTCCGGCGATTTTTTTCACAATGAAAAATCAACTACCCTTCCCAAAGATGATACTTTAAAAATCACTTTCACCGATGCGCAAGGAACACAAACGGTTTTAAAAGAAAATCTGAAAGTTATGCAAGATGAAGTTGTTGACGCTACGGTCATGAGTAAAAAGGCTCTTGTAAATTTCTTGGAGCATGAAATAAAGGATGCAAACGAAAAAGATGTTTTATTTTCCGTGCACCTAAAAGCCACGATGATGAAAGTGAGCGATCCGATTATTTTCGGGCACGTGGTTAAAACTTACTTTGCAGATTTATTTGAAAAACATCAAGAATCATTAAATAAAATAAACTTTAATGCCAATGACGGACTCGCATCATTAGAACGAAAACTCAAAAATCTTCCTGAAAACGAACAACGCCAAATCAGAGCGGATATTCAAGCCATTTTAGACAAAAATCCGGACATGGCTATGGTGGACAGCGACAAAGGAATTACCAATCTTCATATGCCGAACGATGTGATTGTCGATGCTTCGATGCCGGCAATGATTCGCAATTCCGGGAAAATGTGGGGACCGGACGGAAAACTAAAAGA
>JAAYLC010000117.1 GCA_012522045.1 Bacteroidota bacterium
ACGGAACGATAATGGTCTTTAATAGACTAAGGAGCGGTTTTACGTTACGGATAGTTTTCCAGTAGAACAGTAGCCTTAGATTAAGCGAGACAACGAATCAAAACAAACGATAAGTTTCATTATCGAACCGCCGTATACGAGACCCGTACGTACGGTGGTGTGAGAGGCTAACCTCGTATCTACTGAGAAGCGGGGTCGCCTACTCGATTGTGTGCAGTAATACTTTTCAGACCTTATTTGCGATGTCTTCAATTGTAATTAGTCCTAATAATTTTTCAGTTTTCTTTCCAGAATCTGTGATAAATAAAACGTCTAAATTACGTTTTTGTTTATTTATTTGGTCAATAAACAAATCGTATGCTTCATAAATTGAAGTATTTCGGGAAATGAATTTGTAATTATTTTTGAACTCAATATCTGAAATTAAATCTTTCACTTTTACATTATCAATAATTATAGTTCCATTTTCTTCAAGTTTCGAAGACAACCATCTTGAAATTGTATTTGTGTTAATTAATTCTGTTACGCAATTATTGTCATCATAGATAGGAAATTGAGAGAAAGAATGATTTTTCATTTCTATCAAAATGTCATTTATAAAATCATTTTCTTTAGCACCTAAAACAGGAAAAGCAAATTCAGGAATTACTTTTTTAGGATTAGATATTTTTTCATAAAGTTCTTTAATCCTAGTTACAGTTTCACTGTGTGGTTCTGCAATTGTTTTATTTCCAATTTTAGGATTATGAACTATTGCGTTCCTAAGCTCTGCTAATGAAATTAGCTCATCACTAAATCGTTGTACGATTTTGTTTTTAGAATTTTTTATTTTTTGACTGAATGACATTGACGAGTCAAACTTGTCTTGTTTTTTGATGTATGCGTCAATTTTATTGTAAAAGTCAAGAAATATTTCGGAATTATTCATTTTTATATTTTTAGAAAATAAACTTTAAAGTTGTATGCAATAATTGGTTAGGTTTATTTACTAAATGTTTCTGTTAAAGTTTTTCCATCAACTTGCGTTGACCATTTTAAAGTGGAATTTGTTAATTCGAGAATTTGAAGATTGTAAATTTCAAGTCCTGGGTCAGCATCATCCCATTGAATTCTGAGATTTGTACCGTTTAAAGTCCAAGAACCTTCTTCAGAAATATCTTGTCCATTATTTCCAAAACCTTCATAAATAAATTCAACTCTGTTATTTGAATTAAAAATAACAATATTGTTGTCAGGAATTCCTGCGTTTTGCCCATTATATGTACTTGAAATTCCATTCCAAGTTCCTATTATTGAGCCATTATTTTCTGTTCCATTATCATCATCGCTTGAGCAAGAAAGTAATATACCAGAGATAAAAATAAAAATACTTAAAAAAGTGCTGATTTTTTTCATACGTTGTAATTTTTAAAAATTATTGCACACAACGGTCGTGGCTATGGCAAGTGCGGGATTTCAAGGCACTTCACTTTCAGTTTAGCAGTTAGTTTGTTTAGTGTAATTGCTTTCATATCAGCACTTTCGCCCGCATTTGCTATAGCCGCTGTGTGTGCCCAGCATGGGCATCTTTTATTTATCGAAAGGTAAATAATTAATCTAGAGGGTGCAAGTCCCTTATGGGCAGGTGTAACGCCCTGAACCATTAGTAAGCTTTAAGCTCGTCTATTGCGAAGTAGAGAGTGAAGGAAGCAGGACTACAAAACTCAGTACTGACGAACAGGAATCGTATAAGAGGCATAGTTGTACGGGTAAGCAACCACATCATTGTAACGCCCAAAGAG
>JAAYLC010000103.1 GCA_012522045.1 Bacteroidota bacterium
AAAAAACGGTAAATTTTCAGCTATGGAATGCCGATGATTTTGAACATCGTTTAAAACCTGCTAAACTTTTAAACATCATTAAACTTTCCGAAGAAAAATTAGGCATTGAAGATGCAGAAATTGAAGTGGAATATCAAAGTGAAATCGAAGATTCGCAATCACAAAATGGACAATTGAAAAAGAGTTTGCAAACCATAGGAAAGTACGGATTGGCATTTGACGGAACAAATTTCATTTTGCAAAACAAAACAACCGCTTGTTTAGCACAAGATGCGTGTGGAATTCCGTCCGAAAAAGCAAAGAAGAATTTACCCGAATTGTCTGTAAATCAAAATGCTTCTTGCACGCCAGGCGGTGGATGCTGTTAAGTATAAGCTATGCAACCAAAATTAAAATTTCTCGACCGTTATCTGACCCTATGGATATTCCTTGCAATGGCGGTAGGTGTAGGATTGGGTTATTTATTTCCAGATATTTCCAATGTAACGAACTCCCTTTCTGTTGGTACAACCAATATACCATTGGCTATCGGATTGATATTGATGATGTATCCGCCTTTGGCAAAAGTCGATTACAGTTTGTTACCTAAAGCTCTAAAAGACAAGAAAGTAATTGCCATTTCCTTGATATTGAATTGGGTTATCGGTACCGTTTTGATGTTTGGTTTAGCCGTTCTGTTTTTACGAAACGAACCCGAATATATGTCGGGATTAATTTTAATTGGTCTGGCAAGGTGTATCGCAATGGTTATTGTGTGGAGTGATTTGGCAAAAGCAAACAGAGAATACACGGCATTATTGGTCGCCCTAAACAGTATCTTTCAGATATTGACTTACAGTTTTTTCGTTTGGCTTTTCATCAACATATTGCCCAATAAATTAGGGATTGCTAATTTCAATGTAAGTGTTTCAATGAAAGAAGTTACACAAAGCGTTTTGATATATTTAGGCATTCCTTTTTTTGCTGGTTTCGTGAGCCGTTATTATTTGGTAAAATCGAAAGGTATCGAGTGGTACAATAGAAAGTTTGTTCCAAAAATATCGCCTATTACATTGTATGCTTTACTGTTTACCATTGTGCTGATGTTCAGTTTAAAAGGCGACAAAATATTGGAGTTGCCTTTAGATGTCATAAAAATAGCGATACCATTAATCATTTATTTTGTACTAATGTTTTTCGTGAGTTTTTTCATTAGTAAATTTCTAAAAGTCCCTTATGATAAAAATGCATCTATTGCATTTACAGCTACTGGCAACAACTTTGAATTGGCAATTGCGGTCGCCATTGCGGTATTTGGCATACACTCGCCTCAAGCATTTGTGGGTGTAATCGGGCCTTTAGTTGAAGTTCCTGTTTTGATATTATTAGTCAGAGCAAGTCTATTTTTAAAGAAAAAACATTATAAACAATGACAAAGAAAATTTTAGTGCTTTGCACAGGAAACAGTTGCAGAAGTCAGATAGCGGAGGGTTATTTACGACATTTTGCGAACGGAAATGCAGAAGTTTACAGTGCAGGTGTCAAAACACACGGAGTAAACCCAAAAGCCATTGCAATAATGCAAGAAGACGGAATTGATATTTCAAATCATACGTCAA
>JAAYLC010000216.1 GCA_012522045.1 Bacteroidota bacterium
ATGTGATCGCTTAGTTTTTCATAGGCTTTCCCGTTTCGGTTGATGATTTTTTTCTGATTTTTCTTGGCACTGACAACAATTTTTTGCGGAGAATCCTCTTTTAACTAATTTCCTTCAATCATAAAGAAATCCGTGTTGTGTCGGATATTTTGAAGCGTTATGGGATTAAAATAACTTTTTCCAAACGACAGATGATAAATGGCATCTAAAATATTGGTCTTCCCGATTCCGTTTTTTCCGACAAAACAGTTAATTTTTGGATCAAAATCAAATGTGGCCGAATCGAAGTTTTTGTAATTGACTAATGTTAGCTTTTGTAAGATCATAAAAATGAGATTCTTGAAAATTTTCTGATTTTTTTAAAGCAGAAATCCGAAGTTTTGCAAATTATTAAAAAATAAGAAATTTATATCCTTTTAAATTCCATTAAATATTTTAATTTTGCGCCACATTAAACGAAAATTATGGCAACCTACAAAAAACGTGGAGGCAAACCAAGAACAAAAGAAGAGCAACAATCTGAATTAGAAAAAAACAGTACAACTGCAGAAGTGTTTCGCTCTCTTGATGAAGGAGCGTCTCGAACCGAAGCATGGATTCAAAAAAATCAAAAAGTACTACTTGGAGCTTTTGGCGTAATCGCATTAGCGGTTGTTGGATATTTTGTATTTCAAGAATTTGTTCAGAATCCCAAAGAAGCTGAAGCGATGAGTGAAATGTCCCAAGCTCAAAATTATTGGGAAGAAGCTTTAAACATAACTGAAAAAGATTCTTTGTATAATCTGGCACTTCACGGAGGTGGCGGAAAATACGGATTCCTTGACATTATTGATAACTACGGCGGAACCGATGCAGCAAATCTGTCTCATTATTACGTAGGAATTGCTTATTTGAATATGAATAAGTACAAGGAAGCTATTGAACATCTTGATAAATTTAAATCAAAAGACGAAATATTGGCACCCATTGCTAAAGGTTCCATCGGGGATGCTTTTACAAATCTCGGGCAACATGAAGACGCATTAAAATATTATGAAGATGCAGCAAGCATGCGTACCAATGATTTTACCACACCACGATTTTTGTTTAAAGCAGGATTAACTGCCCTAAACCTCAATAAAATAGACAAGGCAAAGAAACATTTCGAGAAAATAGTAAAAGATTATCCAAACTCTGAAGAGTTTGCGAAAGCGGAAGTTTATCTCGGACGCACTGAAGCAATGACAAAATAAATGGCTACAGAAAATAAAAATTTATCCGTTTACGATAAAACAACAATCCCAAATGCAGAACAATTTCGATTTGGGATTGTTGTTTCTGAATGGAATGAAAACATCACTGAAGGCATGTTTCAAGGCGCTTTGGAAACGTTAATTGACTGTGGTGCCAAAAAAGAAAATATAATCCGGTGGAATGTTCCCGGAAGTTATGAGTTGATTTACGGATGTAAATTGATGGCAAAAAGACATACTTCCTTAGATGCAATAATCGCTGTGGGAAGTGTGATTCAGGGAGAAACCCGACATTTTGATTTTGTGTGTGAAGCTGTTGCTCAAGGAATTAAAGATTTAAATGTTCAAGGAGATATTCCCGTTATTTTTTGCGTGCTTACAGACAATACCCTCCAACAAGCCATAGACAGAAGTGGCGGAAAGTATGGAAACAAAGGAGTGGAAGCAGCAATCGCTGCAATAAAAATGGCTGCCTTATAATTAAAAAATTATAACGTTGATTTTAAGGGAATGCTCAGCGGAGCCATTCCCTTTTTTTATTTATGAGTTCTTATTGAAAAGGTATGATAAATGCAGTGGTTTTTATGCTGCACCAGATTTTTAAGAATGATAGGAATTCGGTATCTTTGAGGATTGTATTATGAAGTTAGTAAAAAAGAAAAAAAACAAAAAATTTAATTATAAACCGCGTCATTATCAATATGACGGTGAGGGAAGTCCCTTTGCCATAAAACATAAATTTGACCACTTTCGAATAACTGTTGGCGACAACAAAGGACTTAAAAATAAATTTTCAACGGTCAAACAAGATTTAAAGATAAAATCTGACAGAAATACAAAATTGCGTCTTTGGATAATTATAGCAATCCTGACATTAATTTTTCTGTATATTATCGACTTTGATATTAGTATTTTCAGCTTGTAATTTATGGTTGATAAAATTCAATTATTACCGGATCACGTTGCCAATCAGATTGCGGCGGGCGAAGTCGTGCAACGTCCTTCCTCTGTAGTAAAAGAACTTATCGAGAATGCGATCGACGCCCAATCAACAACAATTACATTAATTGTCAAAGATGCCGGAAAAACCTTGATTCAAATTACGGACAACGGCATCGGGATGAGCACTACGGACGCACGCTTGTGTTTCGAACGTCATGCAACTTCTAAAATCAGAAAAGCAGAAGATTTGTTTAACCTGCATACCAAAGGATTTCGCGGAGAAGCCTTGGCATCCATAGCGGCAATTGCTCATGTGGAATTAAAAACCAAGCAAGCGGATGATGAGTTGGGAACGCATATCACCATTGAGGGCAGCAAAGTTCTTGCGCAGGAACCGGCAGTTTTACCTCAAGGAACCACCATTCTGGTTAAAAATCTTTTTTACAATATTCCGGCGCGACGCAATTTTTTAAAAAGCAATACCGTCGAAATGCGTCATATCATCGATGAATTTCACCGTGTGGCATTGGCACATCCGGATGTGGAATTTAATTTGACTCACAATGACAACAGCTTGTTTAAGTTGCCGAGTACGAATTTGCGCCAACGCATAATTCATATTTTCGGAAAAAAAACGGATGAAAAATTAGTTCCTGTTTCCGAAGAAACGCCCATCGTTAAAATCAGCGGATTTGCCCTAAAACCGGAATACGGCAAGAAAAGCAGAGGAGAACAATTCTTTTTTGTCAACAAGCGGTTTATTAGAAATTCATATTTGCATCATGCCGTGGTTGCAGCGTATGAAGGGCTTATAAAAAATGATGTGCATCCCGGATATTTTATTTTTTTGGAAGTGCAACCAGAATCCATCGATATCAACATTCATCCCACAAAAACCGAAGTGAAGTTTGAAGACGAGCATGCAATATACGCCATGTTGCGCGCCAGCATAAAACACAGTTTGGGACAATTTAACATTGCACCTGTCTTGGATTTTCAGCATCAAAAAGAATTTGATACACCCTACGATTACAGCAAGAAAAGTACAGTGACTCCGCCGGCAATAAATGTGGACAGAAATTTCAATCCGTTTCAAAACGAACCGAAACCAGTTTCAAAATTTGATTTTTCCAACACCGGAAAATTCAGAACTCAAACGGCAAATTGGGAAGCGCTATACACTGCGACAGATTCTTTAGAAAAAGAAGCGGAAAATAAAGAAGCAACTCCGGATTTGGGACTTTATCCGAAAACAGATGAAAACTCGGTCAATCGTTCGCTGCAATTTCAAAATAAATACATTTTAGCTCCTTTAAAAAGCGGGTTGATGCTTGTGCATCAAAATTATGCACACCAGCGAATTTTATATGAAGAATTATTAAAAAATATTACGGTAAAAGAAGCTATAAGCCAACAACTTCTTTTTCCTTTAAACCTGCATTTCTCCAGACCCGACATGGAAGTGCTTCAAAAAGTTCGTGAACAATTAGAAAATGTAGGATTCATTTTTTCAGAATTTGCCGAAGAGCAAGTTAGTATTGTTGGCATTCCGGTCATGCTGGTGGAGAGTCAAATTGCTACGTTGTTGGAAGAATTAATTAATGACATTAAAGAGGATATTCCGGAAGAAGGATTTCAGCTAAACGATATGTTGGCAAAATCAATGGCACTAAACTTGGCTGTTAAAACAGGAATTAGTTTGAATAATACAGAACAAGAAGATATGATTAATCGGTTGTTTGCTTGCAAAGAACCCTCGATAAGTCCAACTAAAAAACCTACATTTAAAATCATTAGTTTGGATGAGTTTGATAAAAAATTTATATAATCGCTGAATAATTTTCAGCACATGCGATCACTATGGGAAGAATGCCTGAAACCATCAAGTTTTTAATCATTGTAAACATCCTGTTTTTTTTGGGAACCCTTTTTTTACAAGGTTTTCCGTTTCAATTGTTTTCCCTGTTCTATTTTGAGAATCCCAACTTCAAAATTTGGCAACCGATTACGCATATGTTTATGCACGGCGGCATGTTTCATATTTTATTTAATATGTACGCACTTTGGGCATTTGGATCGCCGCTGGAAATGCAATGGGGACGCAATCGTTTTTTGTTTTTTTACTTTTCAGCAGGACTCGGTGCCGCACTGGTTCATACAGGAGTCAATTACTACCAGGTGCATGTTGCCGTTGACGCCATGATGGCACTGGGAAATTCGTATGAAGCTTCCATTCAGGCGCTTACTACAAATGTCTATCAAGGACCTCCGGTCGACGAAGCAACAAAAGCGCTGATGGCAAGTGGGTATGCTGCCTTTAATACGCCGGCGGTAGGAGCTTCGGGAGCGGTTTACGGAATTTTAGTAGCCTTTGGGATGATGTATCCAAATGTGGGATTAATGCTTATATTTTTCCCGGTTCCGATTAAAGCAAAATATTTTATTCCCGGATTAATCTTGTTGGATTTATTTGCAGGAATCACGGGTACTTCTTTTGGAATTGCACATTGGGCACATATCGGAGGCGCACTTTTCGGATTTATAATGGCGTATTATTGGAAAAAAAATAGTTTTGACAGTCATCGATGGAATTAAAAAATGAATACACTTCGATATAAATATCAAACAGCAGACGTTTTAACCAAACTTATTGTTATCAATGTTGCCGTATATTTAATAGTATCGCTCGGTTCTTTTTTTATGGCAGTACCGCAAGCCGTTTTTGTGAGATGGTTTGTGCTGAGCAATGATCCGATACTCATCCTGATGCGACCGTGGACGTTGATAACTTATGGATTTCTACACTTTGGTTTTTTTCACCTGCTCTTTAATATGATTTGGCTGTGGTGGTTCGGACGGATTGTGCTCAACTTGTTTAACGGCAGACGCTTTCTTACCATCTATTTACTCGGAGCATTGGCAGGCGGAGCATTGTTTGCGCTTTCTTACAATCTGTTTCCTGTTTTTGAAAGTCAACGGGCTTTTTTAATCGGGGCTTCCGGCGCGGTTACGGCCATTATGGTTTTTATAGCTGCTTATACACCCAATACAGAAGTCAGGATTTTCACTTTCTCCATTAAACTGTGGCACATCGCTGTTGCCTTATTTTTATTGGATTTGTTGCGAATTCCTTCATCGGGAAATGCCGGAGGCTTGTTGGCACACGTGGGAGGCGGAATTTTTGGATATGTATATGCCGTTCAATTAACCAAAGGAAACGACATCGGAAAATGGTTTGAAAATTTTATGGACTGGATTGTCGGACTTTTCAAAAAGAAAAACCACGTTCCGTTTAAAAAAGTGCATCGCAATAAAACGGCTTCAGCTGCCAAAAGAAAAACATCCCCAATCTCAAAGTCGGAGCACCAAAAGAAAATCGATACCATTTTGGATAAAATCAGCCAAAGCGGTTATGAAAGTCTATCCAAAGAGGAAAAGGATTATTTGTTCAGAGCAGGTAAAGATGATTAAGTCATGTTAAGGTTTTTTAATCGATTTATATACGGGCTCAACATCGTTTTTGTATTTATTTTACTCGCAACTTTTTTATTTCCTTATTTAGCTCCTTCCAAAGTTGTTATTATTCCCGTTTTAAGTCTGGGAGTTCCCATTATCATTTTAATCAATATTGTTTTTTGTGTGTATTGGCTTATTCAAATGCGCTCAAAATTTTTGTTATCGTTGATAGCCGTTGGACTTTCAGTATGGTATTTTAATATATTTCCTACTTTTTCTAACCCCAAACCAAAAAGCGATTTTGAAAATTCGCTGAAAGTAATGTCCTATAACGTCAGATTGTTCAATGCCTATGAAAAAGAAGACTTTGGAAATGTAACGGACATTATGAATAATTACATTGCTACAGAAAATCCTGATATTATTTGCATTCAAGAATATTTTGTTCCCAATAAAATCGATTTTTCGGACTATCCTTATAAATTCATTTATTTTAAAAAAGAAAAAGACCAACTCGGATATGCTATTTTCTCGAAATATCCCTTACAAAACACCGGAGCATTTGACTTTTCTGATTCCAACAACAATACGATTTACACAGATATTATAAAAGAAAACGATACCCTTCGTCTATATAATATGCACCTCCAATCGCATGGAGTTATTTCGGAAGTAGAATTCTTACAAGAAACGAGTACGGAACGTCTGTTAAAACAATTAAACGGACGATTTCGCCAGCAGGAAACCCAAGTTAAAAAAATCCTGTCCCATAAAGCTGCAAGTAACTATCCGGTTTTGTTCGTAGGAGATTTTAACAACACGCCGTATTCTTACAGTTATAACAAATTGATGCGCAATATGAAAGACGCATTTCGTGAAGCGGGGTCGGGACTTGGAACCACTTTTTCATTTCAAGGTTTTCCCATGCGCATTGATTTTATTCTGACTTCTCCGATCTTTGAAACAACTTCTTTTAAGGTTTTAGATAATACCTTTTCCGATCATCGTGCTATTGTTGCGGATTTGTCTTGGTAAAATAGGATAAATCATGAGCTTTTAAATGCGTAAGAGTGTTGGGACCTTCGTTAAAAATTAAATCCAATATTGATAAATTCGGTAAAAAGCCGTGAGACGCTTCCAAAACTTGGGTGTACGGAACAGCTTCAAAGGGTGTGGGACGTTTGGCATTTACCAACCTTCGTAAATCGTGCACATCCTCCGGGTTTTCTTCATATTTTAATGTGGTTGAGGCCTCTGCTTTAAAACCGATGATTTCTGTTAAAAATTCAAATATTTTAAAATTGAAGTTCATCAGATTCGTCACGGGTTCCGTAAAAAGCGGAAGGATGTCATCTTCATAAAATTCAAAAAAAGGAGAGGTTCTATACGCTGTTTGGATGCTCTTTAAATGTTGTTTTTGCCAATTTACGGCAGTTTCAACCTGAACTTCATGCGTTTTTTGCCTGATGCCGCTGATGTGTTTCACCGGAATATTCAATAACAACTTGCCATTGCTATGGGCGATGTACGTCCGATTCCGATACGTCTGTTTCTGATAATTATCGTGAATTTCCCAAACGATTTTATCGGCATTGACAATGTGACACATCGTTTCGATTGACGGAAAATAAGTAGGGTGTAGAAGAATGGTATTCATCATGATTTCTAAAACTGCAAATATAATTACTGCAATGTAAAATTTAATAAATTTGACAAGGAACAGAAGTTTGAACTTATCACTGTCTGAACTTTTACCTACATTTGTACAAATATCAGTAGTATGCTCATAATTGGTATCTCAGGAGGCACAGGTAGCGGAAAAACATCGGTTGTAAGTCAAATAGTTTCTGAACTTCCGCCCGATGAAGTTTGTGTTATTTCACAAGATTCCTATTATCACGACACCAGCCATCTTACTTTTGAAGAACGGACAAAAATAAATTTTGATCATCCAAAAGCTATTGATTTTGATTTGCTTGTAAAGCATTTGAAAGCTTTGCGCCGTGGAGAATCTTTTGAACAGCCCGTGTATTCGTTTGTCGAACACAACCGCACAAAAGAAACCGTAACCACACATCCCAGAAAGGTAGTTATTGTCGAAGGAATTTTGATTTTATCACACCCCGAAATCCGGGAAATGTTTGACATTAAAGTTTTTGTGCATGCAGATAGTGATGCCCGCTTGATTCGCCGTTTAAAAAGAGATATGGCAACACGCGGAAGAGATTTGGAAGAAGTCATTACCCGATATGAAACCACTTTAAAACCCATGCACCAACAATTTATTGAACCTACGAAAGAATTTGCGGACATCATCATTCCCACAAACAAATTTAATACCGTAGCCGTAGATATGTTGAGGAGTATTATCTATCAAAAATTAAATTATTCACAAGCATGAAGTGGAAGGAAACCTATAAAAAAAATCGATGGTTGCGAATAATAACAAATAAGTATTTTATTATTATCGTGCTTTTTGCAGTATGGATGTTGTTTTTTGATTCCAATTCTTTTTTGATTCACAATGAATTAAATCAGGAAATTGACGGTTTGGAAAAGAATAAAGAATTTTATGAAGCTGAAATTCAAAAAGATCGGACGTTCATGGAAAAATTAGATGACAAAGAAGAAATGGAACGATTTGCACGAGAAGCGTATTATATGAAAAAAGAAAATGAAGATATTTATATTATTGAACACGCCGACAGTGTGGATATAAAAGAGAAAAAATGAAAAAATTTTTGTTTGACGAATTTGAAAGCGTTTCTGCCAAACAGTGGAAACAGCGTATTCAATATGATTTAAAAGGAGCGGATTACAACGAAAATCTGGTTTGGAAAAGCCCCGAAAACATTCACGTAAAACCGTTTTATCATCGCGATGATTTTCAAAATCCCATAAATCCTGTTCCGGGACATCCCGAAAGTTGGAAAATTGCACAATCCGTTTTTGTCGATGAGGAACACATTGCAAATAAAATAGCGAGAAATGCCCTAAACAAAGGTGCCGAATCGATTGTTTTTAAAGTAGAAAAAGAATTCGACTCTAACGTTCTTTTAAGCGGAATTCCTTTTGAAAATACCTTGCTGATTTTTGATTTTCAATTTTATTCAAAAGAATTTGTGCAGCGCTTAACAACGAATTTAATAGAAAACAATGCCGATTTTTTATTTTTAATAGATCCGGTAGGGCAGTTGGTTCGTACGGGAAATTGGTTTCAAAATCAAAAAGAAGATTTTCAAAATTTGGAAGCATTGCATAAATCTCAAACGGATTTTGTCACCGTCAAACTGGGAACCATTCAAAATGCAGGTGCGAACATAGTTCAACAACTGGCGTACGGATTGGCACACGCGAATGAATATTTGAATTGGTTCGCTCCAAATAACAAAGCCCTGAAAATTACCTTTGAGGTTTCAACAGGATCGAATTACTTTTTTGAAATTGCCAAAATCAGAGCGTTGCGGAAATTATTTGCTGTTTTGGCTGATGCGTATCAATTTCCTGTAACATGCAGGGTTCTTGCCACGCCTACATTAAGAAATAAAACAATTTATGACTACAATGTAAATATGCTTCGGACGACTTCCGAAAGTATGAGTGCTATTTTGGGCGGTGCAGATGTGGTGGTAAATTTGGCTTATGATGCTGTTTTTCATAAAAGCAATGAATTTGGGGAACGCATCAGCCGGAATCAACTGCTTATTTTAAAAGAAGAAAGTTATTTTGACACGGTTATGAATCCGGTGGACGGCACTTATTACATTGAACAAATTACCGATGAACTTGCTGAAAAAGCCTTAAAAATATTTAAAGAAATAGAAAAAGGCGGAGGATATATCGCACAACTCCATAAAGGAAATATTCAGAAAAAAATTAAAGAAAGTGCCAATGAAGAACAAGCTCGGTTTGATTCGGGGAAATTAAAATTGGTGGGAACAAATTATCAAATAAACCCTCAAGACAGGATGAAAGATACTTTGGAGTTATTTCCTTTTGTTAAGAAAAACCCTGTCAAAACACTTGTTGAACCGGTGATTCCCAAGCGGCTTTCGGAAGCACTTGAACAAAAACGCCTCAATGAAGAAAAATAACCTGTGGTTTGTGAAGATTTAAGATATGGAAAGAAAAAACGTACAACATATAACCCTTAATAAAGACGCAGTATCCTCTGAAGTCGGAGAAATAAAGACATTCGAGACTGCAGAAATGATTGAAATTAAAAATCGCTATACGGCAGCAGTCATTGAGAATTTGGAACACTTGGATTTTGCCGCGGGAATACCTCCGTTTCTTCGCGGACCGTACAGCACGATGTACGTCCGTCGTCCGTGGACGATTCGACAATACGCAGGATTTTCAACCGCAGAAGACAGCAATGCCTTTTACAGACGCAATCTGGAAGCCGGACAAAAAGGACTTTCTGTGGCTTTTGATTTGGCGACGCACCGAGGCTATGACAGCGATCATGATCGCGTAGTAGGAGATGTAGGAAAAGCAGGTGTAGCCATCGATACCGTTGAAGATATGAAAATTCTCTTTGACCAAATTCCGTTGGACAAAATGAGTGTTTCCATGACTATGAATGGTGCCGTACTTCCGATTATGGCATTTTATATCGTTGCAGCAGAAGAACAAGGCGTTGCGCCCGAAGCATTGACGGGAACCATTCAAAATGACATTCTGAAAGAATTTATGGTTCGGAATACTTATATCTATCCGCCAACGCCTTCGATGAAAATCATCAGTGATATTTTTGCATTTACTTCTAAGAATATGCCGAAATTCAACAGCATTTCAATTTCGGGTTATCACATGCAGGAAGCCGGCGCTACAGCGGATATTGAGTTGGCATATACCTTGGCAAACGGTTTGGAATACATTCGTACCGGACTTGAAGCGGGAATGGATATTGATAATTTTGCGCCGCGATTGTCTTTTTTCTGGGGAATTGGAATGAATCATTTTATGGAAATCGCCAAAATGAGAGCTGCGCGCATGCTTTGGGCAAAAATTGTTAACCAATTCAATCCGAAAAATCAAAAATCATTGGCGTTGCGTACGCACTGTCAAACAAGCGGTTGGAGTCTGACTGAACAAGACCCGTTTAACAACGTCGCACGTACAACCATCGAAGCTGCGGCTGCTGCATTTGGCGGCACGCAATCCTTACACACCAATGCGTTAGACGAAGCCATCGCACTCCCTACAGATTTTTCTGCAAGAATTGCAAGAAACACGCAAATTTATTTGCAAACAGAAACGGAGATCACCAGAACCGTGGATCCTTGGGCAGGAAGTTATTATGTGGAAAGCCTGACGTATCAACTTGCTGAAAAAGCTTGGGAATTAATTCAAGAAGTTGAAGCACTGGGCGGAATGACCAAAGCCATTGAAGCCGGAATTCCAAAACTGCGCATCGAAGAAGCGGCTGCGCGTAAACAAGCGCGAATTGACAGCGGTCACGACATTATTGTCGGTGTTAATAAATACCGCTTGGAGAAAGAAGAACCGCTTCAAATCCTCGATGTTGACAATCAGATGGTGCGGAATGCTCAAATTAAACGATTGGAAGAAATCAAAGCTTCTCGTGACAATGAGAAAGTACAAGCATCGTTGGAAGCATTGACACAAAGTGCAAAAACGGGACAAGGGAATTTACTCGAATTGGCTGTTGAAGCCGCACGCCATCGTGTGACTTTGGGTGAAATATCCGATGCACTCGAAAAAGAATTCGGACGCTACAAAGCAGAAATACGCTCTTTTACAGGAGTTTACAGTAAGGAAATGGATAAAGATACATCATTTGAAAAAGCGAGAGCCTTGGCAGATCAATTTGCCACAATCGAAGGACGACGTCCGCGAATTATGATAGCAAAAATGGGACAAGACGGTCATGACAGAGGCGCAAAAGTAGTTTCGACAAGCTATGCCGATATTGGATTTGACGTCGATATCGGGCCGTTGTTTCAAACACCGGAAGAAGCTGCAAAACAAGCCGTCGAAAATGACGTCCATATTTTGGGAGTTTCTTCGTTGGCAGCCGGTCATAAAACATTGGTGCCGCAAGTGATTGAAGCTTTAAAAAACTACGGACGCGATGACATTATTGTCATTGTGGGAGGCGTGGTTCCCACGCTAGATTATCAATTTTTATTTGATGCAGGCGTGGCAGCTGTTTACGGACCGGGTACTAAAATCAGCGATGCGGCAATTCAATTGTTGGAACTTTTGATTGCATCAGCAGCCGACGATGAATAACCGAAAATAAAAATCTTTAATGGTTACGAATTGAATTTTAACTGTTATTCGATAACAATGCGTTGGGTAAACGTTGCGCCGGCAGCGTTGATTTTTACAAAATAAACTCCGGGTTGCATGCCGTTATTTTTTGGTGCAAATGAAAAACGTGCCTCAGAAAAACTGTTGGTGTAAATAACTCTTCCCAATACATCATAAAAGGAAATCTCGGTATGTTGCGCATTTTGAGTATTTCCTAATTGAATCGTCAGATAATCGGAAACAGGGTTTGGATAAATTTTAATTTCACTTATTGCATCCGGTGAATTGGTGCTTAAAGGATCGGATGTTTTAAGGAAAAATTTGATGATTTCTTCACTGTATGAAATATCATTAGCGGGTTTTACCAACCATTGATGATCGGCATTATTCGCCTTAAACAACTCAACATCTGCATTTCCTTCGGTGTATAAATAATGTTCTATCGTAAATCCGTCATTGGAAGTATCCGGAAGCAGCGTATAAACAGGGGTGGTGGAAGTGCTGTTGACTGCAACCCACGTATCGATTAAATCCGGAACACTGAGTCCAAAACTGTTGTTGAAATAATCAACCGTGCTGTCTGCAGTTCCGTGAAAATGTGCAATAGGAACGGGACGATTTGGAGTGCAACCCGGCAAACCGCTGCCAATAGTTCCCGCAACGGATGCAAAACCTGCAAATTTCGTATTGGATTCACATGCCATACGTTGGGTCATAAATCCACCCATAGAAAATCCGGTCATAAATACGCGCGCGGGATCAATGGCGTATTGATTTAATAAAGCATCTGTTAGTGTGTTTAAAAAACCGATGTCGTCAATATGGCTGTTGGGATAATATCCGTAAATTCCGGCTTGTGAATTCCACGCAGTTCCGGCAATCATATCGGCTACGGCTTGAGGAACCGCAACAATAAAATTGGTAGTATCTGCAATGTGGTCAAATCCTGCCAAACTAAAATTGTGCATCGTATCTCCCAGTCCGTGTAAGGTAATTACCAACGATGCCGGATTGGTTGCATCATAATTATCAGGCAGATACAGTTTGTATTCACGTTGGATTCCATCGTGTGTCATCGTGTGATCAGACCACTGTGAAGAAACGCTGTTAATAACAAAAAAAGACAGGATAAAAGAAAGTAAAATGCTTTTCATGGATACGAAATTTTAGGAACCAAAGATAAAGAGTTATTTTTTAATAAAAAGTAATTATCTGTGAGATTTCATCGGTATGATTGAAATATTTAACAGAATAATTATACTTCTTGCGCATCAATAATTTTAGCTTTAATTATTTTATAAGCATAATCCTTTGCTTCCGCATAAGAAATATCATACAACCGGTTGAATTTTCTGAACTTTTCGGGAAAACGCGCCAATAGGGAATCGTAATAGGTGTCTAATTCACTTTTGGTGGGCGGATCAAAACGCAGTTTCAGTTGAAATCTTCGTAAAATTGCAGAATCTACCACCGCCGAATGATTGGTAGCAGCTATCAAAAGCGTGTCTTGAGGAATTTCATCTATCAATTGAATGACCGAATTCACCAAACGTTTCATCTCTCCGGTATCTTTGTCTTCAAATTGGCGCATTCTTCCGATTGCATCAAACTCATCGAGAAAAAGAACCGCTTTTTCACGTATCGCTTTACGAAAAACCTCAGCCATATTTTTTGCTGTTTCTCCCAGTTTTGAGGATACCACTTGGCTCAAATCTACAATTAGAATTTTTTTATTTAACGCATGCGCAATTGCCCGCGCCGTGGTTGTTTTCCCACAACCCGTATGACCAAAAAGAAAGATTTTGTTGGCAATCGGCAAATCGTATTTGCTTAATACTGAAGCGTATTGAAACTCTTTTAGCAATTGAGAAAGTGCTTCTTTATTCTCATTACTAAGATGAATTTCCTCCAGTGGAATTTTACATTCTTGCGGATCTTATAAATAGTCTGAAACTGCCATAAAAATTGAATTACAGTGCAAAAATACAAGAAGTTTATCATTGTTGCTTTTTAAATGCATCGCTTTGAATTCAATTTTAAAAAACAGGAGCAGGCAACACTTTAATTCAAAATGTTACTCAAACCTTAAACTTTGACACCTCCTCGAGGAAAGGCGTATCTTTGCACGCTAATTTTTATGAAAAAGTGTCTTTAAAGAATTATACCCGGGAATTTAAATTTAATACCAAACTTGCCATTCCCGTAATTTTAGGATTGCTGGGACACCAGGTTGTGGCTTTGGTAGACAATATCATGGTAGGGCAGTTGGGAAGTGCGGAATTGGCAGCAGTTTCCTTAGGGAACAGTTTTATGTTTGTGGCAATGTCCATAGGAATTGGTTTTTCTGTAGCCATCACACCTTTGGTAGCCGAAGCGGACGGAGAAAAAAACAAACTCAAAGGAAAATCTGCTTTTAAACACGGCCTGTTTCTTTGTATTGTTTTGGGACTTATACTTTTTGGTTTGTTGATGATTGCCAAACCGCTGATGCGAAATATGCAACAACCGCCCGAAGTTGTGGAACTTGCAATGCCTTATTTAACGTTGGTCGCAGCTTCTTTAATTCCGCTGATTGTTTTTCAAGCTTTTAAACAATTTAGTGACGGAATGTCCATGACAAAATACCCCATGTATGCCACCATTATTGCCAATTTGGTAAATATTTTTCTGAACTATGTTTTTATATTTGGAAAATTTGGTGCGCCGGAATTGGGGGGATTGGGAGCCGCAATCGGTACCTTGGCTTCACGCGTGGTGATGGTCGGGTACTTATGGTATATGCTATATAAAAACGAAATATCACGTTTTTTTGTCACGAGAATCCGCATTTTTACATTGAGTCCGCGCGTATTGAAAAAAATAGTGAATCTCGGGTTTCCGTCGGCACTGCAAATGTTTTTTGAAGTTGGAATTTTCACTTCAGCCGTGTGGCTTTCGGGAATTTTGGGAAAAAATCCGCAAGCGGCAAATCAAATTGCCTTAAATTTGGCATCGATGACATTTATGGTGGCACAAGGATTTAGCGTGGTTGCAACCATTCGTGTGGGAAATCAAAAAGGATTGAAAAATTATAGCGAACTAAGACGAATAGCCATTTCTGTTTTTATGTTGACCACGGTGTTGTCCATGGTTTTTGCCGGTGGCTTTATTCTTTTTAAGGTCGATTTACCCAAAATATTTTTAGATTTAAACAATCCGGAATTGGCTGCCGACAATCTTGAAGTCGTTGCACTTGCGTCGCAACTTCTCATCATCGCAGCGATTTTCCAATTTACCGACAGTTTGCAAGTAGTTGCTCTCGGGGCGCTCAGAGGGATGCAGGACGTGAAGATTCCTATGTATATGACCTTGGTTGCTTATTGGATTATCGGATTTCCAATTTCATATTATTTAGGCATAATAACCGATTTGGCAAGCAGCGGAATTTGGATTGGATTGCTCGCAGGACTTTCTGCAAGTGCGTTTATGTTATTTTTGAGATTTAATTATCTTTCGAAAAAATTAATAAGAATTCAACATATTTAAAACGATAGTTTATGGAATTGCCAAAATTTATTTTGGGAGACAATAGCGACTTTCCCGAGACCTTATACATTGTTCATACAGATTTTCCCCGATTTATTTTAAATGTCGAAACAGACGAGGTAGAATGGTTGGAAGAGTTCGACAAAGAAGATATGGAGGATTTAGAAGCAGAATCGGAGCAACTTTTTGCCGCCGCCTTTGAATTTTATGAACACGAAATCTCGCAATACGAAGAATAAAATCCATTATAAATGCTCGAACAATTACTTCAATTAGATAAGGATGTTTTTCTGTATTTAAATACATTAGGTTCAGATAAATGGGATGGATTTTGGCTTTTTGTAACACATAAATTTTCGGCTATTCCACTGTATTTATTCATGTTGATTTTAATTTACAAACAGTACGGATGGAAAGGAACATTGATTATTTTGGTTGCTGTTGTATTAATGATTACAGCCACAGACCAGCTTTCAAATGTATTTAAACACGGTTTCAAACGTCCGCGACCTTGTCAGGAAGTTGCGGGAATGACCGATGTTATGCGGTTTGTAGCCGAGCGCTGCGGACGTTACGGATATTTTTCTGCACATGCGGCAAGTTCGATGGCTGCGGCAATTTTCTTGGGATTATCCTTGAAACCTTGGTACAAAAGATTGCTTTTGATACTCGTAATTTGGTCCGTAATTGTGGGATATTCACGAATTTATTTAGGAGTTCATTACCCATTGGACGTACTTACCGGATTCATCATTGGAATTTTAATAGGCTGGATTTTTTACCTTTTACAAGTTTGGAGTCGCCGTAAATTGATTAAACAGGTGAAAATCCCTGTCAGACCGCTTTAGATTTTATAGCGTACGTAATATAATTCCTTCGAATCCACAAAAAAATAAAACACGCGATGATTCCTCCGAACAGTCGGTTTTTGACTCCGAATTTGGGTTTTCCGTAAATTCGCGGATAATGACGGATGGGAACTTGATGTACTTTCCCATTTTCCAGTTGAATCAGCGCCGGTATAAAGCGATGCATCCCATCAAACATCGGAATTTTTTTGGCAAACGAGGTTTTTATCACTTTCAAAGGACAGGTCGTGTCTGCAATTCCATCTCGGGTAAAAATTCTTCGAAATCTGTTGGCAACGATTGACGAAATTTTTTTTACGATGCTGTCATTGCGATTCGTGCGGATTCCATTGACCAAGGCATAATGATGCCGATGCGGTAATAATCTTAAAAAATCATCGGGATTCACCTGTAAATCACTGTCCATATAACCTGTCCATGGACTTTCCACATAATCAAATCCTACTTTTAAGGCAGCTGAAAGTCCTTTGTTCTCCTGTAATTCGATAAATTTAAATCCATTGTTTTGTCGGCATATGGATTCGATTTTTTGCTGACTCCCATCGGTGGAGCCGTCATTTATAAAGAGTACCGAAGTTTTTAAATCGCATTTCTCCATAAATTCAACAAGGAGTTTGGTCAGCGGAAACAAGTTTTCTTCTTCGTTGTAAACAGGAATTATGATTGTAAAATCGCACATAAGATTAGATAATGATTGTAAAAATAAAACTTTCTTAAAGCATTGTCATTGAAGCATAAAATTTATGTTTGATTTTATAATCTAAAATTATGTACTTTCGACACCGAGTTTTTTCATTGCAATGAATATTAGAAAATTTATCAGAGTTAACGAATATGTTGCATTAATTTACAGGCTGTTTTTGGCATATTTGTTTTATTTTATAGCACGCGTGCTGTTTGTTCTTTACAACAAAAGCATTCTGAATATCGATAGTATCGGTGAGTTTTTCAGGCTTTCCTATCACGGATTGGCCTTTGATACCACAGCAATTCTCTACTTAAATTCAGTATTTATCCTCTTTTCAATCCTACCGCTTTTCATCAATACGAGCCACTCGTATCAGAAGTTTTTATTTTATGTCTATTTCACTTTTAATCTTGTTGGCTACGCATTAAATTTTGTCGATTTTATTTATTACAAATACACCTTCACCCGAACCACCGTAGTCGTTTGGGATGTTTTAAAAAATGAATCCAACGGATTCAATATGTTTTTCAGATTTTTGATAAGCTATTGGCATGTGTATTGGTTGTTTTTTGTGATTTCGTTCTTGTGGATTTATTGCTATAAAAAAGTAAAAGTTGTTCCACCCAAAACCCCCATTCGTCCGATTCCTTATCTTCTTTTTTCACTTCTCGGAATCGGAATTATAGGAACGTTGGTCGTGGGCGGCATTCGCGGAGGAGATTTTAAAAAGACAACCCGTCCGATAAACATGGTCGATGCAAGCCGCCATGTAAATCGGATTGAACATTCTGATATTGTGCTGAATACGCCTTTTTCTTTCATTCGTACCTTTAACTCGAATTCTTTTCAAAAAGTGCCTTATCAGGTTCCGGAAGCGGACGTAAATACCTTAGTGGCACCGATTAAACAGTATACAGACAATCCAAAAACAACTCCCAATATTGTTTTGTTTATCGTGGAAAGTTACGGACGCGAATATTGGGGCGCATTCAACAAACATGCAAATATTCCGAATTATGAAGGATATACCCCTTTTTTAGATTCATTGGCTCAAGAAAGTTTGATTTTTACCAACGCCTACTCCAACGGAAGCAAATCCATTCACGGGATGTCTTCGGTCTTATCCGGAATTCCTTCATTTAAAGATGCTTTCACATCTTCTCCGTATTCCAAACAAAAAATTCAATCCTTGGTTTCTGCTTTACAAGATTGGGGATACGACACTTCCTTTTTCCACGGAGCCCCAAACGGGTCGATGGGATTCTTGGGATTTTCGAATATTCTTGGGTTTGATCATTATTACGGAATGGAAGAGTACGGAAATGATGCCGATTTTGACGGGTCATGGGGAATCTGGGACGAACCGTTTTTTCAGTTTATGCGGGAAACACTCAACGAAAAAGAAACACCGTTTTTCAGTACCATCTTCACAGTTTCATCACACGAACCCTATGTCGTTCCGAAAGAATACGAAGGAAAATTTCCAAAAGGCCATGTGCCTATGCATCAAGTTGTGGGATATACGGATTATGCTTTTAAAAAATTTTTCGAAGCTGCAAAGAAAGAACCCTGGTTTGACAATACCGTTTTTGTCATTACAGCCGATCACGGAAACCAGATTTATTACACTGATTATTATGGCAAAGCGATTAACAGAGGAGCCATACCGATTTTAATTTATACGCCCAACGGTTCATTAATTGGTGAAAATCGGGATTTGGCTCAGCAAATTGATATTTATCCGACCCTTCTGGATTTGATAGGGTATGACAAGCCGTTCAGAAGCTGGGGTCGTAGTTTGTTGTCAGAATCTACTAAACCTTTTGTTTTTAACGGAATAGAATACTTCCAATTACAAAGAGAAAACTATATTTGTCTTTTCGATGGAGAAAAAGCAATTGGATTTTATGAAATAAATGATAAAGGATTGACAAATAATTTGATTTCGCAAAGGAATTCGGAAATGGATGAAATGGAATTATTTTGTAAAGCTTTTCTTCAAGATTACTATGAGCGCATCATCGATTACAACCTATAAACCAATATTATGAAAAAAACAATTTTAATTGCTTTTGCATCAATCGTCTTATTAGGCGTAGGAAAGTATGTTTACGACACAAACATCAATTACAATTTTAAAGAAGTTTCACCCAATAAAGTATATCGCTCCGGTGCAATTCCTCCGGAAAAACTTCCTTCCTGCCTTGAAAAGCACGGGATTAAAACCGTCATTGATTTGCGCTTTCCCGGAACAGGTGATTTGGTGAACAATCCTGAAGTTCCGGAAGAATTATTGGCTGAAAAACAAGCAATAGAAAAACTGGAAGGAGTCAACTATTACAACATCGGCTCGGAACAAATTCCTGATGAAGAAACCTTAAATCGTTTTTTTGAAGTGATGGATGACGAAATGAATTATCCTGTTTTAATTCATTGCCACCACGGGGAAGGCAGAGCCGTTTTGTTTTCAACCATTTACCGTATGGAATATGAGAATGTCCCTAATGAAGAAGCCAGAAAAAACAGTCGTTTGGTTGTAAAATGGGGAAATTTTGATCACGGAAGTTCAAAAGGTGAATATGTGAAACGCTACGTAAAAAGAAGCGAAAAGTAAAGAAGCATTCACAACATTTGAAACTATGTTGTAATTTCTTTTTCAAACAAATCCATTCATTTTCTCGCCGTTTCAAAAGGGGAGGAGGTGTTTGAGTATCTAAAAATAACGACCCCTGAAAAGATTTGGTGAAGGTTTAAAAAGATATTTATTAGTGCAAAATAATATCAAGACACAGCGTTCATAAGGAATATATCCGCAACAAATCGGATGGCAGTGTCGGATATACTAACGTTGCCAGTAATTTTGAGAAAACCGTCAATGAAAAAAATAATCGTTTTAATTCTACTTTTCGTTTCCTTAAAAAGTATCGGACAAAAATCGGAATTGAACATTGTGATTGACGAGAGAATTGAAACGCTTTATTCGGTAGCATTTTTAAACGACTACTTCCTAATTGGCGAACATCAAAACCTTTACAAACAAAAACTCGACAAGAATTTACAACCGCTAAAAAAACACAAAGCTGTTCAGCTTTTCGACAGCTTATCAAAAAAATATAACTTTTCCTATTATCGGACGGTAGAATGGGTTTTGCTGTTTTCCGACTTTCCCGAATTCAAAAAAATAAAGGAAAAAACAGACAAATACGAAACAGTTCCAAAATCTAAAGAATATCTTCTCGAAAACTTCAGGGAAGAACTCATCAAATTCAACCAAGACACACTTTTTCAATCCTATTTAAACGAGATAAAACCACTAAACAAAAAAATCATTTCGCAAATCAAAAAGTCGGAAACACTTAACGAACTACCCACATATTTGGAAAATTTTTACGGCAAAAAACTCAATTCGTACAATCTTATTCTTTCGCCATTACTTCATTCGGGCGGTTTTAATTCAGAGACAATCAACCAAAACGGAGAAAAAGAAGTTTATGCGTTAATTGGACCAAATGGAGAAATTGACTTTGTGCCGTATTTTGACAAAAGTTATTTGGAAACGGATTTAATACTTCACGAATTTGGACATTCATTTGTCAACCCTTTAATGGAAAAACAC